>JBDHFS010000328.1:0-5768 GCA_039590285.1 Gemmatimonadota bacterium
GTATGCAAGCTCGAAGCCACCGTCACGGTCCGCGTCGATAACCAGAGCTCCATGGACGTGCAGATCACGTTCGGCTCCCACAGGGCGGCGCGCGCCGCCCCCGGATTCTCGCGAACGACGTACAACATCCCGCGCGTTCACCTGAACAGCTCCGTCCGGCTCCGAATCCTGCGCGGAGGGCTCCAGGTGGGCGCGGACCCGCTGATACAGACCGAGCCGGTCTTCTGCAACGACGCGACCCTCGTCATCGGCTCGCGTCCCGAGTACAGCATCTTCTACGGCGACGAGCTCCTGGAGCCGCGGAGGAAGATCGAAGAGGAAGCTGAGGAAACGCCGGCTGACAGCAGCTCGAACGAAACGGGGTAAGCGGGGGGAGGCACCACGGGCGCTCCACGGGGGCGCTCCCCCGTTTGTTACGGGAACGACTACTGTACGGCGTCCCTCCCTTCCAGGCGCTCCATGGCGAGCGATGCGCTCCCGATGACCCCGGCCCACGCCCCCAGCTCCGATCCCCGGACTTCGAGTCGCTCCGTGTAGACGGGGATCGCACTCTTCAGGATGGCCGACTCGACGGCCTCGACGAGGCCGGGGTTTCCCTGGATGACGCCCCCGCCGAGCACGATGCGGCGCGGATTGAACACATGCACCAGCCCAACGATGGAGTCGCCCAGGTACCGACCCGTGTCGTCGAGGAGCTTCGCGGCCAGCGGATCGCCCGCGGCGGCGGCCTCGCTCACCAGCCGGGCCGTGACGTCGCTTCCCTCCGCCCGCTCGAGGAGCCCGCGTCCGGCCTCCGGGTCGGACTCGATCGCCTCCTGGGCGCGCTCCGCGATGGCCCAGCCGCCCGTGTACGCCTCCATGCACCCCCTGCGCCCGCAAGTGCATCGGCGTCCCCCGGCCACCAGCGTCGAGTGGCCCAGCTCTCCGGCCAGACCGCGGTCGCCGGCCAGGAGTCGCCCGCCGCTCACGATGCCTCCGCCGACTCCGGTCCCCACGGCCAGCACGATCAGGTCATCGATCCCCTTCCCGGCCCCGTGTCGCCACTCGCCCCACGTGATCGCGCGCACGTCGTTCTCGACCACCACCGGGAGCCCCAGATCCTCCTGGAGTCGCTGGCCGAGCGGGAAGTCCGTCCACCTCAGGTTGGGCGCGGAGCGAACCCGGCCGGACTCGGTGTCCACCTGGCCGGCCACTCCCACGCCGACCGTAGCGATGTGGGACAGGTCCGGTGCGCACTCCCGAACGCAGCGAACGACGTCGGCGGCCACCTTGGCGGCTCCACCGTCGACGTCTGTGGCATCGCGGTAGGATTCGACCACCCGTCCGTCGGGATCCACGACCGCCGCCTGGATCTTCGTGCCACCGAGATCCACGCCGACGGCCGGTCCGCCTGGTGGGTCCGTCATCGTGCTCCTTGTTTGTGAGGGGATCAGAGACAACGGCAACCTACGTCGAGCGCTCGGCGCGGCGCGAGCCGCCGGATCCCGGGCACCCTACGTTTCCCGTCGGGGAGCTTCGGATTAGGTTCATGCGGTCTCATTCTCACCTATCTCAGGGAACGTTAGCCATGCGTACCGCATTCGCCCTTCCCGCACTGATTCTCTTCGCATCGTGCGCCGGCCAGGAACAGGCCGACGACCCGTCGGCCACGGCAGAGTCGGCCGCCGAGTGCTGCACCGTGACGATCCACACGACGGTCCCCGAGGGCACGGGTACGCTCTATTTGTCGGGCAATATCCCCGAGCTCGGCCCGTGGGGGCCGGACGGAATGGCCGTGACGGGCGACGGCATTCAGCGGACGGCACAGGTTCAGGCACCACGCGGCACGGAGCTCGAGTACAAGTTCACGCTCGGCAAATGGGACAACGAGGCGCTCGGCGCGGACGGCCTCGTCCCCGACAATCACCGACTCACCATCGAAGGAGATGTCGAAGCGGCGCACGAAATCAACGCGTTCAAGGATCCGATGCGGTGGATCGAGGACGTGGAGGGCTCGGGAGTCGAGGGCCAGCTCCTATACTGGCTGGACGTCGAATCGGAGTTCCTGGGGCCGACACGGCACGTCGAGGTGTGGCTGCCGCCCGGGTATGACGAGAACGCGGAGGCCCGCTATCCGGTCCTGTACATGAGCGACGGGCAGAACCTGTTCGATCCGCGCATCGCCAACACGGGAGTGGACTGGGGAGTCGACGAGTCGATCGCGCGGCTGATGGAGACAGGCGTCATCCCGCCCGTGATCGTGGTCGGCGCCTGGAGCACCGACGAGCGCGGACCGGAGTACTCGCCCTGGCACGGTGCGTCCGACTACGCTCGCTTCCTCATCGAGGAATTGATGCCTCGCGTGAACGCGGAGTTCCGCACGCTGACGGGTCCCGAGAACACGGCGCACATGGGATCCTCCATGGGAGGACTGCTGTCGTACCATCTCGTCACGAATCACCCGGACGTGTTCGGGGCCTGCGGCTGCGTGTCGACCCATTTCCCCCTCTCCGAGGCCGTGTGGGCCCAGGTCCTGGAGGGCGAGGCCGGGGAGAGCCTGGACGAGACGCCGTACGTCATCCGTGACATCGAGGCGGGACTGACGGTGCCGGAGGGCGCCCGGTACTGGTTCGACTACGGCTCCGAGGGTCTGGACGGAGAGTACGGCCCGACCCACGAGGCCGTGCGCGCGTGGCTGCTGGAGCAGGGACTCGTCGAAGGCGAGGACTTCGTGATCCGGGAATACGCGGGCGCCGATCACAACGAGTCGTCGTGGCGGGCCCGCCTGGACGACCCCATGACGTTCCTGTTCGGGGGAGGCGGCTAGAGCGACGAGGCCGGCGCGGTACCGAGAAATCACTAGATTTCATTGGTGTGAACTTATGATACTACAACACATTATAGTCTGGTGTACATTTCCGATCGCCGGACTCCTCGTTTCCTGCACCGCGGCCGAGGAACCGGGGGAAACCACCGGGGAACCGGTTCCGCGAGCCACCGCCTGGGCCGATGGCGCTCCTTCTACGACAGCGACGGCGACGGCGTGGGAGACCTCGAGGGTCTGATCCACAAGCTCGACTATGTGAACGATGGCGACCCCGCTACACGCGCGGACCTGGGCGCGAACTGCATCTGGCTGATGCCGGTCGCGGAGTCGCCGAGCTATCACGGCTACGACGTCTCGGATTACTACCGCATCGATTCCGAGTACGGCACCAACGAGGACTTCAAGCGTCTTGTGCAAGAGGCGCATCGGCGGGGTATCGCGGTCCTGGTCGACATGGTGATCAACCACGCGTCGAGCCAGCATCCGACCTTCGAGCATACACTGCTCAACGCCGACTCTCCGTACCGGGAGTGGTTCCGCTGGTCGGAGACGCCCGGGCCGGACAACGAGTACGGGGACAACAACTGGCACCGCGCCCCGGACCGCGAGGACTACTACTACGGCTTCTTTTCGTCTCGCATGCCGGACCTGAACTGGGAGACGGAGGCCGTGCGCGAGGAGATGAAGAAGGCTTCCTCGTTCTGGCTCGATGAGATGGGGGCCGACGGGCTTCGGCTGGACGCCGTGCGACACCTGATGGAAGACGGAGAGGGACTCTCGACCAACGTCCCCAGGACGCACGATATGCTGCGGGAGTACGGAGCGTACCTGCGCGAAGCCCATCCGGGGTCCTTCACCGTCGGCGAGGTGTTCGACGGCAACGAGGCGCTGATGGCGTATTATCCGGATCAGCTGGACGCGTATTTCGCCTTCGGAGTATCCGACGCGATCCTGGCCGCCGTACAGTCGGGCTCTTCGACCGGGCTTTTCGATGCCGTGCTCGAGTTCCAGGAGGCCGTACCGAACGATGGCTGGGCCCCCTTCCTCCGTAATCACGATCAGACGCGCACGTTGACCTGGCTGGATGGAGATCTGGAGCGAGCGAAGCTGGCCGGGAGCCTGCTGCTCACCTTCCCCGGGGTCCCATTCGTCTATTACGGCGAGGAACTCGGCATGACCGGCGACAAGCCGGACCCACGCATCAGGACCCCCATGCACTGGAAGATCGGGCGCGCCGCCGGCTTCACGGAGGGCACGCCGTGGGAACCGCTGCAGCCGGACTCGCTCACGGCCAACGTCGAAGCGATGGAGGGCGACCCCGCTTCCCCGCTCAACCTGTACCGGGAGCTGATTCACCTGCGTTCGGCGCATCCGGCGCTGGGTGCCGGTGAGCTGGTGGCGCTGGACGCGGGAACTCAGGCCGCCGCGGCCTTCCTGAGACGGCACGCGGATCACGTGGCGCTCATCGTCGCCAATCTGGGAGAGGAGCCGCTCGAAGGAGTAGCCGTCTCCTCCGACTCCGCCGTGCTGCCGCCGGGCCGGTACGCCCCTGAGGCGCTCTTCGGAGGGCAGCCGGCCGCACCGCTGGAGGTCGAAGCGGACGGACGGCTGAGCGGATACGTGCCCGTATCAGAGCTTGCACCCCTCCAGACCTACGTATTCGAGGTGTCCGGCGGCGAACGCTGAAGCGTCGGGGGAAGGCATGCAGAAGTCCCTGCGGGACCTGGCCCGGATGTTCTATCCGCTCAGCGAAGCGGAACAGAGTCGCTGGGCGGAGATCCTCTCGCTGCCTGAAGACGAGTACGTGTCGGCCCTGGAGAGTGAGGCCAGCAGACGCGGGTTACAGCAGAACCTGGTGGATGGCGCCGTCGCATGGATGGACGACGACGGTCACCAGCTCATGTTGCTCTTCCGCGTACCCGATCCGCGAGACCTGGATTCCGTGCGCGGAGTCTACGACACGATCGCGGCGCACGAGGCACCCCTGGCGTACACCTTCGTTAACCAGATTCCGGACGGGTCAGACACATGGGACATCTTCCACATGTCCAGGCTCACGTATCTCGCTCACTGCAACCGAGTATCCGGGCCGGGGTCCGAATGCGAGGCCTGAGCTGGCTGGCCGTCTCGCTCATGGAACTCTCGTCCGCCCTGGCGATCCTCGCGACCCTCGCGACACCCGCTACGGCGCAGGGGCAGGATCCGGGAGCCACGGAGGTGCCGGTCGTCGTCGACGAAAATGGCGTCATGCGATGGACGACCTCGGGCGATGAGGTGGCCCTGTTCGGCGTCAACTACTCGACTCCCTTCGCCCACGCGTACCGCGCACACGGATATCTCGGAGTCGACCGGAAGCGGGCCATCGACGGCGACGTGCTGCACCTCTCCCGCCTCGGGCTCGATGCCTACCGCATCCACGTGTGGGACCGGCAGATCAGCGATCGAGAAGGAAACCTGGTCCAGAACGACCACCTGGACCTCCTGGACTATCTGATGGCCCGCCTGGCCGAGCACGGCATCAAGACCATCCTCACGCCCATCGCGTGGTGGCCGGCGGGGTACCCCGAGCCGGACCCCGGATCGACCGGGTTCTCGGAGGACTACGAGAAGCCCGAGATGAGCGTCGACCCAGAAGCCGGGCGCGCCCAGGCGAACTACCTCGGGCAATTCATCACCCGCACGAACCCCTACACCGGCCTCACGTACTCGGAAGACCCGAACCTCCTGGCCATCGAGATCTTCAACGAGCCGCGGCATCCGGCGGGCCCGGAGGAGACGACGCGGTACATCGACGCGATGGCCGGCGCGCTCCGGGAGGCCGGCTTCCGGAAGCCCATTCTCTACAACATCAGCGAGAACTACACGGACGAGCACGGCCGTGCCGTGTGCTCCGCCGACATCCAGGGCGTGAGCCACCAGTGGTACCCGACCGGCCTGGTGCGAAACGGGGCCGTGGGCGGGA
>JBDHFS010000329.1:0-2984 GCA_039590285.1 Gemmatimonadota bacterium
GGACGGTTGCCCCAGCCGCTCCGATTCATACGAGTCTACGATCCTGCCCGGGTCGATGAAGACGGCTGAGCATCAACCCGGGGACGAGGCCGAGGACGGCTGAGGATCAACCCGGAGACAATGCCGAGGCCGGCTGGATCCGACTCACCCTCCGGGCCGGGATGTAGCTCGCCAGGATGCCCACCAGGGCCAGGGACAGCACCACGCCGCCGAAGATCACGGGGTCACGCGCGTCCACCTCGTACAGGACGATCTGCAGCGGCCGTGTAGCCAGCGCGGCCAGAGCGATCCCCAGGGATATTCCTATCGCCAGCTGCCTCAGACCGCGCCGCATGGCGAGACGTATCAGGCGGCCGTTGTAGGCTCCGAGTGCCATCCGGATACCCATCTCGCGCTTGCGCTGGCTCACGCTGAACGACATCACGCCGTACATGCCGACTGCCGCCAGGAACAGCGCCACGAACCCGAATACCATGAACAGCGTGCCGAACACCGTATAGAACCAGGTTGCCTGGTCGATCACCTGCTGCATGGGCATCGCGTCATAGATCGGCAGATTCGCATCCATGGTGGCCAGGGTCTCGCGCACCCGCGAGGCCATTGCGCCAGGATCGCCCGCCGTCCGAACTCCTACGCTGACGGCGTTCCCCAGGATCTCGCCGAACTGATCGACCGCGATGTAGTAGCCGGCTGGACTCGCGTCGTTGTTGCCGATGCCCTCCATCTTCATGTCGGGCACGACACCCACCACGGTCATCCAGTCGTAGACGTCGTCTCCCTGATGGATCCGGAAGCGCTTCCCGATTCCCTCGCCGTCGTCGAAGAACTCGCGTACGAAGCTCTGGTTGACGAGCGCCACGGGCATGTTCTCGCGCGAATCCGCGAATTCGAACGCCCGGCCCTCGAGCACGGACGTCTGAAACGTGTCGAAGTATCCGGGGGTGACGATGCCCTCGCGCGCGCTGGGATAATCCCGATCGGTCGGATAGTCGCCGCCCTCGATCTCGAACACGCGCATCCCGTTGCCACGCGCCGGCAGACCATCGGACAGGGTCGCCGCCTCGACTCCGTGAGTCGACTGCAGACGCTGCAGGAATTCCCGGTAAAAATCGGTGCGGTCGTCCGCATCGTCATAATCAGTGGCGGGCAGGTTCAGCCGCGCCGTGAAGATGTTCTCGACCTGGAACGGGAGGTTCAGTGACTTGAGTTGCGTAACGCTCTTGATCATTAGTCCGGCCGCGATCAGTAGACCGCACGATACCGCCACCTCGGCGATGACGATGATCGAAGTGATCCGCCCCATCCGGAGACCCGACGACCCGCGTCCCTCGTCTTTGAGAGCCTCGTTCATGCCGGTGCCGGTCGCGCGGAGCGCGGGGAACAATCCCGCGGCTACCGCGGCCAGCGCCGTCACGGCGATCACGAAGAGCATGACGCGACCGTCGGGGTCGAACGTCATCCAGAACGGTGGGGGGTCGGCCGCGATGGCGCGGTTGAACCAGGCGACTCCCGCGAGGCCGATCAACACGCCGATGCCGGCGCCGATGGCCGACAGCACCCCGACCTCGATCAGGAGCTGACGGATGATGCGCGCACGCACGGCGCCCATGGCGGACCGAACGGCCACTTCCTTCTCGCGCACGGCGGCGCGAGCGAACAACAGGTTGGCCACGTTGGCGCACCCGATCAGGAGCACGCCGATCGCCGCCCCGAGCATGGTCATCAGCAGACCGAAGATCTCATCGCCAACGACGAACTTGGTGTACGGCTCCACGAGCGGAGCGAATCCCTCATTGGTCTCGGCATACTCCGCCTCTAGTCGCATGCCGATGGTGGCGAATTCGGCCGAGGCCTGGTCAAGGGAAACGCCCTCTTTCAGCCGGCCGAACCCCGGGTACTGCGGTCCCTCGCCGCGCTCGTGCTCCAGGGGATTGATCTCCAGTGGAGCCCACATCTCGGCCTGGATCGGGAACTGGAATCCTTCCGGTGCCACCCCGACGATCGTGCGTGGCTCGCCGTTCGTGCGGACTACCATGCCGATCACGTCCGGAGAACCGTCGTATTTTTCCTGCCATACCTCGTATCCGAGGATCATGACGGGGTCGGCCCCCGGTTCATCCTCCCCGGGCAGGAAGCTGCGGCCCAGGACGGGGGCGACCCGGACGATGTTGAACATGTTCGCGGTCACCGTGGCGCCCTGGTATCGCTCGGGCTCGTCGTCGGCACCAACCAGGTTGACGGCTCCGTCACCCCACAGGCCGAAGGCTTCGAGACCGGTCTGCTGGTCCCGGTATTCGACGTAGTCGTGCAGCGACACGCCGCCGCGCTCGATGTCCCTGTCCGGGTTGGTGCGCCAGACCGACACGATCCGGTCCGCGCCTTCGAACGGCAGCCCCTTATACATGGCGCCGTTGACGATGCTGAAAACGGTGGTGGTCAGTCCGATCCCCAGCGAGAATGCCACGATCGCTATGAGGGAGAGCACCGGCGAGCCGATGAGCATGCGGACGCCGTACTTGACGTCCTTGATGAATCCGTCCATGGCCATGTCCCCTTAGACCCGTTGTCCACACCGCCCCACGACCACGCACCGGGCCCCGGCGGCGGATTCCGCTCTGCCACCCCTTCCTACGCAAAGTGCCGCTCTGGAGTTTCGCGGGCGGGTTCGTCGCCGCCGAGCGGGCAACGGCTATGGGGAGCCCTGACCTTCGCCCTGGGCCACTCGCCGGATCGCGTCGAGGCGGTTTCGTCGCTCGAGCGTGTCGATCCACCGGCCACCGACCACCACTCCCGCGACCCGCCGGGTGTTGTGGATGTTCTCCAGCGGGTCGGCATCGATCAGGACCATGTCGGCTCGCTTGCCCTCTTCGATCGTGCCCAGCTCATCCGCGAGGCTCAGGTAACGCGCGGGGCTCAGCGTGGCCGCTCTCAAGGCCTCGGCGGGCGTGAGCCCGGCGGCCGCCACCAGCTCCTCCATTTCCTCG
>JBDHFS010000330.1:0-2970 GCA_039590285.1 Gemmatimonadota bacterium
TTTCAGATCCTGCTGGCGCTGGCTGACGGAGAGCGCCACGGCTACGGGATCATGTTCGAAGTAAAGGAGCGGACCGGCGGACGCGTGCGGCTCGGTCCGGGCACGCTGTACGGCTCGATCAAGCGGATGCTCGCGGCCCGCTGGATCCGCGAGTCACGCGGCGGAGAGCGCCGGCGCTATTACCGGCTCACCGACCTCGGGAGACGGGTCGCGGTGGCGGAGGCCGCGCGTCTCGAGGAAGCGGTGAACACCGCGCGGGCCAAGCAGCTTCTCGAGGCGCGCCCGTGAGCTCCCGAGCCGAGAACCCGTCCGCCCCCGTCTCTCCGACGACGGGGGCCGCGTTCCCGCCGGAACGGGGCACGTTCTGCAATCGCACGTTGAATCTCCGAGCGATCCGGGCCATCGGCTACGACATGGACTACACGCTGGTCCATTACCGCGAAGACGAGTGGGAGCGGCGAGCCTACGAGCACACACGAGAGAAGCTCCTCGAGCGGGGATGGCCGGTGGGGAATCTCACGTTCGATGCCCGGCGCGTGAATCGCGGTCTCACCATCGATCTGAAGCTCGGGAACCTCGTCAAGGCGAATCGCTTCGGCTACGTGATCAAGGCCTCACACGGAACGAGCTTCCTTGATTTCGAAACCCAGCGGCGGACCTACTCGCGCACGATCATCGATCTCTCCGAGGATCGGTTCGTGTTTCTGAACACCCTTTTCTCCTATTCCGAGGCTTGCATCTTCTCCCAGCTCGTGGAGCTCCTCGACGAGCGCCGCCTTCCCACGGTTCAGAGCTACGCAGCGCTTTACGACGAGGTGCGTGCGACTCTCAACGAGACCCACATGGCGGGCGCTCTCAAACAGGAGATCATCGCCGACCCGGACCGGTACGTGCTACTCGATCCCGAGGTCCCGCTCGTGCTCCTCGACCAGCGTGCCGCCGGCAAGAAGCTGCTGCTGATCACGAACTCGGAATGGGAGTACGCGCGATCGATGATGCGATACTCGTTTGATCGCTATCTCCCGTCGGGCACGACGGGGACAAGGCTACGGCCAGAGCCAGGCAGATTCGTGGCATGGGGCGCCTCCATAGTTGTAAGACAGTGCAGCGCCGAAGGACGGGTGAGAAAAACATAGCACCATTGCAGGCCGATGGCAATCCGGCTCGCCCCAGGGCTCGGGGCAACCGCGGCGTCGTGACCTCTCACTGCCGGTCCAGCTGCGCGTGGGCAGAGAAAACCGGGAGGGCTCTCTGCCCTCCCGGCTTGGGGGCCTCACAGTTGCGGAACAGAGTCGTGGGCCCCTAGTCGAGCGAAGCCTCGCTTCCGCTCTCTTCGGCCGTCGCGGGTTGCACGAACTCCTCGATCGTCGCTGGAGCGGCGACCGCGGCCTGATTCTGAACTTCACTCTCCACGCTGCCGATGTCACCGGTCTCCGGGTCGACCGCGGCGAGCTCGGCGCCCTCGATCTGCTCGACGACCTCGGTCTCCTCGGCCCGGGCGGGCTGGACGACGAAGCTCTCGGCGAGGGTCGCGAGGTCGATCTCCGGCAGCTCCGGATCCTCATCGAGCACCTCGACCCGCGTCAGGTTGACCACCGCCTTGCCGTAGGAGCCGTCGGCCTCGAGGGCCAGCGCATACGCTTCCTCGGCGGCTTCGTAGTGTCCGGTCCGCTCGAGCGCCATTCCCAGGTTGTTCTGGAAGCGGGCGTTGTCGCTCTGGATCGAGACCGCCCGGGCGAGGGGGGCGATCGCATCCTCGAAGCGCTCGGTCTCGATGAAGATGAGGCCGAGGTTGTTGAGCGCCCAGGCGTCCCGATCGTCGATCTCGACCGCCCTCTCGTAGCTCGCGATCGCCTCTTCGGTCTTCCCCAGGTTGTGTTGCATGCGGCCGCGAACCCGGTAAGCGTCCCCGTTCAGCGGATCGATGTCGATCGCCAGGTCGATCGGCTCGAGCGCCTCCTCGCTACGACCCTCATCGAGAAGAACACGCGAGAGGTTTGTGAGGCTCTTGACGTGATCGGGGTCGAGCTCGAGAGCGGCGCGCAGGGCGTTCTCGGCCTCGCCGTTCTTCCCTTCCTTCCAGAAGGAGAGACCGAGCATGTAGTGCGCCATCGCGTTCTTGGGATGGTCGACCGTGTAGGCGGCGAAGAGCCCGGTCGCCTCGGCGTAGCTATGTTCGAAGTAGGCCGCTTCCGCCTCGGCGTAGGTGACCGGCGTCGTGCGGGTCTCCTCTTCGATGGCAGCGGCGGCGACCGCGGTCTTCTCCTCGCGGCCGAAAGCGGCGGGGATCGTCTCCTCCGCCGCGGCATCCGCCCCGGCGTAGGCTGGCTCGCTCCTCGCGATCCCCGCCGCAGCGGTGCCCCCCGCCTCGGCGACCGAGGTGTCATCGGCTCCGCTGCCGAAGATCAGTACGCCGCCTACCACCAGGGCGGTGATCACCAGCGCGGCGACGATTCCGGCCATCAGCAGTCCGGGTCCCTTCTCGTCCTCTTTCTGCGCGTACATCTTCTTGGTATCCATGGCTCTCTACCTCCGTCTTGCGCGCCGCTCGGCGGTGCGTGCTGCGAGTGCTACCGGCTGACGCCAGGTGACTAGTGCAAGGGGATGGCCAGGAGGAGAGAGCGAATGAATGGGCGGCGTAAGCAGCTGTATTCATGTGAGTTACGGCGGATGGCGAGAATCGGGGGGCCTGCCCGAAGGTCAGCGATGTGTCGATGAGGACACGGTGCGCTGTGTCGAGTGGAACACATCACCGGAGCCCCCAATCTGGCCCCGCTCTCGCTGAGAAAGCGCAGGGGCGATCGCACAGAAAACCCGGTTTCTGCGACACTCGTGCCGTTCAGGTGGCGCGGCAGAATCGCGAGATGTCGGGTGCGATCTTCGGGTCACTTCTGGCGATCCAAAGGGAGGGATATCATGACTGACGTCGTGCTCCTGTATCTGGGGGCCGCATTCACTTCTCTCTGGGGT
>JBDHFS010000331.1:0-2948 GCA_039590285.1 Gemmatimonadota bacterium
CCGACCCCACTCCGACTCCATCTCACGCCCGAGGTACAGGAGGTCGGGCTCGCCGAGCGACATGTCGGCAAACTCGGCCGTGTCTTCCTCGGACACGGTGCCGGATTCGAGCACCGCCTGGATCTCCGACATGTCGTCGAGGTTCTCTCCCGCGCCACGGTTCCTGTTCGGCTCGGGCACGTCGAGCGCCTCGTCCTCGGACACGTCGACGTACTCCATCCGAACGGTCTTGAAATCGCGGTGCCAAAGGGCGGCGAGCAGGTCCTCGTCCTGTGCGAGGCGGGTGCGCGTAAGGAGGTCCATGAAATCCGCCAGCTCGTGATCCTCGACGCCCGGAAGAAACGCGATGAGCCGGATGCCGTCCTTGAAGAAACGGAACGCGAAGTTGTCCGGCCCGAGTGGCTTCGCATAAACCTCCCGATCCTGCCACAGGAGTCGACCCTCGTCCACCGCCAGGCTGAGGTGCGGAAGCTCTTCCCACAACGAACGCAGATGATCGCTCAGCTCTCCCTGGAACCGCTCGATGAGAGGGTTGCCGGGGACGTATGTCTGCCGGGCGCGCGCGGCCTTGAGGAGTGAAACGATCGCTTCCTCGACCAGGCCGACCACGCTCTCATCGACCTGTGCGTCAGGTCCCTCTGCCGGGTCGGTATCGGGAGTCGGATGGGTCAAGAGCCCTCGGCATCGTTTTCGGCGGCTGAGACGTCGTCTCGCTCGCGGCGGCGCACGGGCAGCCAACCCGCCTCCGGCTGTCCGGCCCTGTGATTCACGGCCCGCGCAAGCGTAAAGAGCAGATCCGACAACCTATTAATATACGGCACGACCTCGGTGCTCAACGAGGGATCGGCTTCGACCAGAAAGGCCACGGCACGCTCCGCCCGCCGGCAGACGGTACGCGCGAGATGGAGCCGGGCTCCAGCGGGACAACCGCCCGGCAGGACGAAGGCGTCCAGCGACGGCAAGTCCTCGTCGAGGCGATCGATCCAGGATTCCAGTTCGGCGATGCGATCGTCCGGCAGGGTCGGGATCGTGCCCCGCTCCAGCTCTCTCTCCGGCCGGGCGGCGGCCAATCGGGAGCCGAGAACGAAGAGGTCTTCCTGCACCTTCCGGAGCCCTATCGTGCCCAGCTGATCGGAAGGGTCCAGGGCGAGCACCGTTCCGAGCACGGCGTTGAGCTCATCCAGCGTGCCGTAGGCTTCGACCCGCGCGTCGCTCTTCGAGATCTCCATGCCCCCGAACAGCTTCGTACGGCCCGCGTCACCTCTTCGCGTGTAGATCTTCACGGTGTCAGGGAAGCCTCGGCGTCGAGGTCGTACAGCTGAATGGCCGAGCGCACATCCCTGTCCGAAGGCTTCCGGCTCCGGTTCCCGGGATGCATTACGTCGGCCGGCTCCTCGCTATGCGGGAGACCGATCGCGTGTCCCAATTCATGCAGGGCGACCAGGAGAACGAATTCATCGCTCATGAGCGTTCCGTCGACATGCTCCACCGCGAGGGTCACGGTCGCGGAGCTGAGCCAGCCCTCGCCATCCGTCTGCCATTCCGTGGTTCCGGCCTGGCTCTCGTCGAACCGGCGCACCCAGCGAAATCGGATGTCGGCCTCCCGGTAGTGATCCGTGCGACGGAACCTGAGAGGCAGACCGGGCACCCTATTCCACTCCTCCAGGGCCTCCTCGCTTTGCTGCCAGAACGCGGGGCGCTCCTGTGGGGGAGACTCGAAGTGGATCCACAGGGTCCGGCCCGCGAGATCGTCGACGCGCCAGCGAAGCAGGTCCTCGAGTCCCGACGCGGTTCCACCGCCGACGTACGCGGCGGGCGGCGGCACCACGGCCGGGCCGGAGGAGTCGGCCTGAGCGAACGCCTCTCCCGGACCGAGCCACAGCACAGCCAGCGCGACGACGACGACCCGCCACACTTCGCGAGGCTTCGTCCATCGGGGCACAGCCGTGACAAGCAGTCTCGAATTCGTCGTTCCCATCCTCGTTTACATGTAGTCCGCCTGCCAGGCCGCCTCGGCACTTCCGAACGCCCGGAGAAGTCCCGACTCCAGGTGCCTGGCGGCGGCGGACCTCAGACGCCGGGCGGCATCATGCTCGGCAGGCCCGCCCCGCTCGATCCGCAATGCCGGGCTACGCCCTGGCGCTCCCTTGCCCGTGCGGGCAGGCGATGTTTCGGCGATGGCCGTCAGCCAGGCGGACGCCGTTCTGGGGCCCGCAGCTTCCAGGCCATCGACCTCCACGCGGGCCGCACCGATGGACGGGAAGACCTCTACGTGAGCGGCGCCCGGCCCGGACCTCAAGTGGCGGCCAGTCTCGTCCAGTCCGCCTGAAAGATAGCGGCGACCGAACGTTAGGCGGTAGACGGCACTCGAGGACGCCCGCCGCCGTCCCCGCGCCAGCGTGGTCAGGGCCGCCGGATCGTCTCCCCCAGCGGGCTCGAGTTCGAGCTCCTCCGCGCTTGCCCACCTCTCCAGCTCGCGCGCTCCTTCGGAAGCCGACCCTCCGGCGAGAGTGAGGTCCAGGGATCCCTCCGGGTCCCGGACCCGGCGTCCGACCCAGACGACTCCCTGAACGGGAGGCGCGCCCGCAAGAGCGGTCAGCGGATCCCCGTCGGAGAAGCCGGTCACGCGCACCCGCCGCAGCTCCCGGGGCCTGGGCCACAGCCTCAGCGTTACGGCCGTCACGATTCCCAGGCGTCCCCGGCTGCCGCAGATCAGTCTCGGGATGTCGTAGCCGGCCACATTCTTCATCACGGGCCGGCCCCAGCGAGTCTCGCGACCGTCGTACAGCACCATCTCACAGGCCAGGACGTGGCGACGCACGGGACCGAGCGCGGAGTCGAAGGGACCCGGCGGCGCTTCCGCCACCCACCCGCCAACCGACCGGTCGGTGCCCGGCCCCTCGAACGGAAGCCATAAGCCCTGCTCCCACAGAAGCGCCCTGAGCTCG
>JBDHFS010000332.1:0-2930 GCA_039590285.1 Gemmatimonadota bacterium
CCGGGCTGGGAGGCCTGCTCGATCTGGCGGCTGCGAGTGACAACGCCATCCTGGCCTTCCTCTTCCGTGGCCAATCGGCGGAGGAATTCGCGACCCTGACGGGCAGGCTCGAGCTCTGGGAGGCCCTGAGCGCAGCCTTCTGGCAGCATCCCGTGCTCGGACACGGGTACCAGGCCACGAGGGTCATTGGAATGGCGATCCTGCCGTGGGCCGGCGAGGCGCATAACGCTCTCGCGCAGTCACTTATGGATCTGGGCCTCATGGGCACGGTCGTCCTGATGTTGGCGACGCTCAGGGTACTGTTCGGCAGCTACCTCGCCGCCAGTCGCCAACAATCGGAGACGACACGCCTTCATGTGGCGGTTTTCGGGCTGACCCTTTATCTGCTCGTGAACTCGGTGGTAACGGCTTCATTTGCGGGGCCGCCCGGGTATGAGCCGCTCGTTCTGTTCGTCTGCATCATGGTAGGCGAACAGCTAAGACGAATCGACTCTTACCAGATCGAAGCGGATGCACGCCATTCGCAGGTTTGGCACAACCTCTGAAGATGAACTCGGCATGCCGCAACTCGCAGTGATCCGCGACGACTACCGGTGAAAGGTTCCGGTCTTATCCTGGCCGGCGGCGCTCCACTCGGACTCGTTCATCCGGCGGTCATCCCAGATGAAGTACTGCGCCTCGGCGCCCAGGTGATAGGTATTGCCTTCGAACCGGTTACCGCGCGACGTGAAGTATGACTTGTCCCCGTAGTTCTGAACGAGGCCGGTCATTCCGGACTGCATGCTCACGTCATTGTCGTGAACATGGACATTCCTCAGGTCGGGGAAGCACTCGTGAGTCGGATATCCTTTCGCCGCGATCACCGCGATGCCGTTCAGATTGTCGCTCAGAGTGTTTCGGTAGATCTCGACATCGGTACCGTTGACGACCTGGATGCCCGCCTTGTCCGGCCAATGCGATTGAGCTTCGGCGCCGAGTCCGTTTCTCTCACTCAGGTTATCGCGAATGACGGCCCCACACACGACCTCGAGCCAGATGCCCTCAGTCGTGTTCTCTCTTACGACGTTTCCTTCTACGACGGCGTCGAAGATATCCGTGTCCAGCCATAAGCCGCGTCCAGTGTTGTCGTGAGAGTGGTTGCCTCGCAACACGACGTCGCGGCCACCGACGATCTTCAACCCGGCATGTTCACCCGATCTTCCTGCGAAGCCGTTTCCGTATATCTCGTTATTCTCGATGACCACACCGTGAGGGAAGAATCCTCCAATGCCCAGGTTCCAGTTGCCGTGCGCGATGTTTCCGGAAACTCTCATTCCGGGTCCGAGTCGGATGCCTACTCCCGCGTTGTCTCGGACTTCGTTGTTCTCGACGACCCAGTCGATTGCGTTGTCGCCCAATATCGCTCCAAAGTGGAGCTCCCTGGGTGCGTATTTTTCGATGATCAATCCACGAATCGTGACGTTGCGGCCCGGGATTCCGTATCCACCGAACGCGAACTCGGCCACGTTCTCGCCGTCGAGAACGGTTCCGTGCTCGCCCACGAACGTCATGTGGTCCTTCGGCGTCACCTGCTGGCGACGGTGGGTTCCAGACTTGATGAGGAAGACTGAACCGGCCGGATTCGCATCGACGGCTGCCTGGATGCTCTCACCCGGCTGAACCGGGATACCGTCCGGCGGCGGCGGACCCGTCAAGGACACCGATACGGAATGGCTGTTCGCGGCATCACCGTCGTCAACGACCGTCAGCGTTACCGTGTAGGTCCCCGGTTCCGGGAACGTATGTCGAGCCTCGGCACCCGACGCTTGGCCGCCGTCACCGAAGTTCCACGCGAACGACTCGATGTTGCCGTCGCCATCAGCAGAGCTCGAGGAGTCGAAGTAGCATTCCAGTCCTGAGCATTCGTAGGTGAACGAAGCGTTCGGCGGCTGGTTCCGGGTGTGACTGATCGTGACGCGCGCCGTGTCAGCGAGCTGAGTACCCGTCTCCGAAACGACCCTGAACTGTCCGGCATCCGGTCCGGCGGTGTAATGACCCGAGCCGTCGACTACGCCTCCCGTGGCCTGCCAGATCACGGGCGCGTCGATCGGGTCGCCGTCGTCGCCGGTCACCGTGGCCGTGAACTCGATCCGCTCCCCGGGCTCGAGAATGGTCTCCCTCGGGGAGATTCGGATCGCGGCCGGTTCGACGGGCGCATCCGAAGTGATGACGATGACGGCCGTGTCAGCCATCATTTTGCCCTTCTTCTTCCCGTTCTTTCGCTTGGCCACGACCTTGTGCGTACCGTGGGCCATTCCTGCCACGAACAGGCCGTCATCACTGATGGTCCCGCCGGACGCTTCCCAGCTGAGAGTGTCCTGCACGGTCCGGCCACGAGAGTCTTGGAACCGAGCGATGAACTGGACGGAATCCCGGGGAAGCAACCGGATGTGGCTCGGCTGCAATACGAGAATCTCCGGAACCGGTACATCCTCCGTGGGCGCCTCCACCGAATCCGTTGGACCGACCGGACTATCAGTGCAGGAGACAAGTAGGAGGGGCAGTGCTATCAAAGGAACCACGGTCGATCTCCGCTTGCTTCGATGCTCTCTCGGGCACGTGCACATATCGATTCTCTCCGGCTGGGTCCGAGCGTGACGAGGGCAGACCCGAGGGTTGCACACCACGGACCTGCCAACCAGCTCGAACGCCATCCGGGAAAACCGCCTTCTATCATGTCACTTACGAGTCGAGCGCTCACTCGCATTCAGCCAACAGCTGTACAATGTTTACGTAGAGAATGAAGAAACTTGTGCGCATTGGACACCCCGCGGGCCCGTATCATCTGAGCGTACGGCCCGGACATTCCCTCTCGCGGCCGACATTCCCCACCCACTTCGTATTGCTTCCCGATCGTACACCGCCATCTTGAGGGAGATTCGGACGGGCCT
>JBDHFS010000333.1:0-2905 GCA_039590285.1 Gemmatimonadota bacterium
CGCGCACACGAACTTCTCGACCCGTCCCATGCGAGAGAATGGCGTGGGCCTGGCGGCCATCACCAGCGCGATCTCGGCGCTGGAGTCCCGGCACGATGTCCACATCGCGCACTACGGAGCCGGCCTCGACGAGAGACTTACCGGTCTCCACGAGACGTGCTCCATCGACGAGTTCCGCGGCGGTGTTGCCGACCGGGGGGCCTCGATCCGGATCCCGCGATCCGTTCAGGAGCGGGGCTACGGATACCTCGAGGATCGCCGTCCGGGGGCGAACTGCGACCCCTACCTCGTCACGGCCCTGCTGGTCGATACGATCTCCGGCAGCCCTGCGATCGAGCTAGAGAGCACGGGTGAGCGTCTGCTGTCTCGCGCTTCGTGACCCTGCGTCCCGGGGGCCGATGCCCCCGGGACGTTCAACCCGGCAACTGGCGGACACTCAACCCGGCAACGGGCGACAGATAGGAGGATATGATGGATACCGGCAACACCGCCTGGATACTGACGAGCATAGCGCTCGTTCTCTTGATGACCCCCGGCCTGGCGTTCTTCTACTGCGGCCTGGTTCGGGAGAGGCAGGTCGTCAACACGATAAAGATGAGCTTCGTCGCGCTCGGCATCATCGCGATCGAATGGGCCGTGATCGGCTATTCTCTGGCGTTCGCCGAGGGTTCCTCGCTGGTCGGGGGTCTCGAGTGGATGGGACTCGGAGGGGTCGGCGGCGAGCCGAACGACCTCTACTCGGGTGACGTCCCACATATCGCGTTCATGGCGTTTCAGATGATGTTCGCGATCATCACGCCCGCGCTGATCTCGGGTGCGGTCGTGGGCCGAATGAAGTTCCGCGCGTACGTCCTGTTCATCCTTTTCTGGGGCCTGATCGTCTACAACCCGCTCGCCCACTGGGTCTGGGGGCCCGGCGGGTGGATCGGCGCGATGGGCGCGCTCGACTTCGCCGGCGGGACGGTGGTGCACGTGAGCGCCGGCGTGTCGGCGCTGGTCGCCGCGCTGATCCTGGGACCGCGCGGAATCAAGAAGTCCGAGAACGGGAGCGGAGCGCACAACGTACCGTTCGTCGTGCTCGGTGCCTCGCTGCTGTGGTTCGGTTGGTTCGGCTTCAACGCCGGGTCGGCGCTAGCGGCTGACGGTCTCGCCGCGCACGCGATCGTAACCACCATGCTCGGTGCCTCGGCGGCGGTCGTGACCTGGATCAAGATCGAGATGTTCAGCACGGGCAAGGCGACCGCGACGGGATCCTCGATCGGAGCGGTGGTCGGGCTGGTGGCGATCACACCGGGTGCGGGATTCGTGACTCCGATGGCGGCCATCGCGATCGGTGTCATCGCGGCTGGCGCGAGCTACGCCACGCTCTCCGCGCTGAGCCGGACGCGTCTCGACGACACGCTCGACGTGTTCGCGTGCCACGGAGTGGGCGGAATCGTCGGCTCGCTCTTGACGGGTGTGTTCGCCAGCGCCGCCGTCAATCCGAATGGCGCCGATGGGCTGCTCTACGGCAACCCGGGTCTCATGCTGCCCCAGACCATCGGCGTTCTGGCCTCGGCGCTGTTGGCGGCAGTGGGAACGGCGGGGATCCTCACGGCGATCGATGCCGTGATCGGGCTGCGCGCACCTCGATTCGCAGACGAGCTCGGCATCGACATAATCGAGCACGCCGAGCGGGCGTATGTACGAGACGGTCTGGCCACCGTGGACGCCCGGCAGGACACGGACTCTCTGGTGACGGAGTGGTGATCATGAAATCCACGGCGGTAGTACTCGATATCGGGCGATCCGCATCGAACGCGGAGCCTGTTGGGAGTCGCTCCCGGGAAGCGGAGGTCACTTCCCGGGAACGCCGGCTCTTCGAGCTCCTGCGGCAGGACGAGAACGGAGATGTCACGAAGACGGATCTCACTCGCGAGCTGGAGTCGGTCGGTCTGCGGCTGGACGACCCTCGCCTGCGGCGGACCATGGAGAGCCTCGACTCCCTGAGTGACGAGACACTGGACTTCGCTTCGTTTCGCGCCGCGGTCCGACCCAGCGTTCTCCTGGTCGAAAAGGCTCTGACTCGGGATCTAGTGGTCCCCGACTGGCCCGGATTCGCGTCGGACATCGGCGACATCTTCGAGCGGACGCGGGCGAACGTCGGCGGCGAAGTCGCTTCCTATATCCCCCAGCTCGGCCGCGTCGAACCCGACCTTTTCGGTCTGGGTCTGTGCACGGTCGATGGCCAGCGGATCGCGCTGGGAGATTCCGACCACGATTTCTCGGTGCAGTCGTCCTCGAAGCCGGTGACCTACAGCATCGCGCTCGAAGAGCACGGGGAGGACGTGGTGCACCGCCACGTCGGACGGGAGCCGAGTGGACGCAGCTTCAACGAGCTCGCCCTGAATCCACAGGGTCTCCCGCACAACCCGCTGGTGAACGCGGGGGCGATCATGAGCTCGTCGCTGATCAAAGCGGAATGTCACCTCGCGGATCGCTTCGAGTACGTCCAGGAGGTGTGGACCCGGCTGACCGGCGGCACGAAGCCGGGGTTCAGCAACGGGACCTATCTCTCCGAGCGAAGCACGGCGGACCGGAACTTCGCGCTCGGCTACTCGATGCGTGAGCAGAACGCGTTTCCGGACGGAACCGACCTCGTGGAGACGCTCGAGTTCTACTTCCAGCTCTGTTCGCTGGAGCTCTCGGCCGACCCGTTCGCCGTGGTCGCTGCCACGCTTGCGAACGGCGGGATCTGCCCGATCACGGGCGACCCGGTCCTGCGACCGAGCACGGTTCAGAAGACGCTGTCGCTCATGTACTCCTGCGGCATGTACGACTTCTCAGGCGAGTGGGCCTTCAAGGTCGGTCTGCCCGTGAAGAGCGGAGTGTCGGGGATCGTGCTGGTGGTCGTACCCAACGTGAT
>JBDHFS010000334.1:0-2891 GCA_039590285.1 Gemmatimonadota bacterium
CTCTCTCCGCAGCATCCCACAGGCCGAGCGTCCGCAGGAACCGGTCGGTAGACAGGAGGCCAGGCCCGAAGATCTCCGCCAGCCTTCCCGAGGCGACACGTCGCATATACTCCATCTGCCACATGCGGTCGGCGGCGTGGAGGTAGCCGAGGGCGCGGAGCAGGTCGTGCTCGCCTGCGGCGAAGGCGTGCGGTATTCCGAACGAATCCACGTGGACGGTGACGGGAAGCTTGATTCCGTCGATGGGAATCGATCCGCCGATGGGCGAGGCCGATCCGGCGAGGCGGAACCATCCGATGGTGATGAGCAGTCCGGCCACGCTCAGGAAGGCGACGGCGCCGACCGAAAGCCGGCGCATCGGGCGACGGCGCCTCATCTCCCCGCGGTGGAGGACCCGTTTCCGGACCCGGGCGGGCTGTCCTCGGGTCCGTTGCGCTCGGCTTCCGCGAATGTGTGGAACAGGGACTGGTACGCGGCGCCATTCCGGCGCAGGAGACGGCGCTGGCACATGTCGTCCAGGAGGCGACCGCAGTCAGCGGGATTCATGCCGAGCGTCGGAGCGAGCTCATCGGGCCGGGCCGTCCCGGCCTCACAAACGGCGAGCCACACCCGGGAGGCGGCGGGATCCACGTCGCCTATCAGGAAGGGCTCTCCCGACGGCCGCTGCGCCGCGGCGGCCAGCCCCCTGCGACGAAGGGCCGACTCCATGGGATCGAGATGGTGCTGGGAGACGCCGCGGAACACGTAAAACCGCTGATCATCACCCTCGTCTTCGTCGATGGCCCGCAGAACCAGTTTGGCCACGACCTCGTCGGCACAGCTGAAGTCGATGACCGATACGTCCCCGAAGTCCAGCACCGTGAGAGACAGGGAGCCGAGCTCCGACACGAGGCCCTCGATGGAAAGCCGCACGGCCCTCCCGGTATGTCGCGTGACGAGGTTCTGCTGATAGAGACTGGCTACGGCTATCTCCGGCAGCCGCAAGGCATCTCCATGTGTCGCCATCGCTACTCGGCCTCCGATCGTGCTGGCATCACAACAAGTATCTGCGCTCCGGGGAAAATCTCAAGACCTCGCTGCATCGCGGCGAGGTCTCCCCACACCTGGGTGGGTGACGCGATCATCGCATCACCGCTTCGAATAGCCAGTTCGCCCTGCCAGCGCTCAACCTGCCGGCGGATCGCCTGCAGGCCCTGGCCACGGCCCGGATCCCGGTGACGCGACTCTCCGTGCAGGAGGGCGGCCTCCAATGCCATCCCCGCGGACCAGCGCTCGCCGTGCCGCCGCGAGTGCTCGGCCGCGAGAGAACCCTCGAAGCCGATACCGACGTCCATGACCGCCAGCATCACTACATCCCGCCCGAGCCGCTCCCGGTAGTGGTAGGTCTGCGCGCACACCCAGCCGTCCGCCTCCGCGTGCTCGATGATGTTCTGACACACCTCCGAGAGGAGCACGCTGAACTGGATGACGGCCGGCTTCGGGTAGTGGAGCTTCGTGTGGAGGATCGTGGCGGCGCGCTCCCTGACGCGTTCCACCACCGTGTGAACGTCGTGATGCGAGCGGATCGGCGTGATCTCGAGCAGGGCGTCGGATGCGCCGTGCGAGCGGGTGGCCACGGGCTCCAGGTCGTATACCTCGTGCGCCACCTGCCAGAAGTCCATGCGCTCCCAGTAGCTCCGCACATCCCGGCTGTCCGGCGCCTCGATGCGGGGAGACAGCCCCGTGCGGTCCCGGGCGACGCGTCCGGCCGCCAGCAGGCCGATGAGGCCGTACGGAGATGTCCAGCGCACGTGCTTGGCGTTGAACAGAACGCGCGCCTCCGCACCCCCGGTGACCCGGTTCAGGTCCAGCACCAGGTCCTCGAAACCCTTGTGATCCAGGACCTCCGGGACGTCGATCACGCGACTCATCCGATTCGCTCGCTCTCCGTGCCGTCGAACGCCGGCGCTTCCACCAGCCGTTCCGCGAGGCCCGCGGTCCCCCGGATACCGGCGCACCGCGCTGCCATGGCATTGGCCCGGGCCACCGATCGGTCCAGCGCGGCGCCGCCGAGCAGCGACATGAAGCAGCACACTCCCCACACGTCCCCGCACCCGGTAGGGTCGGCGGCGGAAATCGTCTCTCCCGGATCCAAATGGACCGTGCCTCTTCGGGGTCCGTGCGCTCCACCCATCCACCGAACATCCGACGCGGCTACCCAGGCGGCTCCCTCCGCCCCCAGGGTTACGAACACCGCGTCCGGCCCGTCGGCCAGCAGGTCCTCGGCCATCGCGATCCGATCCGGTCCCGCCTCGGACAGGATCGCCAGCTCGTCCTCGTTGACCTGAACGAGGTCGAAGCCGCCCAGCCAGGTGGCCCTGGTCTCCAGGGGGCGCGGCCGGCGCACACCGTCCGGGCCCACTCCCAGGATCAGGGAGTGTACATCACAATATGTCGGGGGCTCGTAGCCACGTCCGAGGGCCGCGGCGGCCTCCAGGTTGATCTCCCAACCGCCGATAAAATTGACGTACAGGGCGTCGCACGACAGGGCCGGGACTTCCAGCTCGCTCCACGTCCATCCCGGCACTCCGCCCGTCAGGCGCTCGCATCTCCTCGATCGATCCTGGTAATACAGGTCCACCCGGTTGTTGGCTTCCGGGACCGTAGTCACGAAGGCGTCCGAAGCGAACCGGCCCAGCGTACCGAGGAAGTCATCCGCCTCGCGTCGCAGATCGGACCCCACCTTGATGATGGGGACCATCTCCCAACCCTCCGGGGCCACGGCCTCGAACGCCGCCAGCGAGTAGGCGATACCGCCCCAGTCGCGGACCGGGACCTCATTGTCATCCGGACTGTGGATCGTATCCCACACGAGCGTGCCGATGATCCCGAGGCGAGACATGTGTCAGTCG
>JBDHFS010000335.1:0-2876 GCA_039590285.1 Gemmatimonadota bacterium
ATCTGACGGCAGATGGAACGACGCTGGGCTCGGACAACGGGATCGGGGTCGCCGCCATGCTCACGATCATGGAAGCCGAGGATCTGACTCACGGCCCACTGGAATTCCTGTTCACGATCGACGAAGAAACAGGTCTCACGGGAGCGTCCGGTCTGGCCGATGGCATGCTGCAGGGCCGCAGGCTCATCAACCTGGATTCGGAAGAGGAAGGAGTCCTGACGATCGGATGCGCCGGAGGCGCCGATTCCCATCTCCACGTCGCGATTGAAAGATCGCCGATCGGTGAGGGAATGAAGGCCGTCGCGATCCGCCTGGCGGGCCTGAAGGGCGGGCACTCCGGGGTCGATGTCCACCTGCAGCGTGGAAACGCACCGAAGCTCCTGGCCCGCGCCATCCATTCGGCATCACTGGAGGAACCTGTTCGAGTTGCATCGCTCGCGGGCGGCAACGCGCATAACGCGATCCCCAGGGAAGCCGAGGCGATCATGCTCGTGCCATCCGCCGACGGTATCGCGGAGCGAGTCGTCGCCCTACTGCGCGGAGACTTCGAAGCGATAGCAGCGGAGATCGAGACGGCGGACCCGGGCATGGTATTCGAGATCGGAGACACGGCGCTCCCCGCCGATGCCTGGACCGAGGCTTCGACCCAGAGAGTGCTGTCCCTGATCACGGCCCTCCCACACGGGGTCATGGCCATGAGTCTGGATATTCCAGGGCTGGTCGAGACGAGCACCAACCTCGCCGTAGTCAAGGAAGATGACGGGCGGGTCTTCGTGCTCATGAGCAGTCGCAGCTCTGTCATGTCCGCCTTGGACGCATTGCGCCAGCGGATCCGGTCGACGGCCTGGCTGGCCGGCGCCGACGTCCAGGAAAAGGACGGGTACCCCGCGTGGCAACCGGACGTGACTTCGAACCTGCTGCAGGTCGTCAAGGCGGTCCACGAGAGGATCGCGGGCGAAGCTCAGGTGGGCGCGGTTCATGCAGGCCTCGAATGCGGTATCGTGGGAGAGAAGTACCCGGGAATGGACATGATCTCGTTCGGACCCCAGATCGACTTCCCGCACTCTCCGGATGAGCGCGTGAAGATCTCGTCGGTGAAGGAGTTCTACGACGTCCTCACGGCCGCGCTCGCGGAGCTGGCCTGACGAGCCCGGGGCGAAATAGCGGCCTCAGCTGGCCAGTTCGCGCCGGTAGGCTGCCTCGACCTCGCTACCGTACACCGAGAATACGACCTCTTGAAACCCGGGCCTGGCACTGAGCCAGGTCCGGACGGTCCGGACCGCTATCCGCGTGGCTCGATCGATGGGGAAGCCATAGATCCCGGTGGAAATGGCCGGGAACGCCATGCTGCGCAGTGAGCGACTCAGCGCCAGGTCCAGAGAGTGGGTGTAGCATGATGCCAGTAGGGCATCCTCGTCTCTCATTCCGCCGCGCCATACCGGACCTACGGCGTGAATCACGAACGGAGCCGGCAGGTCATACCCCTCCGTGATGCGCGCCTCCCCGGTCGGGCAACCACCGATGGAAGCGCACTCGGCGGCGAGTCTGGACCCCGCGGCCCGGTGGATCGCGCCGCACACACCACCGCCTGGAGCCAGCCTCTCGTTCGCGGCGTTCACGATGGCATCTACGCGCATCCGGGTGATATCGCCCGGCTCGATTCGGATACGGGCGTCCGCTTCGTGAAGCATCGAGGCCTCTGATGATCGTACGTTCTGCGGGGAACAGCCCGTGCACGGCCTGAAGTGAGACTACTCTACGCTTGATGAATGCAATTCGCTATCTTATTTGCCAAACCTCAAGCGGGCGGAGGATGTGAATGCTGAAGCGCGGGGAAGTGATAGGCGTATGGGTATGGGGAATCGTCGTGTGGATCATCCTCGCCTTCGCGTTCGGTGACTTCTGGTGGTTCAGGCCCCTCTTCCGACAGTTCTTCTGATCGCCTCGTCCGCTCGTGGCACACCGATCCAGGAACCTCGAGATCGCTACGACCGCAGGCACGGACGTCATAGACCTGACGCCTGATGTCCGGCGGTTCGTGGTTGAGTCCGGCGTGACGGACGGCCTGTTGGTGGTTTTCACACCCGGATCCACAGCGGGGATCACCACCATCGAGTACGAGAGCGGCGCTGTCGCCGACCTGTGCCGTGCCCTCGACCGTCTGGCTCCCCGGGACTCGGAATACGAGCACAACCTGCGCTGGGGCGACGGCAACGGTTATTCGCACGTGCGCTCGGCCCTTCTGGGACCGTCTCTGACCGTTCCCATACGGGACGGGGCACCGGACCTGGGTACCTGGCAACAGGTCGTGCTCTGCGACTTCGACAACCGCCCCCGGGGGCGTCGAGTCACTCTGCATCTGGTCGGTGATTAGGTCGGGGTCGGAGTACACGCTGGACGGTGGGCGGTGCGGATGACATTTTGTATATGTGCCAGACGGAGTGCGGACTTCTCCGCACGTTACCGATGAGGCGGTGCGAGCCGGGCGCCGACCAGGCCCTCGGCTCCGCACTTCAGTTTCGTTTCCCCGTCCCCACGGAGGATCCGATGGCAGAGAAGAACCGGAAGAAGACCTACCTGATCCTGATCGTAATCCTCCTCGTGGTCCTCCTGATCACGTACATGTGAGCCCAGGGACAGGGTCGGGCGGCAACGCCTCGCCCGTCCCTGTCCTCGTCGTACTTAGACGGCTCCTCGCTCGCCGGGGCGCCGGCCGCGCAGAACGAACCAGGCCATGATCCCGAGGATCGCGGCCACGGTCAGGAGTGCCAGCAGTTCCTCCGCCAGCGGGGGGAGGTCGGGCGCGTAGCCCTCGATTCTGGCCCCGCCCCTGAGGGCCACCCACAGAGCCAGGACGACTCCGGTCAGTCCACCTC
>JBDHFS010000336.1:0-2874 GCA_039590285.1 Gemmatimonadota bacterium
CAAGGAGCAGAGGTTCCGGCTTCTCGCGGGCCTCCCCCACATCGACGACGAGGTCAGGGCGGTGGGCGTCGGCGGACCGCTTCCGGAAGCCGCCGAGCGCGAGGAATTCGTCTCGGCTTCGCCCGAGCTGGCCGAGCGGACCTACGCCGCTGCCTACGATGCCGAGCTTCTGATGCGGCGGCTGGACCTTCTGGGCACGTCTATCGAAGAGGCGATGGACTCGGTCGAGCTGCACCGGGAAATCTTCCTCTCGCGTCCTTCGATCCGTCCGGTTCAAGCCGACGATTCGTGGATCAGCTCCAGCTTCAGCCGCAGCCGGTATCACCCGGTGCTGCAGTACGATCGGCCGCACCCCGGCATCGACATTTCGGCTCTCGCGGGCACTCCGATCCTGGCCACCGCTGACGGGCTCGTGACGTACTCCGGCACGAAGTCCGGCTATGGCAAGACGGTGGAGATCGATCACGGATTCGGCTACAAGACGCGGTACGCGCACGCGGGCAGCGTTCAGGTGAATCGAGGCCAGCGGGTCCGGCGAGGCGATCTTCTGGGCGAGGTCGGAAAGACGGGACTGGCCACGGCACCGCACCTCCACTACGAGGTGCTGATCGAAGGCCGACAGGTGAATCCGAGGCAGTACCTGCTCGACGATATCATCTACGAGTAGGCGCGGCGCCCCGCCGCCTGCTTACTCGAGTCGAGCAGTTGAGGGGCCTCCCGCGTGGGAGGCCCCTTCTATTTCAGTGTTCCCAGGGCCCCGGAGGTCCCCCGTGTGTCGGTTTGATAAACCCCCGGAGGCCCGGTAGATTTGCGCGTCGCGGAAGAACCGTCACCGCTCATCCAACGTGGAGACACGGATGCGAGGCAACCATCTCATTCCCATGATCGTGGTAGGTGCCGGCCTCACGCTGTCGGCGTGCGGAGGATCCGACGTAGCCGTGCAGGTGCTCGGCGAGGGTCCGGATGGCCCGTTGCCACAGGCCAACCTGTCGGTCTTCTTCTATCCCTTCGATCGCGACTCCGTGTTCGACGCGCTCGAAGCTCAGTCCTCCACGCCGAAGCCGGAGATACCTGCCGACATGCTGGCCACGTTCCGGCAGATCCGCTCTCTGCAGGAGGAGTGGAGGCTCAAGGAAGCGGAGTGGTCGGAGACGCGGGATCGCCTCTCGACGCTGTCGGAGGAGATGAACGCCATGGATCCCCGGTCGCGTGGCACGCGGGAGTATATGGCCAGGTACGAGGAATTCGAGCAGCTCGAAGGCGTCGAGCGGCGGATCAACTCCGAGAAGGAAACCCTGTTCAACCAGTTTACGGCCATGCAGGACTCGGTCACGGGGCGCGTTGATTCGTTCCGGGTCGTCCGGGACACGTGGGAGGAAGAAGCGTACGCCGGCTTCTTCGACATCGAGCAGGAGCTGATCACGGAGCTCGGCCGGCAGGTCTTCGAGGATACGACCAACGCCGATGGATACGTGACGCGCAGCCTGCCGGCGGGCGACTGGTGGGTGATCACACGCATCCGCGTCCCGCGGGGCGATTTCGTTTGGGACACTCTGATCGATCCCGCACAGGTGGACACGCTCCGCCTCGACAGCTCGAACGGCGAGGAGCGAATCCGCCTCTGAGCTGCAACCCCTGTCGGAATCCGGGCGTGCGTCGAGGCGCGCGCCCGGGTCGGCGGTCCCGGACGCGCCCGCCTGCCGGAACCGCCGGAATGCAAGGCCCTGACCTGAACGCGGTGACTCCATGAACCGCCCGACTTCCGACGCTCGCACCGGTCTCGCTTTCCGTCTCGATCGAGACCACGTCGGGTGGCTCACATTCAATACTCCCGGCACGCCGGTCAACCTGCTCACGTCGGCCTTCATGCAGGCACTCGACGCGACCCTCTCCGAGCTCGAGTCCCGAATCGCCAACGGCCAGCTCCTCGCGCTCGTGATACGCAGCGGCAAGGAAGGCACTTTCATCGCGGGCGTGGATGTCGACGCGATCGCCGGACTCTCCGATGCGGCCGCGGCACGGGCGGCCGCCGCCGAGGGACAGCGGATCTTCAGGCGGATAGAGAGGCTGAGGGTCCCGACCATCGCCGCCATCGACGGCGCCTGCATGGGTGGAGGCACGGAGCTGGCACTGCACTGCGATCACCGGGTGGCATCGGACAGGGACTCCACTCGTATCGGGCTCCCCGAAGTGAGACTCGGAATCCTGCCCGGATTCGGCGGAACCGTGAAGTTGCCCGCTGTCATCGGCATGCAGAACGCTCTCGGGATGATCCTGTCCGGCAAGCCTGAACGGGCCGAGCGTGCGAGGCGCGTTGGACTCGTGGATCGCGTCGTGCCGGCAGCGCGTTTTGACGCCGAGGTGCAGGACTTCGTGCGGGACGTGATAGCCGGGCGGGTTCCCGCGGCCGCGCCAAGCCCCGGGTTTGCGCAGCGACTCCTCGAGCGTACCGGTCCCGGCCGGCGAATGCTGTTCGGCGCGGCGCGCCGAAGGGCGGAATCCGAGGCCGGCAGCTTCTACCCGGCGCCCTTCCGCGCGATCGACGTGCTCGCCGCTGCCGTGGGAATGCGAGCCGATGAGGCGTACGCTCTCGAGGCAGGGGCGCTGGGCGACCTCGCCGTGACCGTGGAGTCACGAAACCTGGTTCGCGTGTTCCAGTTGTCGCAGGCGGCCCGGCGGGCGCTGCCCGAGCCGACAGCCCTGCGGGGGCGGGAGGTCGAGCGGATGGCCGTCGTCGGGGCCGGCGTCATGGGGGGAGCGATCGCCGAGCTGGCCGCGGCCAACGACATTCCGGTCGTGCTGAAGGACATCGATCGGGACGCACTGGACTCGGGCCTGAGGCACGCGGGCGACCTCCTGCGGAAGGCGGTCGCC
>JBDHFS010000337.1:0-2869 GCA_039590285.1 Gemmatimonadota bacterium
GATTCCGTCTCCCATGAACGGCTCGACCTCCCTAGCTACGCCGACTCCCGGTCGGTCCCGGAGGTTGCGAGGCTGACCCCGATCACCAGGGCGGCGCTGATCAGGACCGGCCCCGCCTTGAGGTCCAGGAAGCCCTGGAGCGCGGCGGAGTTTTTCCACGCGATGGTGCCGACCAGTCCACCGACCATGCCGGCGAGCGCTCCCCAGCGCGTCGTGCGCTTCCACCACAGCGACAGCACCAGCGCCGGACCGAACGACGATCCGAGCCCGGTCCACGCGTACTCTACCGATTTGTAGATCCCGTCCCGAAGCGAGAACGCCAGGGTGAGGGCGCACAGGGTCAGGACGACGGTCACGATCCTCGACAGCACGACGAGCTTCTCAGGCGACGCTTTCGGACGGAAGAGCCGGACGTAGACATCCTCGACGACGGCCGAGCTCGCGACCAGAAGCTGACTGTCGGCGGTGGACATCATCGCCGCGGTCGCGCCGGCGATCATGATCCCGGCAAGCCAGCCGGGTAGCAGCGCGATCGTCAGCAGCGGCATGACCTGGTCGGGATGCTCCAGGGCGGGGCCCAGCACCGCCAGGCCGACCAGCCCGATCATCGGCGCACCCCAGTAAGCGATCAGCACCCAGCCCATGGCGATGGCCTGGCCCTTCGGGACGTCCTCGACCCTCCGGATCGCCATGTAGCGCACCAGCAGGTGCGGCTGGCCCAGGTAGCCGAAGCACCACGAGAACCCCGCGAAGGCAACTCCGAACAGGAACGCGGCCCCCGTCTTGCCCATGTCCATGGTCAGCAGCGCCGGGTCGTGCGCCGCGATCACGCTCCACAGCTCACCGAACCCGCCAAGGTGCGCGATCCCGACCAGCGGCAGTATCACGGCGACGCAGGCCATCAGAAGCCCCTGGATCAGATCGGTCCACGCCACGGCCAGGAAGCCCCCCAACACGGTGTAGACGGCGACCACAGTGGCGCCGATCAGCATGCCCCCCCAGTGCGGGATGCCGAATGACGCGTTGAGGATCTGCCCCGCTCCGTCGAGCTGCGCCGCGACGTAGGCCAGGTAGAAGAAGAGGATCGCGAGCATGGAGACGACCCGCAGCAGTCGGGTCCGGTCGTCGAAGCGGGCCTCGAAGTAGTCCGGCAGCGTCAACGCACCGAATCGTTCCGTCTGGGTGCGGAGCCTCAGCGCGATGAAGGTCCACGAGGTCAGGATTCCGGTGGCGATGCCGATCACCGACCAGAACTCGACGAAGCCCACGGCGTAGGCTGCCGCCGGCAGGCCGAGCAGGAACCACGCCGATTCACCGGAAGCGCGCTCCGATATCGCCGCCACCCACGGGCCGAGCCTCCTGCCCGCGAGGACGAAGTCGTCGAGCGACTTCATGTAACGGTAGCTGTACAGCCCGACCGCGAGCATCATCGCGAGGTAGAGCAACAACCCTATGAGAATCGGGTCCACGCTCAGTCGCCCCCTCGAGAGCGGTTGAACCGGTAGGCCACCACCGTCAGCACGGCCAGCACGAACCACGAGCCGACGACGATGATGAGCGTGGAGCTCGGCATGGCCGGATTATAACCGTGAGTCCGACGATTCGGTCTTCGATTGGTGTGCCGAGCCGGGGTCCGGTAGACTCTCCGGAACGATCCGGGGCCAACGTCCTTCGGACGCCACGCCGATCGGGTCGAGGAGTGCTGAGGATGCGCCGTGCGATGCTGGCCGTGGGACTGTGTCTGGGCTGCGCCCTGTGGGCGTGCGCCGCCGACTCCCCGGAAGGTCCCGCGGCGGGGTCGACCGATGTCGAGTCGGTCGAGATGACACCGCCTCCGGGCGCGCCCGAGATCGGCCCGGAGCTCCAAGAACAACTGGCGCAGGCACTGGCCGCCAGGGGAGTCGACTACGTGCCCCGAACACACCACCTGAACGAAGACGGTTCGCCGAAGTACACCAATCGTCTGATACTCGAGTCGAGCCCCTACCTGAATCAGCACGCCCACAATCCGGTCAACTGGTATCCGTGGGGCGACGAGGCGTTCGAGACGGCCGCGCGTCTCGGCCGGCCGGTGTTCCTGTCGGTCGGCTACTCGACGTGCCACTGGTGCCACGTGATGGAGAAGGAGTCGTTCGAAGACGAGGAGATCGCCCTCTACCTCAACGAGAATTACATGGCCATCAAGGTCGACCGCGAGGAGCGTCCCGACATCGACTCGATCTACATGGCAGCCGTGCAGGCCATGACCGGCCGCGGCGGCTGGCCGATGTCGGTGTGGCTCACGCCGGATCGCGCTCCCTTCTACGGTGGAACCTACTTCCCCGCGAGGGACGGCGACCGAGGGAGCAGCGTCGGGTTCCTGACTCTGATCGCGAACATCAAGCAGCAGTACGAAGAGAATCCGGGCCGAGCGGACTCGCTCGGCCGGCAGCTCACCGAGCGCATCCGCCGGAGCATGGCTCCGAAGGCGGGCATCGGCGGCGAGCTTCCCGACGCCGCGTCCTTCGTCAAGGCCGCGGAGTTCTACGAGGGCCAGTTCGACCCCGTGTGGGGCGGGACCAAGAGAGCGCCGAAGTTTCCCAGCACCTTCCCGAACCGTCTGCTGCTCCGCGAGCACGCCCGTACCGGCGATGGCAAGCTGCTCGAGATGGTGACCCTGACCCTCGAGAAGATGGCCGCGGGAGGGATGCACGATCACGTGGGTGGAGGGTTCCACCGCTATTCGACCGACGGCCGCTGGCTCGTGCCGCACTTCGAGAAGATGCTCTACGACAACGCGCTGCTGACGATCGTCTATCTCGAGGGCTACCAGGCAACCGGTCGCGAGGACTTTGCCGAGGTGGCGCGGCGGATCCTGGAGTACGTCCGC
>JBDHFS010000338.1:0-2865 GCA_039590285.1 Gemmatimonadota bacterium
AATTGCGCGGCTCGACATCGCTCTTGGGCCAGATCAGACCGTTCACGACCATGTGGTCACCAAAGAACTCGGCGAGCGCCGAAGGCTGAGGAACCTGGTCGTCGAGGAGTCCCTCGTCGGTGATGAAATCGCTCCAGAACGGGTCTCCCGGATACGCGGGATAGAAGAGGCCACCCCGGTCCGTGAACATGCGGTCCTGAATCGCGAGGGCCATCTCGTACGGGTAGGCGGGTAGCCCGAGCGGATTGTCCGCGTCACCCGTATCGGACTCGTCACGCACGAAGTAGAAACCCGCCAGCCCCGCGTAGACGTTCAGCCGCGTGATGCCGAGCGCGTGATCGTGGTACCAGAGGTTGCCCGCTTCGACATCGTTGTCGTAGCGGAACTCGTTGGTAAAACCACCGGGCACATGCGCCCATTGCGGTCCGACGACCTGGTTGCCCGGGCTGTAGAAGAACTCGGGGTTTCCGTCGAATTGATAGTCGGTGTGGCCGCCGTGCAGGTGGGTAACGATCGGCACGCCCGTTTTCTGAATCGAATTGCCTTCGTAGCCTGGCAAGCTGTAGGCCCAGTGCAGTGAGGTGTCGACGGGAAGCAGGTGCTTCCGGCCGAGCCCGTTCTCCCAGGTCACGCTGGTTTCAGGCGAGCCACCGGCACTGACGCTTTTCACCTGAAAGGTCCGGCCCGGCCACGTGGGGCCGCGCTCGTCACCGTAACCCCAGACGGAGGTACGGAGCAGGCGGCCGTTGCGACCCACCAGGCCCGTTTGCTGCTGTGTCTCGCTGAGCGCGACACGGTATCGACCGAATTCGTCCGGCTGGTAGATGAAACCGGGAGCCAACGCGTTGGGAACGTCATTGACGAACTTCGGCTGCAGTGCGGGATCACTGAGTCCCGGCGCGAGCGTCGCGGCGAACGCGCGACTCGCCCAACCGGGAACGGCCATACCCGTCCCGGCCAAGCTACTGAGCTTTACGAAATCTCGACGGCTGAGCTTCATGATCGATCCTCCAATCTACACCGACCCATCGCAGGGGGCGGCAGCAAGGCACGCGCCATTCTGTCGGCATCGCCAAGAGGGCGCCGAACGGCTTATCCGTCCTCAGATGGTGCCATCCTAAAATCATCCGCAGATAAAATGGGGAGAAATTGATGCCATCGGTGACAATTCCGAGGAGAAATTCATCATATGCGTCAATTTGCCACACTGAGATCTATCGAGCGTGGCGTGGATCGCGCATCAATCGATCGGGTCGCACGAACCGACCCCGCGAAACCAACGGCTTGTGTCGGCGCGAATGAAGATCGTTGCGGTGGGTGTTCTGCCCTGGAGTACGGCCTCGGGATCAGCGCCCCTGGGAACGCGCACCAATTCCATCCCACCGCCTTCCTTGCCGACTCGAATTGCGTGGGAGGATCGGCGATTGAAGCTGCGAAGTTCCCGTGTCCGATAATCCCGATTCTGTCAGGTAGCGCGTTGGGCCCGAGGGAGGGGCGCAGCTCGATCCGGCGCAAGCGTAGGGTATCGTTGACCGGTTGAAGGGAGGGAGTGCGTGGAGCGGAGCACGGGCGTGAAACTCCCCTGGTGGCGCCGCGCTGGACTCGAGCCCGTCGAGGGTCGGCTGCAGCTGGTGGGCCGCGACGCGCAGCAGTTGGCCCGCGAGCACGGCACCCCCCTGTTCGTCTACGACACGGCGCGCGTGGAGGCCAACGCGCGCCGCCTGCAGGCGGCGCTCGAGCGCGCCGAGCTGCGCCACCAGCTGCTGTTCGCGCTCAAGGCGAGCCGGCATCCGGACGTGCTGGCCCGGCTGCGGAAGACCGGTAGCATCGGAATCGACGCCTGCTCACCCAATGAAGTCGATCTGGCTCTCACATCTGGCTGGAAGGCCGAGGAGATCTCCTACACCGGTACCAGTCTGAGCCCCCGTGACCTGGCGCGCATTCTGCCGCACCCGCTGAAGCTCAATCTGGATTCCCTGAGCGCCATCCGTCAGGTCGGCGAGCGCGACCCCGGGCGCGCCATCGGCCTGCGCGTCAATCCGGGTGTGGGCGCGGGCTATAGCGAGACGCTCGCCTACGCCGGGGACAAGCCGACCAAGTTCGGCATCTACCCCGACCAGCTGGAGCAGGCCCTGGAGCTTGCCCGCCACCACGATCTCGAGGTGCGGGGACTCCACTTCCACATCGGATCCGGCTGGCTCCAGCCAGGCCTCGGCAACTTCCTCGACGCGACGCAGCGGGTTGCCGAGATGGCACGCCAGTTTGGGGATCTCGACTACATCAACGTGGGCGGTGGGATCGGCGTGCGCCTGCAGGAGACCGAGCAGCCCGCCGACCTGGACGCGTACGCTGGCGGCATCGCCCGTCAGCTGGGGCCGCTGGGTGTCACCGTGCTCTTCGAGCCGGGCGCCTTTCTGGTCCAGGACGCCGGAGTGCTGCTGGTGGAGGTGGTCTGCGTCGACGAGAAGGGTGGCAGCATCTTCGTTGGAGTCGATTGCGGCCTCAACGTGTACAGCGCGATCGCCTACTACCACTACGCCCAGGAAGTGGTTTTGTGCCGCGCGGCCGACGCGCCTCCCGGCCTGAATTGCACGATCGCGGGGCACATCAACGAGGCGATCGATCTCTTCTCCGAAGATTGCCGGCTTCCCGAGGTTCGCGAGGGAGACATTCTGGCGTTGCTGAATGCGGGAAGCTACGGCGCCACGACGTCCTCCCTTCACTGTCACCGGCCGCACGCAGCCGAGATCGCACTCTGACGCGGAGCGCACCGACTCGGAAGATGTGAGTAGTGGGTCCCAGCGCGGGGTCTGATTCCCTCATCGGTTCCAATTTAACAGAATCGTAGTTATCGGACGTCCCCAA
>JBDHFS010000339.1:0-2846 GCA_039590285.1 Gemmatimonadota bacterium
CGTGTTGTTCCCCAATACCTGGGTGCTGAGGGCTGCGCTCCCGCAGCTTGAGGAGCACGTCGCTTCTCTGCGTGCGTTCCCGCCCATTCCGACGGGTGCGCCGGATCCATACGTGCCGCGGTCTACTGAAGGTGTACCTCGGAATGCACCCTGACTATCGGTACGTAGAAGGAGTTAGACGGACTTAGAAGGAAAGCAGCCGAAAGTAGGTCCGACTCAGAAGGACTCTTAGGGACTTAGGGGGACTTACAGGGAAAGCTCAGATCGTTCTCGAAAACTGCTGCTCAGCGAGCCTGTTCGACGAGCCGAAGTAGTTCGGTAGCGTCACTCTGGATGTCTCGGTAGAAGGCGCCCGCGATCGCAGTCGTCTTACGTACCTGTCCGAGTTGAGCACGCAGGTCTGGCCGCGATCGAATCGCGTTAAGGATTACCAGCACATCAGAGTGGCTCGGGGGTTCAACCTCGACGTCGCCGAGGATGGGGAATCCGTATTGCTCTTCGAGTGCCGCGGACAGTACAGAGAGGCGACGTAGAGGTGGCAGGACGTTCCAAGCGTTCGTCTCATAGACTCGAAGTTGCGTATCCCACTCCGCCTCCTTGACTTGAAACGCTTCAATCTGATTGTAGTAACGTGACAAGGCCAGCCGAAGTCTAGGGTCACCGATCACTCCGACATTTCCCGTCGATACAAGATCCCTCCAGGTCTCGTCAGCGTAATCCATCGGGTCATAGAACCCGACGCTCTCAAACAGGATTCCGAACGAGCGGGCGTCGTCTGGAACGCGAGTGGTGTCGGAAGCCTCCGTGAGAAGGAGAAGCTGCAGCGCCGTCTCCGACCGCTCCGATAGGTCTTCCATTTGACTAGTCAGAGCGGTGGAATCAGCACGAAGATTGTCAGCCAACTGGGAATGATAGAGGGACTCCTGGTCTCTCTTGTCGAAGCCCGACATCCAGCGATCTGCTGCCAACGCAATCAGGACACCGAGGACAATGACGACGAACTCGGCGCTAAGTCGCCCGACCCAGGCCCTCCTGGAAACAGAATCTCGGGTTCTCATTCAAGACTCGCTGAGTTTCAACCGACTGCCGAACCAACATCACTCAGTGTTGGCAAACGGCGTCGTCGGGTCAATCCCGTGCGAGCTACCGGCGCCCGCAGGGGCTTCAGGGTAGTTTCGCCTGCTACACAGGCTCGAATGTCTCGCTACGCTCCACAGCGAATCCCTGCCCCTCCGCTTCCCGCCAACACTTCCATTCCCGGAATCCTTGATTAGTCTAGGCCTCGCTTTGCGGAGAAGTACCAGTGGATCAACAACAAGGAGCAGGGATGTCGATTGCGAAATGGAGACGGACCTTCATTCTGGCCATAACAGCCGGGATGATGTGGACGGCGTCTGATGCGTATGCCCAGGTTCCGGTTCAGGAGCCATCGTCGGAGGAGGACATCCGGGCCGCGCTGTTCGGTGGCGTACCGGGAGATCGCTGGAAGGAAGGGCTACTGTTCGAAGGCATCCGGCCGTCGCCGTGGATGAAGAGCGCGTCGAACTGGTTCCCGCGGACCGAGGAGATCCAGCCTGACGAGATGCGGATCATCTTCATGGGGACGGCTCCGTTCATCCGCCCGGGACAGATGAACACGTCGGTTTTCGTGCAGCTCGGAAACGGCGACAACTTCATATTCGATATCGGCGAAGGCTCCCCCGCCAACTACGTTGCCGGCGGATTCGCGCTGAACGAGCTCAAGCACGTCTTCATCACGCACCTGCACGTCGACCACTTCGGAGGCTTGCCCTACCTGTGGATGTTCGGAACGTGGGCGGGCGGCTGGCACCAGCCCCTGACCGTGCACGGTCCTTCGGGCCGCACCCCCGAGTACGGCACGGCCAAGATGGTCGAGGGCATGAAGATGATGCTCGGGTGGCATCGCGACGCGTTCAGTGTGTTCCCGGTCGGCCAGGGATGGGACATCCAGGTCAACGAGTTCGACTTTCGCGACAACGGTGGGGTGGTTTACGAGAAGGACGGCGTCCGGGTCATTCACTGGCAGCGATCGCACGCCAAGGACGGCGCATCGGGCTATCGACTGGACTGGAACGGACTGTGCTTCGTGTGGACGGGCGACGGCCGTCCCAGCAAGCTCGACGCTCAGTATGCCGAGGGCTGCGACGTGTACGTGACAGAGATGCAGCCCGAGTTGGTGGAGATCAGCTCCGGTGTCCAGGGCGTGCCTCCTTTCCTCGGCCGCTACACGATCGACACGCACCACACGCCGGGTTACGCGGCCGGCTACGTGGCCAACATGGTGCAGCCACGCCTGTTCATGACCACCCACATGCCGTTCGATCCGTACGTCAACGAGGAGTCTGTTGCGGAGATCAGGGAGCATTGGAAGGGACCGTTCCATTTCGGCGCTCCCGACGGTGTGGTCGTGAACGTGACCAAGGAGCAGATCTGGGTGCGCGAGGGAATTCTCCCGGACTACCCGAACAGCCGCGCGCCACAGTTCGACTTCACCAACGGGCAGCTGGTCGTTCCTCACCCGACCACGAGCCGCGAGGAGATCCAGGAGCCGTTCGTCCGTGATCAGCAGATCGACCCCGCGGAGTACTATCCACCGGGCTACATGCCGGAGCTGCTCGAGCACTGGCCGGTCGAGGGAGACCTGGTAGTGCCGCTCGAAGCGCTGCCTGAGAGTCTGAAGGAGAGCATGGGGGCGGAATGGCGTCTCAGGACGAAGAACCGAAAGGCGCTCGAAGAGCAGGGCGAGCAGTAAGGTCGGCCGATCGACCTGCCCGCTTGGATCCGGCGTGCCGGTCACTAATGTGGCCGGCATGCCTTCTTTCTCA
>JBDHFS010000340.1:0-2841 GCA_039590285.1 Gemmatimonadota bacterium
GTAGCCCTGAAGGCAACACCATGACAGCCCATTTCGCGGTCCGGGCGGGGCCGCGACCAACCCAAGGAAGGAAGCTCGAGATGACTCCACGGAACGGCGCCTGGTTCGGCGTCCTCTCCGCGATGATGATGAGCGTCGTCCCCGGCCGGCTGACCGCGCAGGATGTGATGACGCCCGAGCTGTTGTGGAAGCTGAAACGGGTCTCGGCTCCGGCCGTCTCTCCGGACGGAGAGACCCTCGTCTACGGCATCCGGTCGTACGACGTGAAGGCCAACAAAGGGGACACGGACCTGTACCTGCTCGCCGTCGGAGGAGGAGAGCCCGTACAGCTGACGAACCTGGAGGGATCGGAGCGCGGGGCACAGTGGAGACCCGATGGACAGTGGATCGGCTTCCTGTCGGCCAAGGGCGGCTCCACCCAGTTGTGGGAGGTGAAGTCGGACGGCAAGGAGCTCCGCCAGGTCACGGAAATCGAGGACGGAATCGCCAACTTCCGCTATGCTCCTGATGGAAGGCACATCTCGTTCACGCGGAACGTAAAGCTGGACAAGACGGTGAACGACCTTTACCCCGACCTTCCCGAGGCGGACGCCCGCATCATGGACGGGCTGATGTACAGGCACTGGGACAGTTGGCACGACTACTCCTACAGTCACCTGTTCATAGCGCCGTACGAGGATGGCTGGATCGGCGAGCCCGTCGACTTGATGAAGAACGAGCGGTTCGACACTCCTCTCAACCCGTTCGGCGGTGTCGAGCAGATCGGTTGGAGTCCGGATGGGCGAAGCATCGCGTACACGGCTAAGAAAGTCGTCGGGACCGGTTACACGTTGAGCACGAACTCGGACATCTATGTCGTCCAGATCGAGTCCCTCGAGACCACGAATCTGACCGAGGGGATGATGGGCTACGACGTGGAGCCCGTCTTCTCACCCGACGGTCGGCACGTGGCGTGGCTGAGCATGGAACGGGACGGCTACGAGGCGGATCGAAATCGGCTGATGGTGCACAATTTTGGCAGCGGCGAGCGGGTCGAGCTCACGGCCGGGTACGACGACGACGCCCACTCCCCGGTGTGGACCGGGAGCGGCGAGTCGATCCACTTCACGAGCGACTCACGCGGAACCGTGCAGATCTTCGCCGTCGGCCTGGAGGGTGGTCCCGTTCGACGCGTGAGCGAGGGGGTCTTCGATTACGTGTCGCTCGACGCCGCCCGACTGGGAGACGATGAGGTCCTTGTCGCGGCGCGACGCTCCATGTCCGCTCCAAACGAGATCTTCAGGGTCGACCCGGTGGATGGCGAGGCCGCGCAGCTCACGTTCGCCAACGCCGAGATCCTGGCCGGCGTCGAGCTGAGTCGGGTCGAGAAAGTCATGGTTCCGTCCACGGACGGTAAGGAAATCCTGACCTGGGTCATCTATCCGCCGGGATTCGACGAGTCCCGCCAGTACCCCGCCCTGCTTTACGCGCAGGGAGGACCACAGGGTACGGTCAGCCAGTTCTTCTCGTACCGCTGGAACTTTCAGCTGATGGCGGCCAACGGATACATCGTGGTGGCGCCCAACCGGCGCGGCGTCCCGAGCTTCGGTCAGGAGTGGAAGGAACAGATCTCGGGCGACTGGGGCGGACAGGCGATGCAGGACCTGCTGTCGTCCATCGACTACATGGCGGAACGTCCCTACGTGGACGAAAACAGGTTGGGGGCCATCGGGGCCAGCTTCGGCGGATACACCGTGTACTGGCTGGCCGGTAACCACGATGGTCGATTCCGCACCTTTGTGGCCCATGCCGGCTTGTTCAACCTGGAAAGCATGTATGGCGCGACCGAGGAGATGTTCTTCGTAAACTTCGACCTGGGCGGCGCTTACTGGGATCGGCCCGCCAGCTACGAGAAGTTCTCGCCGCACCGCTTCGTCGGCGAGTGGGACACGCCGATCCTGGTGATCCACGGTGAGAAGGACTTCCGTGTGCCTGTCGGAGAGGGCATCCAGGCGTTCACGGCGGCACAGCTCAACGGAATCGAAAGCCGTTTTCTGTACTTTCCCGAGGAAGGCCATTGGATCCTGTCGCCCCAGAACGGGATCCTGTGGCATCGCGTGTTCTTCGATTGGCTTGGACGGTATCTGAAGCCGGTGAGCTGAGCCGGGGCGAATGAGAGGGGCGCCGCCGGATGGCGCTCCTCTGCACTCCCCTGCTACGAGTCGTCTCTGGCCGTGGTCAACCGAATCACGACCGCGGTGGCCAGGCGTCGGGGAAAGAGCCTCGGCAGGAAGGCACCGACCCGATTGAAGATGCCCGGTATCACGATACGCTTGCCCTTCATCACGCCGCGGTAACCCGCTCGAGCCATGGCGACCACATCGCCGGTCACCATTCTGCCGCCGATCGGTGCGCTCTCCATCCCTGCGCGTTTCTGGAAGCCCGTGGGGGTCGCGCCCGGACACAGGGCCGTCACGGTGACGCCCGAGCCGCGAAGCTCCTCGGCAAGAGCTTCCGAGAACGAGAGCACGTACGCTTTGGTGGCGAAGTAGACGGCCATGAGCGGGCCAGGCTGAAAGGACGCGGTCGACGCTACATTGAGGATCCTTCCGCTTCGGCGATCGACCATCCCGGGCAGGAAGAGTCGCGTAAGGTGCGTGAGGCTGGCGATGTTGACCTGTACCATGCCGAGCTGCGTCACGAGGTCGGCGTTCCGAAACGGACCCAGGCTCCCGAATCCGGCGTTGTTGACCAGAATGTCCGTCCGGAAGTCGGTGGCCGCGAGGCGCTCGTGGATGAGATCCGGGCCCCCGGGGTCGGCCAGATCCGCGACCACGACCTCCGTACGCACCCCAAAATCCG
>JBDHFS010000341.1:0-2839 GCA_039590285.1 Gemmatimonadota bacterium
GCTGAACGGGTCCGCCACGGAGTGGAACGCCTCCGGGACGATGGTCGCAAGCGTCACCAGAGTCCCGAAGACCAGCACCGTGAGGATCAGCAAGTTGAAAAGGTAGACCCGGAAAACGCCGGGGCCGGGAGGCTTGTCCCGTGCCGAGTGGGAGAGCCCGACGCGGCGTACGCCCGAGAAATGCAAAAAGAAGAGCGCGAAGAGCAGGCCTGGGAGGACAGCGACGTGAAGGAAGTAGAACCTCAGGAGTACCAGAGAATCCACGTGGTGCCCGCCGACGACGAAGGAGAACATCGGCCCCAGGAGGGGCAGGGTATAGAGCATGTCCACGGCGCGGACGGACGCCCAGTATCCTGCGTTGTTCCATCCCAGGAGCCGCCCCGTGAGATCCGCATGGGTCGCCGCGAGGAAGGTGACCACCGCGACCATCCAGAGGATCTCGCGCGGCGCCTTGTACAGCCCCTGGAAATAGACGCGCCACCCGCGAACCAGCAGGATCAGGAGAAAAGCGTCCGCCGCCCACCCGTGGATCTGATGGACGAACCAGCCGAAGCTCACGTCCCGCACGATGACGGTGACCGAGTCGTAGGCCTCGCTGGGAGTCGGCTGGTAGTAGAAGGCCAGCATCACGCCGGTGACACCCAGGAAGAGAAAGAGAAGCACGGACAGAATTCCCAGGACCCGTGGCCAGCGGGCGTACGACGGCATGGGACGGCGCAGCGCTTCGGAGACCGCCTCGCGCAGGGGGCGGCGCGTGTCCAATTCGGCCGGAAAGAGGCCGAAGTTGGTCAGGAAAGAGAACATCTCGGTGAGATTCAAGCGCTCTTCGAGCCAGCCCGTCAGCGAGCGCCCTTTCGATCCTGCTCTCCGTCCCATCGAGCCCTCACTTCCTCCTCGGTCCTGACGATCTCACCCGCGCGGGTCGGAGTGGAGGCACCGCTCGCCGCTTCTCCGGCCGTGACTCCGCAGAACCGCCCGGGGCAGCGTCAGCCGAGAAGGTGGACGACGATCTCATCAGCCCGAACCTCCGCCGGGTACTGGCGCAGCGAACGGGTCGGCGGTCCCGACAGGACGTTGCCGCGGCGATCGAAGGCGCCGGCGTGGCAGGGGCAGAGGATCCTCCGCGTCTCCTCTTCCCACTGAAGGACGCAACGCAGGTGCGTGCAGATGGCCGAAAAGGCCTGGACCTGATCGGTCGAGGCGCGCACGATGAGCAGGGGACCCGTGCCGTGGCGGATGAAGCGTGCCGATCCGACCGGGAGCGATGAGAGGGATCCACACGTGACCCTTCCCTCGCTAGGCCTCTCCTCCACGCCCGGCGCCTTCAGGAACGAGAACGCCACCGCCGCTGCGCCGAGCCCCCATAAAGACAGGAACCCCCGGATCAGCCATTCCAGAACCGTCCGTCGCCCGGTCGGGCCGCTGGCCCCGGTCTTCGTGGGCGAGGCGCCGTCCGCATCACTCATCTTCACGGCTCCATGCTTCGTGAAAAGTCCGAGCGCCGGAACCTGCGAGCCCGCGACATGCGGACACGGCTAAGCGGCTGTAAGTCTATCAGGTTCAGCCCACGGGCAGTCGGAGGTTTCGGTATCGATTCAGCACAGGATTCGACTCGAACCCTCTGCTCTGCGGCCAGATGGATTTCGATCGAGTTTTTGACCACACGGCATAGATGACGGTGGTCAGCGGACTGGCATGCCTCGCAAACCACTGCGCCAGGAACAGGTCTCGGGTCTGCCGATAGACGCTGGCGACAGCGGGACCGCTACGATGCGCTGGTGGGGACCGGAGAATGAGCTTCTTGAACTCGAAGAGCCTCTACGCTATGAGAGGGCCCCGTGCGGGGGCGGGAGGGCAGAGCCCTCCCGCCCGTCCAGTAATCAGGTGTTCGAACGGCCGTCATGGACAGCCTAGCGCCTGGACCGGGACACAGGTCGCGGCCCCGACCGGTCGCTCGGTCATCACGCCGCCGACGTTGTCCAGCCCATAGGATCCCTCCTCACCGCTCGCATTATTGTGTGCCGACAGCAGGAAGTACGAGTCCGCAACCGGCAACGCGATGTTCTCCTCCAAGAAGGGGAAGCCGTCCGCGCAGCCGATGAGTGTATGATCGTAGACGCCCCCAAGCAGCGCGGCGATGGTCCCCTGGTAGATGCCTGTGTCGTCCCCGCCGGCGCAATTGCTCGCCGTCCAGCTCAGCCGGAGCATCGCCGCGCCGAGGCGTGCCACTGCTAGCGCAGTACCCATCGCGCCCGGGTTGGTCCCGAAAGGAACCGGCGGCAACGTCAGCGCGTTCACCCGGCTGGTGCGCGCGACCGGCCAGCCCGGCTGGGGGTCGAACACGCCGAGAATCGCTCCGTTCCACGACAGGATCACACCGGGAAGGTACGTCGCGAGACCGACGGTGGTGGGGACGTCGAGGGAGAACACCGTCAGCATCCCCGTGCGGTCCCCGGCCGTCAGGTTGGTCGTCACCGGGATCCCGGCAGCCGAAGCATCGAAGTAGGGTATGGCGTCGAACGTCACCCCGTTGTAGCGGACCAGGTCGGCCGGATCGTAGGTGACCGTCCCGATGGTGGTGGGGACGTCGAAGCTGACCACCACGGCCGCGGTCTGATCGAGGAGCACGGCGTCCACGTTGGACCCCAGGGGGATCAGCGCCAGGGCGCCTCCGTAGGCTGCATAGGGCGCGTACACGACCCCCCCGTCCCAAAAGACCAAGTCCCGGCGGTCCGAAGTCACGAAGGCCAAGTCGGTGGCCACCTCCCCCGACACGAGCCAGCCCCCGGCGGGAAGCTCGTGGATGGCATCCACGGGGGTGAGAGGCGGAAGGGACGCC
>JBDHFS010000342.1:0-2828 GCA_039590285.1 Gemmatimonadota bacterium
CGTCTGACGAACGAGGCGGCGGCGGACGACAGCTCGATCGTGATGTCACCGAACCTGTCCCCCGACGGACGGCACATGCTCTACGTCTCCTTCAGATCCGGAAATCCCGTGATCTACGAGCGGGACCTGGTGACGGGAGCGGAGGCCGTGATATCGGACATCGGGCAGATCAACGTGACGCCGATGTACTCACCGGATGGAAGGCGGATCCTTTTCGGACGCACGGAAGGCGACCACACGGAGCTGTTCGAGATTCAGCGCGATCCTCTGTGCTGCACCCGCCGCGTCACGTACACGGGAGTCGGCGAGACGATGGGCGGCACCTACTCCCCGGACGGTCAACAGCTGGCGATCACGTCGACTCCGCTCGGGAACCCGCAGATTTACGTCATGGACCTGAAGCGGGGCGGAGATCCGTCCATCGTCAGTCGGTACGTGTTCGGGGAGCGTGGCTATGCGACGTCGCCCGACTGGTCTCCCCGAGGCGACCGGATCGCGTATCACACGTGGGTGGACCAGTGGTTCCAGATCGTAACGGTAAACCCCGACGGGTCCGATCGGCGCATCATGACATCGCGCGGCACGAATGAAGACCCCAGCTGGGCGCCGGACGGCCGACACCTGGTATTCGCCGGTACCCTGCGCGGTTATTACGCCCTCTGGGTGCTGGATACGGTCAGCGGTCGGCTGCGCTCGGTGACCGTGAACCAGGTGGATCAGCTGCCGCATTGGTCCACGCCGATACGGCCGGGTTCCTGATCGCGGAGAAAGACCGGCGCAGTGCTTGGCAAGCACCGGCGGCGACTATACAATACAGCGGTTCCGATGGAACCAGCTCTAACCGTCACGACAGCATGAGATCCGACGCCCCGTCAGGGGGAGTTCGCGACTCAACACCAAAGGAGCGTCTAAAATGCGTTTCAATCGTAGGATCGCAGCTCTCCTGGTCCTCCTCGCCGTGGGAGTTGCCGCTTGCGGCGGGAATCCCGCGCCGGAGCCTCCGCCGGTAGTTGCCGAGACCGTGCCCGAGCCGGATGCGGACAGCCTGGCAGCCGTCCGCGCGGCTGAGCGCGCCGCCGCGGCCGCACGTCTGTGCCGTGAGGCCGACGCAGCCATGGCGGCCGGCAACTACGATCGCGCCCACAGCCTGTACTCGCAGGCCCAGCGTGATTACGCCGGAACCGACTGCGCGACCCACGCTGGCGGCCAGATCGCCCTCATCGAGGCGATCGCGGTGATCCGCGAGCGCGTCCACTTCGATTTCGACAAATACAACATCAGGGACGACGCGTCGACGGTACTTCAGCGAAAAGCCGAAGTGCTTCAGCAGTTCCCGGACGTCAGGATCACGATCGAGGGACACTGCGACGAGCGCGGATCCATCGAATACAACCTGGCGCTCGGACAGCGGCGCGCGGACTCGACGGTTCGGTATCTCGTCAGCCTGGGTCTGTCGGAGGAGATGTTCAATACCGTCAGCTACGGTAAGGAGCGGCCGGTCGCGCAGGGCTCCGACGAGGACGCCTGGCAGATGAACCGGCGCTCCGAATTCGTCATCGAGAACATGGATGCTCTTTGATACGTAGCGCAGTACTTACCGCCAGCCTTGTTCTGCTGGGCGCGGCGTGCGCCATGAAGAGCGACGTGGCCGATCTGGAGACCACGTTGCAGGCTCAGATGGAAGCGGACCGCGCCCAGAGGGACAGCCTGATGCGCGAGATCAGGCAACTTCGATCGGTGCTGCTGGACAGTCTCAGCGTCCAGCAGCGCCGTGACATTTCAGGTCGGGTCGATCTGCAGCGTCAGATAGAGGATCTGGGCATTGCCGTTACTCAACTGGTCGCGCTGACAGGTGAGACACAGCGGCAGCTGGCCCTCCTTCAGGAATCCGGCGGCGGGCTGAGTCCGGCGGCCGGTGCGGCAGCCGGAGCCATGGCCGGAGCCGCGTTGGCGGACAGCGATGATGGAGGCCCGGTGGACGCCGGGGGCGAGCCCCAGGATCTGTACGAAGCCGCCCTGCGGCAGTTGAACAGGGGCTCGTACGAGACGGCGCGAGCTGGACTGGATCAGTTCCTTCAACAGTATCCGAACCACGAGCTGGCGCCGGACGCGCAGTATTTCAAGGCGGAGACATTCGCCGAGTCGGATGCGCCCGACGAGGCCCTCGCGGAGTACGCCCGGGTTCTGGAGCTGTATCCCAACTCGCGGCGAGCCTCGACCGCCCTGTACAAGAGTGGTCTCATCGAGCTTCAGCGCGGCAACGTGGACGACGCCAGGACCTTCTTCCAACGGGTCGTCCAGGGCTACCCCGACAGCGACGAGGTCGCTCTCGCGGAACGGGAGCTGTCCCGACTCGGGAACTGAGTCACCCGGCCCGGGGATTGCGTCCCATCACGGGTTGCCGGACCCGGACGAGGAGGACGCGTGCGCTGCCCCACATGTGATCACATCGAGGACCGCGTCGTGGATTCACGGCTCAGCCGTGGAGGACGCGCCATCCGTCGTCGTCGCGAGTGCATAGCCTGCGGCCAGCGCTTCACCACGTACGAGCTGATCGAACGCGAACCGCTCACGGTGCGGAAGGCCTCCGACGCGATCGAGCCGTACGACAGGCACAAGCTCCTGCACAGCGTCCGCATCGCCTGCGCCAAGCGACCCGTGTCCCTGGCCGAGATCGAGGAAATGGTCGATTCGATCGAGGAGGCACTCGAGGCGGCCGACGACCGGGAAGTCGGCAGTCAGGTGATCGGAGAGCTGGTCATGCGGCACCTCCAGGCCACCGACCAGGTCGCCTACGTCCGTTACGCCTCCGTGTACAGGAACTTCCA
>JBDHFS010000343.1:0-3935 GCA_039590285.1 Gemmatimonadota bacterium
GGCGGGCCAGCCGGGTGGTGTACAGCCCGGGCCCGCAGCCGAAGTCGGCGATCTTCGTTCCCTTGCCCACGCCCAAGTCGGAGACGATCCATTCCACGGAGCGATCGATGAACGCGCTGCTGCGGGAGGAGAGGTCGACCTCCTCGTTGAGGTGGTAGGCCAGCATCTGCGCGGAGGTGTGCTCATCGGTCCACAGCTCGTCGGCGGTGTAGAACTCGAACGGCCTCGGTCGGCGGTATATCGTTTCGAGTTGGTCGAACATGGCCCCAAGATCTCTCATCGAGGGCGACAGGTCAACCGACGCACAGGGCCACTTTCATGCAGACCACACTCTGTCATCCCTCAGGCATCCGAGAGCTCATCCCGTAGGGTCCACTTATCGGATTGCCTCTGGGATAAGTCAGTGAACCGGGCACGAACTTGTCCGGCGAGTGTCACGCCGTCCGTCGGTGGGAGTCCTACTCTAAGCAAGCCCATGGAGTCCCTGGACACTGGTTGATGCCATGGACAACAAATCGGGGCGACGTTTCAAAGAAACTTGAAACACCGCCCTCTCCGGATGCCCTCATGATCCGCCGATCGGTAGCATGAGTGAGTTGACAGCCTGACCCTCGGGCTCCTCGAGCGACCGTTCACTCACCATCTCAAACCGCTGGTGCCGTGGCGGCGGCGGAGGGACGGATTCGGGAGTATGTTCTCGGGAAAGAGGGAGGCTGGTCCTGTGGACGTTTCCGACTGCCGATCGCGTGCCATGACTCGAGAGACCGGAACCGGACTGCTGTGGGTTTCGCTGCTCGTGGCGTCGGGGATTCTAGTCTCGGCCTGGCTTCAGGCCGGCGGCCCCGTCCCCGGCCTCGACGATGGATCCTGAATCGGAGAGCCCCCGTTCGAGGTCTGCCGCTCGTTGCCGGCGGGGTCATGTCGGCAGCTGCCCTGGGAGCCGCGGTTTTCGGGACATCCGCGCACGCGGTGTCCGGGGGTGCGATGTTCATGGCGCTGCTGGTGAGCGCCACCGCGCGGTCCTGGCGGTCGGGGCTCGGGGCGATCGCGATCCTGGCGGCTGCGATCGGGCTGGCCGCGCTCCTCTGAATCCCGGAGCGCGTCCGGGGCCTTCCGCTCTACATCGTTGATATCGCTGATCTTGCGGGCTTTGGACCCGATCCGCACGCCCCGCGGCCGCGACGCGTGCGGTCTTTCGGCGTTGGACGGGTAGGGGGCGCTGCTCTCGGGGGTAGACTCGACGCCAGGATCTGGCTGAGGAGACCGCAGCGTGCCCATCGAGGCCGGACAGCAGCTGCTCCACTACCGCCTGATCGAGAAGATCGGCGAGGGCGGGATGGGTGTGGTGTGGAAGGCCACCGACACCACGCTCGACCGCGAGGTGGCGATCAAGATCCTGCCGGACGCATTCGCCGACGACGCACAGCGGCTTGCCCGTTTCGAACGAGAGGCGAAGCTGCTCGCTGCGCTCAACCACCCGAACATAGCCGCCGTCTATGGTCTCCACGATTCAGATGGAACACGCTTCCTGGCGATGGAGCTGGTTCCCGGCGAGGACCTCGCGGAGCGACTGGGACGGGGGTGGTTGCCGGTTGACGACGCGATTGGCATCGCCCGACAGATCACCGAGGCGCTCGAGGCTGCCCACGCCCGCGGCGTGGTCCATCGCGATCTCAAGCCCGCGAACATCGTGATCACGACCGGCGGCGCCGTCAAGGTCCTCGACTTCGGCCTCGCAAAGGCGATGGCGTCGGCATCGTCGCCGGACGCGGATCCGTCGCTATCGCCGACGATGACCTCGGTCGGATCGATTGCAGGCGTGCTGCTGGGAACGGCCGCCTACATGAGCCCGGAGCAGGTCCGTTGCCGGGAGGTTGACGAGCGGAGCGACATCTGGGCGTTCGGTTGCGTGCTCTGGGAATGCCTGACGAGGAAGACGCTGTTTGCCGGCCCCACCGCGTCCGATTCTCTCGCAGCGATCCTGCACACCGAGCCGGACCACGACCGGCTTCCGGTCGACACGCCCTCGAACGTGCGACGCGTGCTGCGGCGCTGCCTCGCCAAGGATCCGCGCGACCGCTACCACCACATCGCCGACGCCCGGATCGAGCTCGACGACACGGAGCGGGAACGCTCCCAGGTCCGACGCACGCCTCGCGGTGCCTGGATCGCCGTGGCCGTTCTGGCGATGGCACTTCTCGCGAGCGTCGTTTTCTGGCTGCCGTCCTTTCTGGGGTCACCCACCGACCCGGAGGGCCAACCGAGCGACAACCCGCTCGCTCGCGCACGCTTCAGCGCGGTGACCGACCTGCCGAGCTCCGAGCTCGGTGGCTCGATCTCACCGGATGGTCGATTCGTCGCCTTCGTCTCCGACCGGGACGGCCCGTTCGAGGTCTACGTCGGTCAGATCGGTGGGAGCGACTTCCGTAAGGTGAGCGGAGGCAGCGGCGGATTCAGGGTGGAAGACGCCCGCGCGCCGGTTCGCAGCGTCGGGTTCGACAGCGACGGATCCGAGCTCTGGATCGGCGGCGGTACGGGGCATCGGCTGCAGCTGGCGCCGCTGCTGGGGGGTCCTGCACGGAACTTCCTGGGAGACGACGTCGTCGAGGTGGCGTGGTCCCCCGACGGCGAGCGCATCGTGTACCACACGAACCACGCGGGCGACCCGACCTACGTCGCGGACCGCGACGGAACGAACAGCCGGCTGATCCTCGGCTCGGACGGGGGGATGCACCAGCACAATCCGACCTGGTCGGTCGACGGACAATGGATCTACCTGACGCGCGGCCGGCCGACGACCTTCGAGGTGGATTTGTGGCGTGTTCGTCCGGATGGCGGGGAGCTGGAGCAGATCACCCGAAACGAGCTGGACGTGCGTGATCCGACGCCGATCGACGAGAAAACAGTGATCTACAGCGCGCGCGATGCGGACGGAGCCGGGCCATGGCTATGGGCGGTGGACGTCGAGACGAAGAGATCCCGGCGCGTGACGGTCGGCCTGGAGCAGTACGCATCGGTGTCGGCCAGCGCCGACCGAAGCCGCCTGGTGGCGACGCTCCAGGACCCTCGAGGGACCCTGTGGAGCGTGCCAATCCTCGACCGCCCGGCGACCGAGAGTGACGCCGAGCCGTACCCCGGCCTGCGGACCACCCACGCGATGGCCCCTCGCTTCGGCGGCGGCTCGTTGTTCTTCCTGTCGTCACGCGGGAGCGGCGACGGGTTGTGGCGCTTTCGCGATGGGACGGTCAGCGAGATCTGGAAAGGCAGCAAGACGGCGCTACTCGAGCCGGCGGCGGTCGCCCCCGACGGTGAATCAGTCGTGCTGCTGCTGCGGAAGGACGAGGGATGGCACCTTCACCTTCTGAGCGCGGACGGCGCGGTGCTGAATGTGCTGTCACGAAGCGTGGACGCACGCGGCGCCGCCGCGTGGTCGCCCGACGGACGGTGGATCGTCGTGGGAGGCAGCGAAGCCGGCGTCCGCGGGCTGTTCAAGATCCCGGTCGACGGCGGCGCCGCGGAGCGCATCGTCGATGGCGAGGCGCTCAATCCCGTGTGGTCTCCGGACGGCAGCATGATCGTCTATGCCGGTCCGCAGGTCGGACCGGGGACACCGCTCGTGGCAGTTCGCCCCGACGGAACTCCGGTGGAGCTGCCGGAGATCAGGGTTTGGCGCGCCGGTGAGCGCGCGCGATTCCTACCCGATGGTTCGGGACTGATCTACATGCAAGGTTCCCAGTCCTCGCAGGAATTCTGGTTGCTCGATCTCGCGACGATGGAGAGTCGGCGGCTGACCCGCCTCGGCCCGGGCGCCGCGATGCGAACCTTCGACGTCACGCCCGACGGCAAGCGGATCGTGTTCGACCGATTGAGCGAGAACTCCGACATCGTGTTGATCGAGCTGGAGCCACCGGAATGATGCGTCGCCGTGGAGGTCA
>JBDHFS010000344.1:0-2816 GCA_039590285.1 Gemmatimonadota bacterium
CGTACCGATTCGAGATTCCGACCACAACGTCTCCGAGCGCACTCCGAGCCCAGTGAGCGCGTGGCGAAAACGGGACCATCAGTAGAGTTCTACCGCCATCTGACTCGTCGACCGTCAGGGTCAGCGGCTGGAAATCAATCTCGGGATCCGGAAGCGTATCCACGATCGCTCCGTCAGCTGAGTAACGGAGATAAGCGCGGCGCTCACCGATTTCCGGATCCTCAGAGCCCACGACGATCCGAGCGTATATGTAGCCTTCCGTATCGGTGAAGAGTGGGGTCCTCGTACGCCATCCGCTCGGCTGCGGCAGCGCCCAGTCCTCCAGATGATTGCCGCGCTGGTTGAAGACTCGCAGTTGTTGAGTATCCACATCCCGCACGACCAACCGTCCATCCGCCAGTGCTTCTAACCCGTTGGGCTGGCGAAAGAAGCCCCAAGAAACTCGCGCGAACTCGCCGGCAGAATCGTAGACGAGGACCGCCTGCGCTGGGCCATCCAGCAAGAAGAGCTCGCCGTCTGAACCGATGGAAAGGCTCGTGACGTTCCGGAAGGCGTATTCGGGCCTCTCCGGATCGGACTCGATCCGCATCTCTTCGCGTAGTGTTGCTGGTCGACCCCACACGCTTCCGGCTTCGATCCTCACGAAGGTCGTATCGCCCCGCGCGTACGTGACGGCATCCTCGCCCTGGGCACAGCCGGCCAGAGCAAGGGCCGTCACAACGGCCAGGCCCATTCTTCGCTCTATCATCCTCAGGCTTTCCTTTGACGTTTTTTGTCCACTCTGATCGTCTGGTCCCGCGCCGACCCTATCGAAACGTACCGCAGCGCCGTGCCGGCGACCTCTTCGATGCGCTTCAGGTACGCTTGAGCTTCCGGGGGAAGATCCTCGAACCGGCGCGCGTCAGCCGTCGATGTCCTCCAGCCGGGCAAGGTCTCGAATACCGGTTTGACCCGCTCGAGATCCCCGGCCGAATCGGGGAAACGCTCGAGCCGTTTGCCGTCCAGCTCGTAGTCCACGGCCAGCTCCAGATTCTCGAAGCTGTCGAGCACGTCCAGCTTCGTGACGGCCAGGGCCGTGAGGCCGTTCACCCCCGCCGCAAAGCGCGCAACGGCCCCGTCGAACCAACCCGGTCTGCGCGGTCGGCCGGTCGTTGCACCGAACTCTCCGCCCAGCTGCCGGAGACGCTCGGCGGCGGCCTCCTCGAGCTCTGTCGGCAGCGGGCCGTTCCCGACGCGCGTCGTGTAGGCCTTGACCACGCCGAGCACCTCGTCGATCAGTGTCGGCCCGATGCCCACGCCTGTGGCCGCCCCACCGGCGGTAGTCGAGGAAGATGTCACGTACGGATAGGTGCCGTGGTCGATGTCGAGCAGAGCGCCTTGTGCCCCTTCCAGCAGCACGCGACCGTCAGCGGCGATCGCGGCCCGGATCTCGCCTCCGACGTCCGTGCGCAACGCCAGGATCTCGTCGGCGATCTCGCTCAGACCGTGCAGCACCTCCTCCGCGTCCACCACCTCCGTATCGTCGTGCCGCCCGATCACTTCGTTCGCCGCCTGCACTCCCTCCCGCACGACGGCAGCGCACCGGTCCAGGTCGGCCAAGTCGCCGACCCTGAGGCCCGAGCGCGCCGCCTTGTCCCGGTAGGCCGGGCCGATACCCCGACCCGTCGTGCCGATCGCCTTCCCGCCCAGGGTCGATTCCTGAACGGAATCGAGTCGCTTGTGGTAGGGCAGGACCAGGTGGGCCCGGCTGCTGATCCCGAGACGTCCCTCCAGGTCCAGTCCTCGCTGGACGAGCTCTTCGCGCTCCGTCAGAAAGGTCCACGGATCGAGTACCACCCCGTTGCCGAGGAGGCAGCGCACATCCGGATAGAGCACGCCCGAGGGAATGAGGTGGAGGATGAACTCCTCGTCGCCCACATGCACCGTGTGACCGGCGTTCGCCCCGCCCTGGTAGCGGGCCACGATCGTGGCCTGCTCGGCGAGATAGTCGATGATCTTCCCCTTGCCTTCGTCACCCCACTGGGCGCCGACCACGGCCACGCACCGAACGCCGTCAGCAAACATGCTGGTCGACCGTTGGAGCAGCCGGCTCCTGCTGTATCTGGTTAGGACTCAGTAACGCGGCTCTCGCCAGCGCGTCTCGAACCTGCCGCCTGGCCTCGTCGGACGGGGAAAGGAGTGGAGGGCGTGGTGGGCCACCCCGATAACCGAGCATATCCAGGGCGTGCTTGATCCCCGGAACGCCCGTCCCAACGACGACGGCCCGATGGAGCGGTCCCAACGTTTCTTGCGCCTTACCCGCCGCGGCAGGGCGGTTGGCTGCCCAGGCCTCCGTAACCGCGCAGCTCTCGGCCGGCGCGAGGAGGGCTGCCGCCAGGATTCCGCCGGTCGCACCGACCTCGAGGCCCGCGTACAGGTGTGCGCCGCTCCCCACGAGGACGCAGGCTCTGGCCTCACAGACCTCCGTCAACGCGCCGAGGTTCTTCAGGTCGCCCGATGAGTCCTTGACGCCGATGATGTTCTCGTGCTCGATGAGCAGGCCGACCATCTCCGGCACGAGGTCGACCGGCACGAACTTCGGGACGTGATAGAGGATCACCGGAATCGGGGACCCGTCCGCAACCTCGAGAAAATGCCCCCTGATTGCCTCGGGGCTCATCTGCGAGCGGAAGTAGGAGGGCGGACGCACGAGCACGGCATCCGCCCCTCGCTCCGCCACGATGCGGCAGGCCCCGATCGTGTGGCGCGTGGCCTCCATCCCCGTGCCCGCGATCAGGAGAGAATCCTCCGCCAGGATCTCCCTGGAACGCTCGACG
>JBDHFS010000345.1:0-3470 GCA_039590285.1 Gemmatimonadota bacterium
CCCTCGGGCGGCCGGGGATATAGAGTACTCTGCATTACAAAGTCTCCAATCCTGAGGAAGGGCGGCCGTCGGCCGCCCGGGTCTTCCATGGTCGCGCGATCGCCGCCGCGCCGCGCGCTATCCCTCTCGGGTCATCCGGATCAACGCCTCCATGTGACCCAGGTACTCGGTCAACCGCTCGCGCCCCAGCGGCGTCAGGCGGTAGTCCGTGCGAGGAACGCGACCAGCGAAGGACTTGCGGCACTCGATGTACCCTGCGTCCTCCAGCTTGCGAGCGTGTGCGCTCAGATTACCGTCGGTCGTCTCGAGGAGTTGGCGCAGCTCGGTGAACGCGAGGCGCTCGTTCACCGACAGCGCGCTCAGGATGCCAAGCCGGGCTCGTTCGTGTATGAGACCGTCGAGCTCCCGGGGGACCCCGGCCAGGGGAGGACCCTTCACGGACCGCAGGGCCCGGGCGCTCCGGTCTGGCGCCTCATCGTCCCGGGCCCCGCCGTCGATACGGCGAGCCGAAGCCTCTCCGTGTTCAGCCACCATACCTCCACGCGATGATCGCGCCGCACGCGATGTGAAGTCCGCCGAAGCCTACGGCCATGAGCGTATCGCCCCAGCCGGGCGCGGCAAGCGCACCGACACCCAGCAGCATGAACGCGACACCCATCGCCGGCACCACTCGAACGGAAAACGCACCGCCCGTGACCACCCCGGTGCCGTAGAGCAACAGCCACGTTCCCGGGAGGAGCGTAGTCAGCCCGGCCCGATACAGAACCACGCTGAGCACGGCGCCCGCCACCAGCGCCGGCATGAAATTGAGAGCGAATCTGCGCCCCGGGCCGGTGAGCGCCGCCTCGCGTCGCCTGCGGGCCTTCTTCACGATCGCGATCCCCGAGACGGCGGCCGCCACGACCGCCGCGCCGATCCACACGCGGACACGGGGCTCCGGAGAAGGGAAGCGGCTCGCGTACGCAGCCGCGATGAGCGCGATGACACCCATGGCCACTCCGCCCACGCCGGATACCGCGGTGAACGTGCCCGAGGCCTCCATCGTGCGGCGGATGAAGCTGATGTTCTCGATCGCCCGGTCGCTGAGGGCCACGGGGGGATCCGTTTGGTCGTCCAACCGGAGTCTCTTCTCCATGATTACAGGAATACGGTGCCGACTAGGTGGTGTCAAGTACTTTGCGACATAGAGTCGCCGTCGAATGTACCAAGGACCCGGCCTGGCGTCACTCTCCGTCGGAGCCCGCCGGGGCTTCGTCGGAAGGAGGTGTCTTTCTCCAGGCGATGCCTCCGTCCGCGGCGAAACGCGTCTGGAGATCGGGAAAGTTCTCCGCGGTCAAGTCGGAAATTAGGCGGGCGGCGCGCCGCTGCGGATCGAGCCGCGGCGATCCGAGTCCCGTCTGACGTGCGCTGTGAATCCTGGCGGATATGGTCCGGCCCTGACGATCGACCTCGAGCTCGAGGACCGGGGCCAGGCCGTTGGGTCCCGTGAGATTGAACCGGGCCCATGTCCAGAAGTTGCCCAGGCTGTAGGCTATGAAACGATCCCGGTAGACTTCGATGGCCCGGGGCACGTGCGGGCCGTGGCCGATGACCACGTCGGCTCCGGCGTCCACCGCTGCGTGCGCGAACTCGTATACATTGCCTCGCCGCTCTCCGTAGAACTCCTCGGGCTCCCGTGTCACGTGGGTCCGGTCGGCGCCCTCGGCTCCACCGTGGAACGACACGATCACCAGGTCATGCGTCCTGTCCAGGTCGGCCACGAGCCGCCGAAGTCCTGCCAGGTCATGGATGCTGAGCGTGCCCTTGTTCGGAGAGAAGCCGGCTAGACCTACTCGGGTCCCGTCTTGCAGCTCCAGGGTGCCCGTGACGGCCGCGGGCTGCGCCAGGCCTCCGTACACGATGCCGCTGCGCTCCAGAGCCGCGATCGTCGCGGCTCGCCCCGCGTCCAGAAAATCGCCGCTGTGGTTGTTGGCCAGAGACATGAGGTTGAAGCCCATGTCGGCGAGCAGTCCGGCGTACCACTCCGGACTCCGGAACGCGTAGCACGCATCCATGTTCCGACATCTCTTGGACTCGCCGCCTTCATCGAACAGGGCGCCCTCGAGGTTGCCGAACACGACGTCTCCCGAGCGCAGGAGGAGGGCCAGGTCGCGGCCGATCAGCTGGTCGACGGAGACGCCGGGGACGATTCTCGGGTCGAGGTAGGTCGAATCCGGAAACGCGGTGCCCATCATGATGTCGCCGACGGCCACGATGCGGACGATCTCGGATCCGGACGTCGGGGCGCGACCGGCCGGCCGTCCGGCCATGGACCGATTACCGGGGCAAACCTGCGCACCGGAGAGGACGGGCGAGAAGAGAATCGTGAGAACCATCGCCCCGATCGGGGCGCGAAGCCTCCAGGCCGGCCGCGGTTTCGAGATCAAGATCTGGCTCCTCCCCGGGTCGCAGCGAGTATGCCGCCGGTCCCGATGCGAGGCAAGATCGGCGAGCTCACCAGGCCCGGGCGGCGCTCGCGACCACGAACGTGACGGCAAAGGCTACGCTGAGCGGCATGAGCGCGCCCAGCGTGGTCCATTTCCGACTTCGCGTCTCCTTCCACATGGTCACGATGGTGGTGGCGCACGGATTGTGAAGGAGGGAGAACAGCATCAGGCATATCGCTGTCACCAGCGTCCAGCCATGCTCGTCGACCAGCAGCGTTCGCAACGTGTCGTACGATGCCGGCTCCGTCATCATCCCGAGACCCGCGTAGACCATGAGCATGGTGGGGACCACGATCTCGTTCGCCGGGATCGCGATCACGTAGGCCAGGCAGACTCGTTCCCCCGACGCTGATGTTGCCGAGGATCCAGATCAGCCCTCCAGCCGGCGCTGCCACGAGTATGGCGCGCCACAAAACGAAGACCGTGCGGTCGATCAGCGATGTGTAGAGAACTCGCAGCACTCCCGGCCGTCGGTACGGCGGCAGCTCGAGCGTGAAGGCCGTGGCCTGCCCTTTCAGGACCGTGCGGGACAGGGTCCAGGACACCACCAGCGTAAAGAACACGCCGACCAGGACCACTCCGACCACGGTCCCCGCGGCCGCCAGTGACGCCACGGCCGGCGGTACGGATGCGGCCACGAATACCGTAGCCAGCATGATCAGTGTGGGGAATCGTCCGTTGCACGGCACGAAGTTGTTCGTGAGGATCGCGATCAATCGCTCCCGCGGTGAGTCGATGATGCGGGTGGAGATCACCCCGGCCGCGTTGCATCCGAAGCCCATGGCCATGGTGAGCGCCTGCTTGCCGTGAGCGCCCGACTTCCGGAACAGCCAATCCAGGTTGAAGGCCACGCGCGGCAGGTAGCCCAGGTCCTCCAGGAGCGTGAACAGGGGGAAGAAGATCGCCATCGGCGGAAGCATCACGCTGACGACCCACGCCAGGCCCCGGTAGACGCCGTGCCACAGGAAACCGGTGAGCCAGACA
>JBDHFS010000346.1:0-2805 GCA_039590285.1 Gemmatimonadota bacterium
GGTCTCAAGGGGATCACTGTATATCGCGAGGGTAGCCGCGAGGGGATCCTGGTAACGAACAAGGCGCAGGGCGCGGACGCCGCGCAGGCCGACAAGGCCGACTCGGGGGTCGTGGCTGCCGCAGCCGAAAGCGCCCCGAAGGGGCCGCGGCGAACGCCGCGGCCCCGGCCGGCGATCACCACCGGACTGACCGAGCGGATCCGCACGGGCGACGGGAACCTCTACATCACGATTAACGAAGATGAGGACGGCTTGTGCGAGGTGTTCGCCTCGCTGGGGAAGGCGGGAGGGACCATGGCGGCCCAGTCCGAAGCCGTGTGCCGACTCATCTCCCTGGCCCTGCGTTCGGGGATCGAGCCGCATTCGATCGTGCACCACCTCAAGGGGATCGGAGGTCCGAACCCGGTGTGGGACAACGGCGAGCTGATCCTGTCGGCCCCCGACGCGATCGGCAGAGCGTTGGAGAGGTATCTGGACCGTCGCGGTGTCTCCCTCAATGGAAACGGGACGGCGGCTGCCGCGAAGCTGAGCGGCTCGCCCGGCTCCGCTTCGACCGAAGCGGTCTTGCGGGCGGCCGAGACCGAGAAGTTCGAAGGCCCCGGGGCGATGGCCGCGAAGCCGATGTCGTCGTGCCCCGATTGTGGAAGCCCGGTGGCCCACGAGAACGCCTGCCTCATTTGCAAGCACTGCGGGTGGAGCAGGTGCTAGCGATGTAGTCGGGAGAGCGGGCCTGGCCCGCCGAGGCGGGGTCGGATGTCGTCGACCGGTCCGGCCCTGCTTCGACTCCCGATCGCTCCATCCGAGAAAAGAGAGGCCCTTGGTGAACGAGGATCTGCACCAGACTCGGTGGAGTCGACTGGCGGTCCGATTCCACGTACCCCAAGCGACCGGGGTGTTCCTGCTCGGGTCGGGCACTCGCGCTCCGCGCGACGTCGTGATGGTTGGGAGCGCACGCAACCTCCGATCGCGACTGCTCGAGCTCGTCGATCTCAACGAGCTTCAGGAGTTCGGAGCCCGTGCCGTGCACTGGGTAGCCGACCTTTCCATCGAGCAGGCTCGCCTCGCCGAGCGTCAGTTCATTCGCCGCTACAACCCGCCACTGAACACCGCGGCGAAGTCACGCTACCTCGACATCCTGGCCGGGTAGCCGACTCGACTTCGATCCGCCTGCAGGGGAGAGCGAATGGACGTCACCCTCGCCGTCTGCTGTGACGCGGCCAACGTCAGCCGCGAGGGCAAGCTCAACTTGCTCGGGATCTTCAACTCGATTCACGCAGCTCAGTTCCCCTGCACTCATCCCCACCTCGCCCTCGTCCTTCGCGTCGAGGCCCGGCTGGGCGAGGAGGGAGTCTACGGACTCGACATCAAGCTGGCCGACGAAGACGGGAAAGAACTGTTCACCATCAACGGCCAGTTGACTCTCCAGGGAGGAGAGCCGGGGCGCCCGATGACCGCGCAGACGATCATGGACATCAACAACTTCCAGCTTCCGCGCCCGGGTACCTACGCGTTCGAGATCTTCGTCGACCATCACCACGTGCGCTCCGTTCCCATCCACGCGTTTACGCGAGAAGGGACGGAGACCAGCCCAGGCACGTCCTCCGACCCGGACGGCGACTGACCCACTGCTTGCTTCGCTTCACCGGGATCCGTAGGCTATTCGCCCGATGGGTGCCCCGCGCAAGCTGCTCGGCGGAGTCGCCGTTCTCGGCATGGCCGTTCTGTCGGCCGCCGGGCTGAGGCGAGACCGCCGGACCGACCTCCCCCCACCCCCGACCGGGGTCCCCGGTCGATATCCATGGCGGCATGCGGACATATTCTTCACCCGCAGCGGAGAGGGGCCCAACGCTCTGCTCCTTCACGACCTCTATTCAGGAGCTTCCGGGCACGAGATGTCTCCTCTCGCGAGCCGGCTCTGTGATCGCTTCACTGTGTACACCATCGATCTCCCCGGCTTCGGAAGGTCGAGCCGGCCCCGCATGCGATACGGACCCGATTTCTTCTTCGAGGCGATCGTCGAGTTCATCCGCCACCAGATCGACGGCCCGACGCTCGTGATCGGCGCGGGCGTCACCGCCGGATTCGTTCCGGAAGCGGCGCTCCGGCTCGGGAATTCCGTTCGCGGGATCGTCCTGATCGCTCCTCCCGAGCCGGAAGGTCCGCGCGTGATCGAAACCGCCACGTGGAGACCGCTCCTGTACCAGCTCCTCCGCTCGCCCATCGGGACCACGGCCGTCCGGTGGTCCTCCTCCCGCGGACGACGGCGAGCCGTTCTCGCCCGGGATCTAGCTGCCGAAGCGGAGGGTGTGGACGACCGGGCCGAAGTGCTGCACCGGAACGCCCGCCAGAAGGCGGCCGGTTGGCCGCTGTGGTCGCTCTGGGCCGGGGACCTGGCTTGGGATCCGCGGGCGGCTCTGTCCCGACTCGGAGCGCCGGCGCTCGTCCTGTGGGGAGCAGAGGCGCGCGTCAACGCCGCCGCCCCCGATACGTATCACGCGGTTCGGCCGGACCTGACACAGGACGTGATCCCGGGAACCGCCCGGTGGCCACACGTCGATGACGACGAGACCGTGAGCGAGCGGATCCTCGAGTGGTGGGAGACGGCAACTCGAGCCGGTGGGCACGAGGAGCCTGTGTGAGGAGAATGGGCCGGCTCGCGGCCCTGCTCGCCGCCATCGGACTGACGGCTCCCAGCATCATTCACGAGATCCTGAAGCTCGACCCCTCGCCCCCCGTGCAGGCGCTCGTCTTCGGCACCGGGATCCTGGGAGCGGCCTTCCTCCTGTCGTGGGCGGCCGAGGTCGC
>JBDHFS010000347.1:0-2805 GCA_039590285.1 Gemmatimonadota bacterium
TTGGAGGCCTTGGCGTTGTGGTGACAGGCCTGATGACGGGACCCGCAGTCGGGCAATCCGTGGAGACCAAGCTGCTCGTCCGCGCCGTCTCTCACGACGCGAAGATCATCGGTACGAACGTCGGCGGCGCCCGGATCACGATCCGCGACGTCGAAACGGGAACCGTCCTGGCAAGCGGAACGCACCTGGGCAGTACCGGAAGCACCGAGCTGATCATGACGAAGCCGCGGGAGCGTGGGGGCACCGTTTTCGATACCGAGGACGCCGGAGGCTTCCTCGCCACCCTCGAGATCGGTGAGCCCACGTTCGTCGAGGTGACGGCGGAGGGTCCGCTCGGGACGCCGCAGGCGGTACAGCGGACCTCCACGACGCTCTGGATGGTGCCCGGCAGAGACGTGCTCGGCGAAGGCCTGGTGCTGGTGCTCAACGGGTTCACGATTCGGCTCGAGTCGCCGATACCGGAGGGAGCGTTTCCGACCGAAGAGCCGATCGGGGTGCGCGTCCACGTGGAGATGCTGTGCGGCTGCCCGCTCACGCCAGGGGGCATGTGGGATTCGGATCGCCTGGAGGTCCTGGCCCGGCTGCTGAGCGAGGGCGAGATCGTCGCGGAGACGGCCCTGGGCTTTGCGGGCGAACGGAGCAAGTTCGAGGGTGCTCTGGAAGCTTCCGACCCGGGCGAATACCGGCTCGAGATCCTGGCGATCGACCCCGAGCGCGCCAACTTCGGCCGCGTCGAGCAGAGGCTCTACGTCACGGGGAGCTGACCCGGCGCGTGGACGTACGGGATGTCTTCAGTCTGTCCAGACCTTTGTGTCCGGACGGAAGACGACCCAGCTGAACCAGAAATGATTGCCGTGCGGCACGCTCCTCAGCCGCTCGCCCTCCAGTGGTCCGGTGAGAGCGCGTCCGGCGAGATCCCAGGTCGATCCGGTCTCGACGTCGCGAAGCACGCCGTTCTTCCACTCGAGCGTGAGCGTGCGATCTGCGAGATGGCGGTCGAACACGGCCGTCTGTCCCACGTCCCGTCCGGAGCTGACCTGCGACCGGTCCAGGGCGCTGGAGGCTCCCGACTTCCACACGACCGCGAACGGCATATCCTCGACCTCATCGTTAACCACCCGCGCCTCGGACAGCGGCGTGAATCCGACCGCCCAGCCGTCGCCGATATCGAGAGCGACGACCCGCTCCATAGCCGGCAAGCGCCGGTCCTCGTCGGCGCTGAAGAGGCCCGGTATCGGCGAACCACCCGGGTCGTCGTAGCCGACGTATGGGTTGCGCCCGTATTCCCGTTGGTGTCCGGTATCGCGGGAGAGAACCAGGACATCGGGATGGAGCGAGCGGACCATCTCCCATGAGAAGGTGTTCGCCGGGACGAACTCCAGCTCTGTATCCAGAAGCTCGCCCACGATCGCCACGCCGACCGCCTGCTGCCACCAGCTCTCCGTCTGCCGGTCGTACATGAGGAGGTCCGAGTGGCGGAGACGGCCGGTCGTTCCGAAGTCGAGCAACCGGCCCGCCACGTTCCGGTCGAACACCAGCGCCGTGTTGCACAGCGGGCAGAACGTGACCGCGACAGGCTGTCCGCCGACGTTGTCGTTCACGATCTCGTGCCAGATCAGGATCGCTAGAGGGTAGGCCTTGACCTCGCCGCCGTGCTCGACGACGAGGACCGGATCCGAGCTCTCCAGCCATCGGTCCGCCTTGGCCGCGGACTCGAACGCCGGCTGGTCGATCGCCGGAATGCCGTCCTTGGGCGGGCCGCCGGAGACGATCTCCTTTGGAGGCACGGAGATCTTCGAGAAGTCCGTCTTCCACGACTCCCCGCCACCGACCAGTGCCTCGACGACGTCCGCGTTCGCCTGTCGATCCTGGATTTCGTGCTCCTTCGAGCTCTGGGTCCCTCGCTCGTCCGAGCTCTGAACGGCGCTCTCCACCCGGCCACACGCCGGGGCAGCGAGCAGCCCGAGCGCGACGGCCACGGAAGCCAGCGCGCGCACGGCCCTTATCCTGGTTTCTCTCATCGTCATCGCACTGTCATCTATGTGAGCTCATTGGCGACTCGGCGCCGGATATACCTTCTCTGTCGTCCGATCCGCGCCGGAACACGGCTGTTGCACTAGGACGCTCCATGAAACACCCTGGTCACGAAGGCAGTTCCTCGCCGACTTGGCGAGGGACGGCGGAGAGGACGCGGGCGACCGCGCGGGATCTCAATGAACGGAGAGGGGAATCCGGGCATGCCCAGGATCGCGCTGGTTCAGCACGAGGCCGAGATCGATCGAAAGAAGAACCTGGACAGGGCGCTGCAGGCGATGGGGGTCGCAGCGGAGATGGGCGCGGAGATCGTCTCGTTCGCCGAGCTCGCCATCGACCGCTTCTTTCCGCAGCGTGCGGATGATCCTTCCGCGGCCGAACTGGCGGAAGCCGTGCCCGGCCCGCTGGCCGACGCGGTGGCTGCGAGGGCGCGGGAGCTGTCGCTCGTCACCGTCTTCAACATGTATGAGCTGGGCGACGACGGGAGAGCCTACGACAGCTCCCCTGTCTTCGACGCGGACGGCCGGCTGCTCGGCGTTACGCGGATGGTCCACATCACCGACTACGCCTGGTTCCACGAGCAGGCGTACTACGCACCCGGCGATCGAGGCGCGCCCATCTACGACACCCGAGCGGGGCGAATCGGAGTAGCCATCTGCTACGACCGCCACTACCCGGAGTACATGCGGGCATTGGGGGTCGCTGGAGCCGAGCTGGTCGTGATCCCTCAGGCGGGTACGGTCGGCGAATGGCCCGAAGGCCTCTACGAGG
>JBDHFS010000348.1:0-4057 GCA_039590285.1 Gemmatimonadota bacterium
AACATAGTCCTGACAGCATCCGTGGTGCGGCAGGGCAACGGACGTGGCAGGGCGAAGGCAGCGCTGGCCTGGAGCGGCGCACTCAGCCAGGAAGTAGACATCTACAGAGACGGCTCGATCGTACGAACCGTCCCGAACTCCGGGGAATATTCGGACAATCCGAAGTCGGGCACGTACGTCTACGAGGTCTGCGAAACCGGGACGAGCTTCTGCTCGAACACGGCTGAGGTGGATATACCGTAAGGACTCTGACCGCGGCATGGTGGAAAGCCCGCTATATCGCGGGCTTTCGTGCACCGGGATCCAGCCGTGTTACGTCAGTTGGACGGCCCCTCCCGCTTCGCCCGTGAACGACCCGTCGTCTTCGGTCGCTTACCGGTATCGGGCCGCGCCGTCTTGGACTGAGTCGCGCGCGGACCCGTCGTCCTCCGCCCCGTCGAAACCGAACGTGTCGTCTTCGGCCTCGTCGTCGATCGGCTCCGGTCCGCTTTGGGTACCTTCACTCCGACGGTCTTCGAGCGGGATGTCGTCCGATTGATCTCGGGCCCGGCGCGCGCAGGCTTCGCCGTACTGCGTGAACGGCTCACCATACGCGTCGGCAGCCTGGGATCGATAGATGGTCTCCGCGCGAGCTCCTGCCGTGCCTTTTCACGGGTCGTGGGCTCGGATCGGTTCTCCACCATCCGCGTCGGCAGCCTGGGATCGATCAATGCCCGCGTCCGGTCTTTGCTGCGACCATCGACCGGCGGCTTCCAACCGTCCGGAATCCGACCGTCACGCTCGCGGTTGACGAATGGGTCTACTTCGCCCAGACAGTCCCTGGCCCGGCCGCTTGCGTCAACGGTGAGCACACGCTTGACCCGGTCTGGTGACTTCCAGTGCCCGGGCGTGATTCCGTAGGTATCCGTTGTGATGATGCCGCGCTCCAGGCGATTGCGCTCTCGGCCCAGACCCCGACCTGTCCTCAAATGACGGTGCTGGTGTCGGTGGCCGAACCTGTGGACCGGGGTGAAGCACCAGTCCCCGAAGCCCACGGTCAGGCCCCCGGCGGAGCCGTAGACAGCGAACGACAGGCGAAATCGGCTGCCATAGTGGTGCGAGTAGTATCCCCACGGCACCCAGCCCACGTACTTCGGCCCCCAGTACCAGAACACCCATGCCGAGGCGAATCGGTGACCCGGGAACCAGACCCAGCCATGACCGGGAATCAGGTCCCAGCTTCCATAGTGATGAGGGACCCAGCCCCACGGCTCGTACGACACCCACAGGAGACCGGTCGGCGTGTGCCGCCAACGGCCCTTCCAGTACGGCCGCCAACCGTGGGCCACCCTCGGTCGCCACGCTCGCGTTCCGCGCACGTACACCCAGTTGCCGTATGTATTGAGCGATGCCGACGCATAGCTGAGCGGCCGATCGACGTATACCTCTGCCGGCGTCGCGTGATCTGCGGCGAGCTCCTCGCCCCACCGCTCGACCGGCGCCAGACCCCGGGCACTGGCAAGGCGCACTCCGGCTCCGTCATGGCCTTCCACCACGGCCTCCTCGCCCGCTCCGAGGGCGGTGTAGCCGTCGGGGCCGCGGAGGCGAGCTCCTCCTCGACGCACCACGATCAGCGTGCGCTCCGGACCCTGAGCATCGACGAGATAGACGCCCGGACCACGCAGCTCGATGTAAGCGTTCGCCGTCTCGATGGCCGGGGGTACCTGGCCTCTGAAATCATCGGCGACAACGATCTGCATGGTGCCCCGCCGGAGACGAAGAGCCGTGCTGAGGTCGTTCCTGTCCGCCGAGGCGGCCAGCGCCAGAAACGCCACCTCCGCCTCGTTGCCCAGACGAATCAAGTTCCGGTCAGCCAATCGGACTTCAGCCCGCGCTCCGCCCGCCAGTCGGAGCTCGTCCCCTGCGAGCACCGCTTCTGCTCCCTCGACCGGGACCGATTCGCCGGTGTCGGATTCGATCAGGGTCACGTGCCCATCGGACACGCTGACATGCCCATAGGCGGCTTCGGTTTGGGCAGCGGGAGTTTCCTGAGAGCTACAGATGGCGGGAGTCGCGAGATGTGTGATCAGGCCGATCAGGCTAGCGCCGATCGCGCTCTTCGATCGTAACGTACGCATCCTACACCTCCCGCCGGTGCTGCAGAGCCCGCCGTCCGGGCGAGTGTGGCCGGCATGTCGCACTACACGATCGGGCGAAGCGCGTTCCGGAGTTCCTGCGGGCGTGAGCCTCGTGAGGCAGCGTCTGGTACGGCGGACCGACCTCCCCCTAGCGTCCCACGTCCCGTCGCCAGTCGCGCTCCAGCAGCCTCCGGAAGCGAGGGTTCCTCCTCAGGGGGTCGTAGAGCGGGTCCAGCCGCAACTGACCCGGAGCCAGGTAGGAAGGGATCGTGGCGAGGTGTTCGAGCTCGTCGAGCGCCGGCTCGTATTCTCCCACCAGTACGAGCACCCGACTGTATGCGTCGTTGATCATCGGGCCGTCTATGGCGTCGTACGTTGGGCCGAACAGCTGCAGGGCTCGCTCCGCCTCGCGTAACGCCGCCTCCTTCTCGCCCCGCAGCGCGTGCGAATATGCCATCATCACGTGAACGACGGCTTCGCGGCCGAACACGTCGAATCGCAGCGCTCGGGGACGCATCTCCAGCTCCCTCTGAGCCTGTTCCAGCAGAGTATCGGCATACGCGACGCTAAGGTCCGCGTCGCCCGCGTAGCGGTGCAACAAGGACAAGTAGAGGAGCCTGTTGTCCGCGAGCGGACCCCTCCCCGCGGAGGGAAAGCCCGGCCGACTTCATAGCGCGGACCGCCGCCTCGTACTCCCTGCCGACCAACCCGAGCTCCGCCTGCCAGAGCGATCGCATCTCCGGATCGACGAACGCGTCGGCCGTCGTGGCGAAGCTCCGGGCGGCGGCGCTGTCACCCTTCATCCACAGTAGTGCCTTGAACCGCCACCCGTTCACGAGCATGGCCTCGGGATGGATGCGAAGCGACTGCTCCAGAAACCGGTCCGCCTGCGCGTACTCGCCGAGGACCCACAGCGTAGCCGCATGGTTCCAGTGTATCGCAGCGTCCTGAGGTTCTAGCTCGAGAGCCATCTGGCTCAGCTCGAAGGTCTCATTCCAGTGGCCGAGCCTGCGGTGGATGTAGCTCAGCGCCTCGACCGACTCCATCTGATCCGGAAGAAGGCTGTCCGCGGCCACGAACTCCTCGAGCGCCCGTTCGTAGTCTCCAAGGCCGTAGTAGTGATAATAGCCGGCGGCGAGTCGTGCCTCTGCGGAGTTCGGAGCCAGCTCGAGGGCCCTGTCCAGGCTCTCCCGTGCCGGAAGGGTATCGGACTCTGCGCCCGTCCTGATGAGCCAGGTTCGTGCGCGGAGCAACCCGACCCATGCCATGGCGAACTCGGGATCGAGCTCGATCGCCCGTTCGAAGTGTCCAACCGATGCGCGATCCTCAGCCTCCGTCCTCGCCGCGAAGAGCACTCTCCCGCGGTGGTACGCATCGAGGGCCGCCATGCTCTGGGTCGGCACGTCGCGCAGCCCCTCCACCTCCTCGCTCGTGAGCTCCGCCTCCATGGCTCGCGCCACGCTGACGGCGATCTCGCTCTGGATGGCGAAGACGTTTTCCGCCGTCAGTTCGCGCTCGTAGCTCTCCGCCCACAGATGCTCATCGGCCTCGGCGCCGATCAGCTGAACGTTGATCCTGACGCGGTTTCCCGCCCGCCGTACCGCCCCCTCCAGAATGTTCGCGACCCCGAGCTCCGCCGCGATCTCGGGGACGCTCCTGTCCGTTTCCTCGTACTCCATCACCGTAGTGCGCGAAGTCACTCTGAGGGCCCGGATCTTGGAGAGCTGCGTGAGGATGTCGTCGTGTATACCGGAGGTGAACAGTACGCTTTCCTCGTCCTGGCTCATGCTCTCGAACGGCAGAACGGCCAGCGTGCCGCCATCGAGCGGCTGCGACGGGGCCGCGGCGTCGGCGGCGGGTGCCTCGGTCTGCGCGGCCCGCGGTTCCGATGCCGACTGTCCGGCTCCTCCGGATCGGCCGATCACCCACCATCCACTACC
>JBDHFS010000349.1:0-2761 GCA_039590285.1 Gemmatimonadota bacterium
GTTTCGCCGGACAATCCCGTCTACCTGCGGCACGCGTCCGGCCATGCCGGCCTGGCGAACGCCCGCGCGATGGAGCTGGCCGGCATCACGGCGGACATGCCGGACCCGAGGGGTGGGGAAATCATGCGGGGAGCCGACGGCCGGCTCACGGGAATCTTCGTGGAGAGGCCGGCCTACCAGCCCCTGACGGATGCGCACCACGCCTCGCGCGCCAGCATGACGGCACAGGAGCTCCACTCCGAGCTCAGAAAGGTGCTCCGGCTGGCAGCCGATGAGGCGCTGAGCAAGGGAATCACCACGTTCCAGGATGCCGGGGCGGGCCCGGACACCCTGGCCCTCTACCGGGAGGCGATCGACGCGGGCCAGCTCAAGCTCCGCGTGTGGGCCATGATCAGCGCCACCACGCCGGACCTGGCCTCCGTGGTTCCCGCCGAGCGGGTCGTAGGGTACGGAGGAAACCGGCTGACGGTGCGCGCGATCAAGGCGTACGCCGATGGGGCGCTCGGCTCCCGTGGGGCCTGGATGCTCGATGAGTACGAGGATGATCCTGGAAACCTGGGCCACAACACGGTTCCCCTGGAGGATATCCGAGACGTCGTGCACCTCGCCCTGAAGAACGGCTATCAGGTCGGGACACACGCGATCGGAGACCGGGCCAACCGGGAGATCCTGGATCTCTACGAGGCCGCGTTCGCCGCCGCGCCGGCCGCGGCGGAGGATTCCCGCTTCCGGATCGAGCACTCCCAGATCCTTCACCCGGACGATGTGTCGCGCTTCCACGAGCTCGGCGTGATCGCCGCGATGCAAGGAGTCCACGCCATCTCGGACGGCCCGTGGACGCCGGAGCGATTGGGTGCGGAACGGACGGCGGAGAGGGCCTACCAGTTCCGCGATCTCATCGACTCCGGCGCGATCGTGATGAACGGCACCGACGCCCCGGTCGAAGACGTGAACCCCATACCGTCCTTCTACGGCTCGGTGACGGGGCGCATGATGGACGGACAGGTGCTCAACCCCGCGGAGCTGATGACCCGCATGGAAGGGCTGGAGTCCTACACGATCAATGCGGCCTACGGTGCCCACGAGGAGGACATCAAGGGGTCGATCACGGTCGGGAAGCTCGCGGACGTCGTGGTGCTCTCGCACGACATCCTCGAGGTGCCCGAGGAAGAGATACTCGACGCCCGCGTCCTGATGACCGTCGTCGGCGGCGAGATCGTGTACGAGGTGGATACCGACTGAGCAGACGGAGAGCGGAGCCGGGTGTCCGCTTCCGGGACACCCAATCCTCCCACCGGACACTTCGAACGCCGGCTCCTCGGGCCGGCGTTCTGCTTAACTACAATCCTTACTTTACGTTGCCCGATCCGCGACTGTTGGCATGTCGCTTGCCCATTACAGGCGCAGTACCAGCGGTCCGCTGGAAGGAAGTGGAGACGGAGTGAGAGACGATGTCGATGGGGCCACTTCCGACCGGCGGACCCAAAGGCTCCGGCTTCTCGGAGCGGGAGCCATGGTGCGAGCAGAGGTGGCCGGTAGGTCCGGACCCGCGCCAAACGGGATCCGCTGAGCCTCGAGGAGGGGTTCGGTTCATACCGGAGCTGGTTCGGCCCGTCACGGGTTCGGGCTGCCGGTCGTCTCACCGGGATCGTCGTCCCGACCCGGGCTCTGCGTGAAACCTGTTTAACCTTTCACCTGGGGGCGAGAAGGGGTCGATTCGGGTGCCGCCCCACCCCTCGACCAGCAACCTTCTCGCCCCATCCCACCGTCCCTCCAAGAACGGTTGGTCCACGACCCGACGCTCATTGCCTCCACCGCAAATATCATGCAATGGTCATCTTTTGATCGGAGTGGGTCACATGTCCCGCCGCCGGCCCAGAGGAGCGCTGCGACGAACACGATTCTCTTCGGACTACGCCCTGTGGTACGGGTGGAGCGAGATGGTGCGCGACCTGAGAGACATCAGGGAGATGGCCGCGGATATGGGCCACGAGGCGGCCGCAGGCGATCGCTGAACACGGCGCGGCCTCCCGATCTGGACGGAATAGCCCCGCCGCTTTCGGGGCTCTTCTCTCGTCCCCCTGATCCGGCGGCGGGCAGGCGCCGGCGTCCCATAACTTGACATCTAGGGCCTATCGTTGACTTTTGGGAACCATCAGTCGAGGCGCCCCGTTCATTCCCGGAAAGGAAAACGACATGAAGAAGTGGATCCTTGGTCTGGCCGTAGCCGGATACCTGTTTGCTCCCCAGATCGCGCTGGCCCAGGACGCGGACGATGGCCCGCCCGAGACCGTCGTCGTGGCGATGGCCAAGATGCATGTCCCCCTGGGCGAGGATCGGGGGAAGTTCATGGATTTCGTCGAGCGAGTGGTCGCGCCGCAGGCGCGCAACAACCCGAACGTGCTCGCCTTCCACGTGCTGACGCATCTGTACGGGCACAACTCGAGCGACGTCATCGTCGTCCGCGTCTATGCCGACTGGGCGGACGTCGAGGCTGATTGCGGCGAGCCCTGCCAGACGTGGGCGGACGAGAACCTGCCCGACGAAGGTGAGGAAGGATACGAGGAGCTCAGCGAGCTGTCGCAGGTCTACTTCAAGTACTTCGCCAAGCATTCGGATGAGATCTACCAATCGCGCTCAGATCTATCCAAGATGTAGTTTCAACCTCTATGACCGGACGTCACCGGCCGCCGCTGCGGGGCAGGCGGCCGGCGTCCACCTCCCCTTGTAGCCACCCGGTCGCTGCCGCACTTTTCCCGCT
>JBDHFS010000350.1:0-4994 GCA_039590285.1 Gemmatimonadota bacterium
GATCGTGAAGGGGCGCTTTCCCTACTGCCGCTACACCGAGTTCGCGCTCTACCGCCCTGACCCCCTCGGCTCGTTCACCGCGACCCCCGAAGCGCTCACCGATGACGAGATCGCGGCGGATCCCGGCTCGGTGAACCCGTTCGTGCCGGGCAACCCGCGGCTGGGTGAGAATCGCGACTACACGGTTCGCATCGTGGCCAGGGAAGCTCCAGCGCGGGAGGAAGATCGGGAGCCGAACACGCTCTATGCCGGCACGCAGGGATTGCTCCAGATGTGCATCCGCGTGTATCTGCCCGATGGGCACCGGGACGCTACCGGTGATGTCGGGCTCCCGGAGTACGAGGGGTTGACGGCCGACGGAACCCGCCTTGCGGCCGAGGGGGTCAGTGAACAGTGGAACCAGCCGATGTCCGAGGGGATCAAGTCGGGGATGACGCTCAAGCAGTGGACCGAGCTCAGGAGCGCGCCGGACAACGACCCGGCGCTGAGACCCGAATCGATCCCCGCGCGCACCCCACCCGTGATGGAACGGTTCTTCAACAGCAAGTACAACTTCATCGGCGTGTTCAAGCCGCCGGAGGCGCGCGCCCAGATCTCGCACAAGGTGGAGACGGGCTTCGGGGGTTCTGCCAACATCCTCTACCTGTTCTCGTGGGTGTCCCAGGCGTTCGGCTCCGTCCTCGTGCTCCGTGGTAAGATGCCGAACTTCCCGGACACGTTTACGGGAGAATGCGGCAGGGGCCTCGAGACGATGACGGATTGGGAGACCCGCTACTGGTCGATCGTCATCTGCGAAGCGCCGCCCTCAGGGCTGAGCAACGACGGTCTCTCCGACATGCAGGTGCCGCTCGACGAGGACGGGAACTACACGATCGTGATCAGCCGCGAGGAGGACCGTCCGGCGAACGCGACCGAAGAGAACGGCGTGGCGTGGATGGATTGGGGAACCCGCGGCGAGGGCCTCGACGACGCCTCCAACCGCCCGGATTTCGGAATGCTCGTCATTCGCCACCAGCACAACAACCCGGAGTGGAAGCACAACCCGGAACAGATCCTCGAGCCGGGAACGGAGTCGGACGTCATGGGGCCGTATTGCCCGAGGGGCGAGTACACGGACAAAGCGACTTTCGAAGCGACCGGACCAGGATCATGACGGGCCACCACTTGACCGACAACGAGAAGGCGGCCAACGGCCCGCTGCCAGGCGACCATTCGTGGGTCGAGGCGGAGCATCGCGGCGCCGCCAGCGCCTCCTCCCCCGGCTACTACCCCTCGCTAGCAGGAGCCGAGATCTCCGGCGCGGACCGCAGCGGCTGCTTCCCCTCCGCTTCGTTCACGGGCTCCCATACCGGCCCGAACCAGGTTTTCGCGTGGAGGAGCGAGGACGAGTATCAAGGTGTGACGTTCTTGTGCACTCGCGAGCCCGGCGAGCTCTTCCTGTGCGGGGGCAACCTGCCCGATGCCAAGCCGCCCGTGCTGCCCGGGCCGTATGTCGCCAGGGTCGACCCGACGACGGGGAAGCAGATCTGGCGGACGTACGTCGAGAACGCCAACGCTTCGGGCAACTGGATCGGGGTCAACAACCTCAACGTCCTTGCCAACGGGACGATCGTGACCGCGTGGTCGAACCAGATAGCTCTCCTCGACGGGGACACGGGCCGGATCCTGCGGACCGGCTCGCTCCCCTCCGGCAAGGCCCCGCCAGAGGATTCCCACTTCAAGCACCTCACCGTGGCCCCGGACGGCACGCTGATTCTGAAGAACCAGACGCGCGCGAAGGGGATCACGGATCAGGGCACGCTGGCGATGGTCAAGGGGTTCCGTAAGGGCTTGGAGCTGCCGCCCTCCAACATCGTGGCAGTGAACGGGGAGACGCTGGAGGTGCTCGACACTCTGCAGCTCCCGCAGCTGGCCGCCACTCCCCACGGAATCACGACGTTCGACGGCAAGATCACGATCTACGTGTGTGCCAATGACAACGCGTACCGCTGTTTCTGGGACCCGGACTCGAAGAAGCTGTCCTTCGACGAGACGTGGATCGTACCCTACCTGTCTGAGGGACAATCGACGGGCGACGCGCCCGGCATCATGGGCGACTGGATCGTCATCCAGACCAACGGCATGGGCGCGAAGGTGCCGTCGAGTGTCGTCGCGATCAACGTTCACGATGGCACTCGGTCGACCTCGATCGTCCCTTACGGCCCGCTGAAGAAGACCCAGCACAGCTTGGCGCCCCCCAAGACGTGCATCGACCTCGAGAACGACATGCTCTACTCGGCCGATGCCGGCGTCGGCAAGGTCGCCGGGATCCGTCTGGACCAGGCCACCGGCGAGATGGAGACGGCGTTCATCGTCGATTGCACCACGTTCACCTTCCAGCCGCTGATCGGACCCAAGGAGAAACGGGTCCTGATCCTTTCGAACATGAAGGGCGCCCTCCCGATGATGGGCGCGCTGCTCGATTTCGCGACCGGCAAGTACAAGGAGCAGGTCACGTGGCGCGACGCGGCGACGGGCCGAGTCCTCGCCGAGTCCGATTTCTTCGAGCCGCTGACGTTCAACTCCCTGATCGTCCCCGGATACGGCGGGCGTTTCTACTATCCCACGAACACCGGCTTCCTCACGCTTCAGGTGCGGCCGGCGGCGGCCGGCGGATAAGCCCGATGGAAACGATCCGTCCCTGGATCGAGTGGGTAGCGATGGGGCTGGACGTCCTGGCCGTCCTGGTGATCGTGGCCGGTGTGCTCCTGGCGACCGTGANNNGTGAAAGTCGGTTTGCTCCGCGCACTCCTGCGCCTCGAGCCGTCAGACGGCGAGTTCCGCTACAAGCAACAGCTCGGTAACGGCCTCCTCATGGGGCTGGACCTCCTCGTGGCCGCGGACGTCATCCGGACCGTGGCGCTGGAGTCGACGTTGTACAACGTCGCGACGCTCGGGCTTCTGGTGGTCGTTCGGATCCTTCTGACCTGGTCGCTGGTGATCGAGCTCGAGGGGCGGTGGCCCTGGCAGCCGCTTCCGGCCACCGGTGAAGACGACGGGACCGAGCCACGATTCGAATCCGTCACTTCGACCTGACCCGTCATGGACGAAATCTTCGGACAGGTGTGGAACGACTTCGTGGCCCGGACGACCGGGCCGATGTGGTTCCGGCTCATTCTCCAGCCGGCCGTGGCGATCGTCTTCGGAGTCAGGGCTGGTCGGCGCAACGCCAGGCGTAAGGCATCCGAGAGCCAACCTGCACGCACGCTGGACGCGGCGTATCGCAAAACGATGTTCCGCCAGGCGTTGCACGACGTCGGCTTCGTGTTCCTCGGCGGAGTAGGCCTGGACGCGATCTTCCAGCTTATCGCCCTCCGCGCGTTCTACCCGCTCGAGGCGTTGCTGGTCGGATTCCTCCTCGTCGCCGTCCCGTACCAGATCGTCCGCACCGTCGTCGCCCGGCTGGTCTCGAAGAGCTAACCATGACGGGCGAAACGATCGAAACGGAGACCATTCTGGATACCGGAACGAGGCTCTCGTTCCAGCGCACGTTTCAGGCGCTCGAGCGCACGCAGATGGCCTGGGTTCGAACGGGTCTAGGAGCGATCAGCTTCGGATTCGGCATCGCCAAGTTCTTTCAGTACCTGCACGACCAGCGGGGGGAGCAGGCGCCGCTCTTCGGAGGCTTCACCGTCGGGATGCTCATGATCAGCATCGGACTCGTCGGGTTACTCCTGGCGAACCTGCAGCACCGCCGCGTCCTGAAGGATCTCCGGGAGGAATGCCCGGGCCTTCCGCGGTCGGTAGCAGGCTCGATGGCCGTCCTGATCATTGTGCTCGGCCTCCTCGCGTTCTTCGGGGCCGTCTTGCGGCATTGACCGCTGACGAGGACAAGCGCGCGTGAGAAAGGATAACGGAGCAGATTTCCGATGAACCAGCACGCTGATCCACCGCCGGGGCCAGACGCAGAATCGCTATTCCTCTCGGGCGGCGCACGGATCAGTCGAGGATTGGAGCGGCTTCGGCTGACTCAGAAAGAGCGTCTTCGCGCCGGGCGAGCCGCTGCGTTGTTGGCAGCCGTGACCTGGTTGCCGCTCCTGCTCCTGGCGGCCATCGACGGCGTAGCATGGGGCGATCGGGTCCAGGTGCCGCTGCTGAAGGATTTCCTCCCGTACGGCCAGCTCCTCGTGGTCCTCCCGGCGCTGGTTCTCGGAGAGCTGCTCGTCGGACGGCGTCTGGGTTTGACGGCCGTGGAGTTGCGGCAGTCCGGAGTCCTCGCTGCGGAGGATGCACCGGCGTTCGATGGATTGCTGGCCAGCGCCACGGGACGATGGCGGGGGCGGGGCGTCAAGTCGGTTCTTCTGCTGCTGACAGCGGCGGTAACGGCCCTGTGGTTTTGGCGCACCCACGAATGGCTGACGGGCGAGTGGCAATTCGTCGACGGACGGATGACGCTGTCCGGTTGGTGGTATTCGCTGGTCAGCATGACCGTGATGCGATTCCTGATGCTTCTATGGTTGTGGCGTTTGCTGCTGTGGACGTGGGTGCTGTGGCGAACCTCGCATTTGAACCTGCGCCCTCAGCCGACGCATCCCGATCGCGCCGGCGGCCTGGCGTTCCTGGGCGCCGCGCAGGCGGCCTTCAGCCTATTGGTGTTCGCGTTCGGCGTCCAGTTGTCCTGTGGGCTCGCCGACCTGGCCCTGTACCAGGGAGAGAACCTGATGGGGTTCAGAGGACACATCGCGTCGTTCGTGTTGATGGCGGTCATCGTGCTGGTGCTGCCGCTCCTGCCTTTCGCGCCAACACTCGTGCGGGCGCGAGAAACGGGCCTTCTCCTTCTGAGGGGGAGGGGTTACCGCGGCGCCGAGCACCTGGAGCGTCGACTGCGCGACAGCGGGTCTGGGGAGTCGCTAGGAGAAGAGATCTCGGGCCTGGCCGACTTCGGCGCGCTCTATGAGAACGCGCGCTGGATGAAGCCCGTGCCTCTCTCGCTCCAGCACCTCGTGGTCATGGTG
>JBDHFS010000351.1:0-2758 GCA_039590285.1 Gemmatimonadota bacterium
AGCACGTCGGAGCGATCTTCGACGCTCGCCTGGTCCGGGAACGGCAGACCCTGGAGGTTGCGGGCTACTCGAACTCGGGACGACAGCACGATCTCGGCATCGGATCCGAGGTCCCGGATCCACCCGAGTCCGCGATCATCGAGAGGCGGCGCAACCTCGATCATCCGTGCGCCTCCAACTCGTGGATCAGATCCCTGAGCTCCGCCGCCGTCTCGAAGTCCTCCGTTTCGATCGCACGTTTCAGGCGCCGTCGCATGGACGAGATGCGACCCAGTCGGTCCGTGAGGTCGGATGGCTCACTCATGTAGAGCTTGCCGGCATGCTGCGCGGAGCCGTGGATTCGTCGCAGGAGGCCCCGAAGCTGAGTCTCGAAATGCACGTAGCATTGCGAACAGCCGACTCGACCGGTTCGCCGAAAGTCCGCGGCGCCCGTGCCGCAGAATGGGCACGGCTCCACGGGTGCGGTCACCGGCGCCGGGGAATCCGCCGTGCCAAGCTGAGCCAGAAAGTCAACGAGGGGTGGTTTCTCCTCTCCACCCGACGCGTCGTCGGGCGTGAGGCCGCGCTCGCCGGCGCAGGCAATGCACAAGTGAATCGTGCGCATCTCCTCGCTGTCGATCGAGGTCAGATGGACCTCGGCCTCATCTTTCCGGCAGTCCTCACACAGCATCGGCTCCGTCCGCCTGTTCCGTTACGTTGATTCAGACTCCACTGCCTCAAGAACACCCGACTTGAGCTGCAGGATCCGGTCCGTTCGTGCCGCGAGGACCGGGTTATGGGTCACGACCACCATGGCCGTGCCGTGATTTCGCACAAGATCGAACAGGACGTCGTGGAGCATTTCGCTCGTATCGAGATCCAGATTGCCCGAGGGCTCATCGGCCAGGAGCACGGGAGGCTCGTTCGCCAATGCTCGTGCCGCGGCCACGCGTTGCTGCTCTCCCCCCGACAGCTTGGCAGGGGAGTGACCTGAACGGTCCTCCAGGCCGACCTGCGCGAGCAGATCCGCCGCCCTGTCTCGGGCCGCTCCGCGAGACGCACCAGCAATGATCTGCGGCATCATGACGTTCTCGAGCGCCGTGAAGTCGCGCAGCAGGTGATGGAATTGGAAGACGAAGCCCACGTATCGGTTCCTGACGCCCGCAAGCTCGACGTCCGGCAGGTCCGCCAGGTCCCTTCCCCCCAGAGTCACACGGCCCGAAGTCGGAAGGTCCAGCCCTCCAAGGATGTGAAGCAGAGTCGATTTGCCCGATCCGCTCGGACCGACGATCGAAACCGTCTCTCCACTGCGCAACGCGATATCCACTCCCCGCAGGACTCTAATCTCCTTACCGTCGGCGCCCTCGAACGTGCGGTGCACGTCGGCGGCTGTGACCGCAGCCGTCGTGGCTCCCCCGCTGCGCTCCGCGCTACTCATGACGAATCGCCTCGACCGGAGTGTAATCAGCTGCCCTGCGAGCCGGGTAAATGGTTGCCAAGAACGAAATGGCCAGCGACGCCACGACGATCAGTCCGACATCGAGAAGGTTCGTATCCACGGGAAGGTGGTCGATGAAGTAGACGTCGCCCGGCAGCGTGATGAACTGGTACCTGTCGAGAAGCCAGGAAAGGAACAGTCCCAACGAAGTCCCGACTGTCGTGCCCACGAGCCCGATCACAACGCCCTGAAGAACGAAGACCCGTGTGATGTCCGAAGCCCTCAGACCCATGGCGCGGAGTATCCCTATCTCACGGACCTTGTCGGTGACGACCATGATAAGCGTGGATACGATGTTGAAGGAGGCCACCAGGACGATGAGCAGCAGAATGATGCCCATGGCGAACTTCTCGAGCTTGAGGGCAGAGAAGAGGCTCGCGTTCTGGCGCTGCCAGTCATCCACAGAGTAGGGAAAGCCCAATGAGTCGCGGAGCCGTTCCGCAACCGTACCGCTGTTCCACGGATTCCGGACGTTGAACTCCACTCCCGTGACCGCCCGCCCCATCCGCAGTAGGGTCTGCGCCGATTCCAGTTCCACGTAAGCGAACTTGGTGTCGTATTGATAGAGGCCCGTCTCGAACACCCCGCTCACCTCGTACAGCCGCATTTGAGGCTGGATGCCGGTCGGCGTCAGCTCGGCGCCCTGGAACGACACGACCGTAACAGTCTTTCCCGGGTAAAGGTTCAGTCGATCCGCGAGAGTGGCGCCGAGTACGATGCCGGGCCGCCCCGATTCGGTCTCGCCGAATGGCATCGAGCCGGCGACGAGCCCGTCGTCCACCTCGGTCACGGCGAGCGCCACCGAGTCGTTCGCCACACCCCGCAGCACGGCTCCTTCGGAGTAACTGCCTCCCGGTACGTTGAGTCCGACCTCTGTGTAGATGAAAGGAGCTGCCGCCACGACATCCTCGTCGGCACGAACACGCTCCAGGACCGACTCCCAGCCTTCCATGCGCACGGCTTCGCCGATCTCGAGCACCATTCCATGCGAATTGGCGCCGAGGATCTTCTCGCGGAGGTCCGTTTGCAGGCCGGACATCACTCCGATCACGACGATCAGCGCCATTACTCCTACCGACACTCCGCCGATGCCGATCAGCGTGATGAGCGAGAGGAACCCCCTTCCCCGGCGGCTCGACAGATACCTCCGGGCAATGAACCAGTGGAGCGATCGCTCGCCGCGAGAGGCGCGGGGCCTGGCTTCAGTCTGATTCATCGTCTCTCAAGATCGGATACAGGATTACCTCGCGGATGGAAGGCCGATCCGTGAGCAGCATGACG
>JBDHFS010000352.1:0-2752 GCA_039590285.1 Gemmatimonadota bacterium
GAGACGCGATTGCGCCCGTTGCGTTTCGCCTCGTAGAGCGCCGCATCAGCGCTCTCGAGCAGATCACGCGTGCTCTCTCCATTCTCCGGGAACTGGGCGATCCCCATGGAGGACGTGATCTTCATCCCCTCCTCCTCCCCGGGAAACTCGTGGGCCTCGACCGCGGCCCGGATTCTCTCGGCCAGAATGCGCGCACCCTCGCGGTTCGTCTGGGGAAGGACGATCACGAACTCGTCGCCACCGTACTTCGCCACGACGTCGGCGGTGCGCAGCTCTCCCATGACGACCTGGGCCAAACGACGCAGGACCTCGCTGCCCTGAAGGTGCCCATGAACATCGTTGTATTCCTTGAGGTGGTCCACGTCGAGCATGATGACCGAGAACTCGTCGCGAAACCGCTTCGACCGCGCGACCTCCTTGTCGAGCGCACTGCGGAGATAGCGGTAGTTGTACACCCCCGTGAGTCCATCGGTGATCGACAGCTCCTCCGCCCGGCTGAAGCGCCGCAGGTTGTCGATGGCGGAAGCGAACAGCGGGGCCAGCGCCGCCGCGCGCTGATACTCCTCGCCCGAGAATGCCTCGGAGCGAAAACGGTGCAGCGAAAGGAGGGCGGGAGGCTCGTCGCGCATCTTCAGGCCGACGAACAGACCCGAAAGCGAACCGTGCCCCGGATAGCCCTCGACCTGCGGGTCGAACCGATCGTCGGTCGTGCTCTCGAGGAGAACCGTGTCTCCACGGCGGAGGACAGCGCGCAGCACCCCTTCGGTCCGGCCGGGATCGAGCACGTCCTCGTGGATCTCGCTGCCTGCCTCCCCCGCCTGGATCCGGAATCGCCGCAGCTCGTGAGGTGAAACCCAGAAGCCCACGAGAGCGCCGTCGGCGCCGAACAGATCGAGCGCGCCGCGCAGGAACGGCCCGTACTTGTGCCGGCCGATCTGACCGAGGGGAGGGAGCGAGAGCATGCGGCCGAGAATGGCCGCTTGATCCACGAACTTACGGGCTGTCACCTCGTCCGGTGTTCCCATCACCCTCCCCGCTGCGTAGGCGGCGAATCCCCCGGATGATTCTCCGGTAGGTGAGGAATCCCGCTCCGACGAAGAGAACTCCGACTGGCAATCCGCGCGTCCATACGACTCCCATGCGGTCGAGCATGCAGAAGAACTTGTACGCAGCGACTCCGAGCAATACCAGGAGCGCCGTCAAAAGCGCGAGCTCGATCCATGCTGCGGTTCGCGACTCGACGGACCGCCTCATCCACTCCCTTCGACGGCGAACCCATGGATTCCTGACTCCTCATCGTCAAGGACGTCCAAGACCGTGAGAAGTTTGGTTGTTCTGAGGATCCCGCGAACACGATCCCCCACGCCGAAGAACCGGACCTGTCCCCCCTGGTCCTTCATCCGGGAGTAGGCCGAGAGCAGGATGCCCAGACCGGCGCTGTTCATCCACGGAACCTCGGTCAGGTTGACGAGGAGCTTGCGGTGGCCGGCCGCGAGAATGCCATCGAGCTCCCGTCGCAGAGGATCCGATTCGGTGCCGCCCAGAATCTTTCCCGAGAGGTCGAGGATCATGAGATCACCCACCTGCCGGACAGACAAATCCACCTTCCCCTCCGGGAATCGAAAGTAGGGGGGTGTAATCTATTGAATTGCAGCCAGTTGCAAGCCCACCGCCAAGCGGAGCAGTCGCAGACAACCTATCACGGGATCTTCGGATCGTCAAGCGCTAACGGGGTGAGGCATCCGTGCTAACTGACCTGTTTTTAACAAGCTTCGTCGTCGGACGCGGCTGGCGGGCAGCGTTCAGAAACGAAGCTGGGCGGCGAGGGTCCTCTGCAGGGGATCGGCCGACAGACCGACATTCCGAGACGAAGCACGAGGAGTCCGCCCGCCCCACGGTCTGCCGAACGAGACCGAGGCGTCCAGAATCGAGAGCCCCCAGTAGCCGGCGACGAGGGCGAGCGCGATGTTCCTGTCACGCTGTTGGTTCTCGACCTCCTGGGACGCCTGGGCTTGCGCGTCGGCGAGGGCGGTGGGGTCGTCGGCGGAACCTGGGTTCTGCAGTCGCAGCTGGGCGTTCTCGTAATCCTTGAGCGCATTGTTGTAACTGTCTTGTTCGTGAAGGAAATACGCGGCCACGGCGACCCCGCCGGCGGCCACGTAGGCGGCCTTCGTCGTCTGGCCGTTGTAGTACTGCCCGATTCCCGGGAACACCAGGGATCCCATCGCGGCTTTCGCGCGCGACTTTCGGCGCATCTCGAGCGTCAGCGTGCTCTCCGAGGCCCGCGCCACCTCGAAACGAGGCGAGAACACGAGCGCATCCACGAGGCTGATACCCCAGACCACCCCCGTCGACACCAGGGCCAGATTGCGTCGCTCGGTGGCGTAGTCGAGGTCCCGCTGCGCCACCACGTGGAACTGCTCGAAATCGAGGGCTGCCGGCGTCCCCGCTGCTTCTTCCAGGACCCGCTCCAGCTCCGAGACGGCGTCCTGTGCGTTCCACAGCTCCGTTTGGGCCCAGATCGTCCACCCCAAAGCGGCCGTCGCCGTCATCCCCATGTAGAGCGCCTTGCCGCGCTCGCGCTGTCGCGACTGCGCGTAGCCGGGATAGAGAAGCGAGCTCAGGAACCTCTCGCGAGGCGAGGCGCCCCCGAACGAGGCGATCCTCGAGCCCGTCGGGTCGAGACGGATTCGCACCCGGCCCTGCTGAGGCTCGACCTGATATCCCTGGGCTCGCAGCCAGAAGTCACCGT
>JBDHFS010000353.1:0-2025 GCA_039590285.1 Gemmatimonadota bacterium
TCCGAGGACTTCCAGGCCGTCTACCGCGAGCTCTACCCGTCGCTTGCCCGGTACGTGCACCGGTTTACGGGCGACTCGGACGCCGCGGCTGACATCGCGCAGGACGCGTTCCTGCGCCTCCTGGAGCACGATCTGCCCCGGGAGGAAGTGCGACCCTGGATCTTCGTGGTCGCGACGAACCTGGCGCGGGACGCGGTCCGCAAGAGAGATCGGAGACGGCGGTTGTTGATAGCCAACCCGGAACGGCCGGCCGGTGCGAGCTCTCCGCACGAGGACGTGGAAAGGGCGGAAAGGATCGCGGAGGTCAGGCGCGCGCTGGCTCGGCTGTCGGACAGGGACCGACAGATGCTGCTGATGCGCGAAGCGTGGGTGTGCGCGCCACTTCGGTGGGCGCGCTCGTGGCCCGGGCGCTCAAGCGGTTCAGCGCGGCTTACGCGGCCGCGGGAGATACGAATGCCGCATCTGAATGACGGGGACCTTCTCGCCCGTCTCGACAGCGAGCTCGAACAGGAAGACATGACTCGGGTAAGAGCCCATCTGGACTCTTGCGCCGAGTGCCGCGTCCGGATGGAGATCCTGCGCCGGGAGGCGGAAGGCTTCTCCGTGGCGCTCCTGGCGCTGGACGACCAGGTGGAGGCCCCGGCTGACCCCGGCCCGATCCCGGTTGTGGCCGCGACGGCCGAGAGGACCGCCCGGCATCCGTTCAGACGCACCGGCTGGTCCCTGGCCCGGGCCGCGGGGCTGATCCTCGTGGCTTCTGGAGCGGCGGCCGCGCTGGTCCCCGGCTCTCCGATGCGGGACTGGCTGGGTGAGCTCCTGACGCCGGAGTCCGGTTTCGTCGCCGGGCAGAACGACGCAGCGTCGCCGACGGACACCGGAGATGGGAGCGATCGCCTCGGACCTTCGGCCATTTCGGTCGAGCCGGAGGAGGGGAGCCTGGTCGTCAAGCTGCGAGGATTCGGTCGAGAGAGTAACGTACACGTAAGGATCACCGACGCGCAGCGCGCCGTCGTGCGAGTCGAGGGAGGCAGCGAGAGCCCGCGCTTCGTCACGGGGCCAGGGCTTCTCGAAGTGATCGGATCGGAGGAAAGCGAGATATGGGTGGAGCTGCCCGACTCGGCTCGCGACGCCGTCGTCCAGGTGGACGGCGAGGCCGCGGTCCGCATTCGAGACGGCCAGCTCAGAATACTCCGGCCGGTTCTGGACTCCCTCAGGGAGGATGTGGTGTTCCGGATCGGAGGCTGACGGTCCGGACGGGAGAAGAGGGGTGACATGACGGGCCTGTTCGCGCTCGTTGCCGGAATCGGCCTGGCTCTGCAGGTGACGCCACAGGGCTCGGTTCGCGGGCAGGTGCGGAGCGCGGACGGAGATTCTCCACTCGCCGGCGCGGTCGTCCGTCTGGTCGACCTGGACCGATTCGCCGTCACGGACGAACAGGGCCATTACCTCCTCTCCGACGTGCCCGCCGGGGAGCGCCGGATCCACGCCTCGATCATCGGATACTCCTCTCTCGAAGTCGTTCTCGGCGTGCCCGAGGGAGGCCACCTCGCCGTAGATTTCGTGCTCACAGTAAGACCGGTCGAAATGCCTCCCGTAACGGCACGGGGGGTTCCTCAGGCAGGCGGGGATCGTCAGGAGCTGCAGCCCGAGTCCGTTCCGACGACGAGCACGGCGATCGTCCGCGTGCTCGACGCGTCGCCCGGCGTTTCGGAGACCGGGATCGCGGCCACGGCGCTGGCCCTGTCGTCCTCGAGTCCTCCGACCCCGGACAACATCCTGTTCGTGCGCGGATCCGGCACGGCGCTCGATCTGGTTCTTCTCGACGGAGCGCCGGTACACTCGCCGTTCAATCTGGGCGGACTGTTGGAGCCGGGACTTCCCCCCATGGTGGTGGCGGCATCCCGGTGGCACGGCGGCGCGCCGGCCCGGTTTGATGGAGGCCTCTCCGAGGTACTGAGCCTGGAGACGCAGGGCAGCCCGACGGGGCCCGTCACCGCGGCCGCCTTCGTGGATCTGATATCGGCG
>JBDHFS010000353.1:2066-4817 GCA_039590285.1 Gemmatimonadota bacterium
GGAGGGACGGGCGCCTTCGTCGACGGCGTCTTCCCACAGCGCTACGACGACGCTCTGATGCGTCTGGACCTCGGCCTGTCCGCGACCGACACCCTCATGGTGACCGGGTTCTGGAACAGGGAGAGCGTGGTCCTCACGAACAGACCGTCGGACACGGATGTGCCGGAGTGGGGTAACACGGCCGGCTCGATTCGCTACCGCGGTCGGCTGGACATCGGAATCCTGGAGGCCGGCGTCTCGACCGGCGAGTTCCGCAACCAGCTTCCGATCGGAGCCGAGGATCCGGTGCTGGCCTCCGGCACCACGCGCCGCACGCGGGTCACGCTCGACCTGGCGGGAGACCGGAATCGCGTCCATTACGGTTTCGGTGTTCACCTCGATCGTCTCGGCCTCTCCACTTCCTTCGCCGATGGGCCGGTCGGCGCACAGGGGATCGAATTCTCGCAAGACAACTCCGCGGTCGCGCTCGCCGGATACTTCGACGCCGGGATGCGTATCGCTCCCGGACTCAGGGTTTCCGCCGGCGTTCGCGGTAACGTTTATTCAGGGCGCCTGGGACAGGCCCTGTCTCCCAGGGCGCGGCTGGAGTATAACGCGAGCCCGAGCCTTCTCTTCACGATATCGGCTGGCCGCTACCACCAGCTCGTGGTAACCCCCGACACGACGAGCTCCGCGGCGGCGGCGCTCCTCGCGTCCACGGAGGCGCAACAGCTGGGAGCGGTGTACACGACGATCGCGCCCGCGGCTGCGTCCCACATTGTCGTCGGGTTTGCGCACTCCGCGACCCCGGGCGGACAGCTGGGTCTCCAGGGCTACTGGAAGACGTCGCGTGGGCTGCCGGTCCTGTCTGGCGCCGACCTCCAGCACGCCGGATTCGATCTGTGGATGAGCCAGCCGGCCGGCCGTCTCATCCTGTGGGGCAACTACTCGATGGCGTGGGCGTGGACGGAGCTCGTGGCCGGTGAGCGCACGGACATCTTCTCCGGCCGCCACTTCCTGCGCGCGGGGGCCACGGCGGACGTGCTGGGGAGGCTTCGGCTGGATGCCGACATCGCATACGGAGCCGGCCTCGAGTTCGGAGAGATTCCACGGCCCGGCCCGGCCAACCTGTCCAGGACACCGCCCGAGACGGCCACGGGTTCCGTGTCCCGTCCGTCGTTCAGCGCCGTGCCGGGCACCGGTCCGGTGGCCGTGCCCGCGATCCTCGTTACGGTGCCCGAGGGGTCGTATGTCAGGCTGAACCTGCGAGCTACTGCGCGGTTCGAGACGCGCGTGTTCGGCCGCCCGAGCACTTTCTATCCTTACGTCAGGTTGATCAACGCCCTGGATCGCCCGGACGCGATGTTCTACCAGTTCGACCGGGCGACCGATCCGGAGCCCCGGGCGTTCGGCGCCGTGCCCATCCTTCCCGTGATCGGCCTGGAATGGCACATGTAAGGACCCCGCGCCCGCCCCCTCGTATGAGGGGCGACGCGCTCAAGTAGCCATCAGCCACGACACGTCGGCGTCGGGACCGATGTCCTCGGCTTCGACCCCGGGCCGGAACAACCGCCCGCCCCGGCTCCCCCACAGCTCCGCTTTCTCGCCCCTGACCCTCAGCATCGCTCCCTCGCGCAGCCCGAGGACGGGCTGGGCGTTGAAGTGGTGGAACTCTCCGATCCGGGTCTCCCGGGTCTCTCCCATGTGCGTCGACCCCGGATCGGGGTCGAGGTAGTGCGGGTTCAGGTTGAAGGGGATGAGCCCCAGCGCGTCGAAGCTGGGCGGTTCTACGACGGGCATGTCGTTCGTGGTTCCGATCGTGAGACCGGCGAGGTTGGAGCCGGCGCTCGAGCCCATATAGCGGAGTCCGTCCATGACCCGCTCCCGAAGGACGGGAAGCGCTCCCGTGCGATACATTTCTCGCAACAGCACGAACGTGTTTCCGCCTCCGACGAACACGGCCTCAGCCCCCTCCACCGCTCCGATCGGGTCGCCGGTCTCGTGGATGCCCATCAGCTCGACGCCCATGGCTCCGAAGCGCTCCCGGGTCCGTCCCGCGTACTCCTCGTGGCTCGCGCCCCCCGGCCGCGCCCAGGGAACGAACAGAACCGTCGCCCGGCCGTCCAGGAACCCCCGGATCTCGGCTTCCGCGTATTCCAGAAAACCGCTGCCGTGCACGGTCGACGTGCTGAGCAGTAGCAGATCTCTCACGGTTCGGCTCCATCTGGAAGTGATCGTCGATCACCGTCGTCGGTTCGACTCTCTGGACGATGCCTCAACGTACGTTTCGGGATCGGTGCTTGCGAGGCTCCGCGCACGCCCTTCTGTTACGGCCCATGCAGCAGATGGCGGTGTCCCCGCACGAGACGACCGAGCTGGCCGCGGCTTTCCTCCAGGCCGCGATCACGTTCGGCCTGGTGATAGTCTGCGCGTACCTGTACGCCCGGTACCGCAAGCCGTACTTCGCCCTCTGGGCCCTCGCGTGGTGGCTCTACTCGGTCCGCCTCGCGATCATCATCATCTTCCTCGCCACCGAGGTGTGGGACCTGCTTTACTGGCACCAGGTCCTGACGGGCTGGACGGCGCTCGCCTTCCTGTGGTCCGCGCTGGTGTTTTCCCAGCAGCTGAGGTGGCGGCGTGCCTACTGGACCCTGGTGCTGTTTCCTCCATTGTGGTCGTATATCGCGATCTACCGGATGGACAACTTCCTGCTCGCCGCGGGACCTGCCGTCGTCTTCCTGAGCATCGCGACGCTGTGGACCGGCGTGATTC
>JBDHFS010000354.1:0-2723 GCA_039590285.1 Gemmatimonadota bacterium
CGTCCGGGCCGTAGGAAACCAGCGTGTTGACGGAGGTCTCTCCGTATCCGAGAGGGCCGGGGCCCGTGTCCCATCGCCGGGTGTCGTACAAGTAGCCCGTCCAGCTTTCGTCGAGAGGAGTGCCGCTGTCCTCGTAAGTCCAAACCGATTGTTCGGGAACGAGAACGATCAGAGGCGAAGCGACCGCGATTCCCGCACCGCCGAGAAGAAGCGCCGGGACGGCGATGTGAATCACCTGACGGCTCGCTGCGATCATGGATGCCCTCCCTGACCGGAGGTCCCCGGTGAGATCCGCAGCTCCCGGCGAAGGCGTTCCTCGAGGGCCGCGGTCGCCGGACGGCGTCGGACTTCGGGAGTGAGCCGCGCCAGCTCATCGACGGCGGCTGTGTACGCGGCCTGGGCCTCGAGCGTGCGGCCGCTGAGGCGCAAGATATCCCCCTGCCTCGCGAGGAGGCTCTCCCGTCGAGGGTAAACCGGGAGCAGCTTACCGAGGCGCGCGAGGGCGGCGTCCGGTCGATTCGCGCGCAATTCGAGCTCGACGGCATAGAGCTGAAGCGTCGGCAGGTTCCCGAAGCGGTCGACGCCTTCGTCCAGGCCGACGATTGCCTGATCCAGGAATGAAGAGCCCAGGCCGGAAGCGAGCCGGGCTCGCTCCAGGTAGAGATCCGGTGTCGGGCGTTCGAGCAACTCGATCGCGCGGTCCATGTCGGCGACCGCGGCGTTCAGCTGGTTCAGCGCCACCCGCACGCGGGCGCGGGTGAGAATCCCGAGTCCGTTCTCCGGATGGATTTCCAGAAAACGACCGAGTTCGCGCAGAGCCCGCCCCGGAGATCCGCTCTCCAGGAAGAGAACGGCGAGTGAGAGTCGTGCTTCCGAGAACCCCGGGTCGATCTCCAGCGCCCGCTCGAAGTCCGCCCGCGCCGGCAGGAACTCACCCTCACGCCGCAGCACCTCGCCCCGCTCCCAGTGAAGGTGGGCCTGCCCGGGATCATGGTCGATCGCATGGGAAAGGACGGTGATCCGATCCTCGCGGGGCGGATGGGCGCACGCGGGCCCTCCAGAGATCGCAATCACGAGCAATGCCCCGGAGAAAGCTATCACGAGTTGCTGATAGTGACATTGTATTTGGCGCATGATAAGGCCACCGGGAGCTGAGGCCCGCACTGGCTCTTGGTGACGGGCTAACTGGTTGACCGTCATATTAACCTGAATCGAACTTTTTGTGTAACATACTGTCTGGATTTGCCGCGGGGATCGCTCCCCTCGACGCCGCCGGGAATCGGCGAGGCCCCCTCCCGGCCGAGGCGCCCAGGAATCCACCCCTCGAGAGCGTGCCGCCGAGTACCGTGATCGCGCGTTCGAGTCGCTCGCTCTTGAACTTCTGCCAGCTCTTCAGGGCCAGACGGAGAGCGGCCCATGCTTCGTAAAGCAGGACCCGAGCCCGCAATCGTTCCTCATCCTCCAGCTCCTCACCGCAGGACACCACATACGCATCCACGAAGCGGCCGACGAGCTCCTCCGCGAGCGCACCGGAGGCGGTACCGTGTACTTTGAGAACGACGATCCGCAGGTAGGTCAGAAACTGCCCCAGGTCACGGGCCGCTTCCGCCTGACAGACGGTGTCGAAGTCCACGAGCCCACCGACCTCGCCGTCGAAGAGCACCTGGCTGGACTTGAAATCGCCGTGGTTGAAGCAAAGCGACAAGGGCTTCGTTGCCTGCGCGAGCGCCCTGATCTGCTCGTGCCATCCCATCAGCTGCCGGCCGAACTCAGGCGATACCCGCCGGGCACTCGATATCGCCAGACGCAGGCCTTCCAGCTCATCCTCGAACGTGCGCGTTTGACCCAGCCCAATCCCTGACGTGTGAAGAACGGCCGCAATGCGAGCGCAGACGTCGAGATCATTCTCCAACGGCAGCCGGGACTTCGAGCCCGGGGCCGCGTGCCCCCATTTTTTGAGCTGCTTGGCGATCCGCCGCGCGCCCGGGATGGCCTCCAGCAGCGTGAGCTGCAGGTCTTTCCGGAAGTCGAGCAGCCGCGGAATGTTGAACTGGTAAACACCCTCGTTGCCTGACACGTGCGCGCGCAGCGCCTCGATCGCGCCATCCGCCATCTTGCTCGCCGCCAGGGAGTGAACCTTGCCGTAGATGACCATCGCTTCGGATGACTCGGCTCCCCTTCGCCTGACATCGACACCGTAGCGAAGCACGCAGCGGTTTCGACGCTTGTACTGGAAGAGCTCTACCCCGCAGCCGTCGACCGTGACGTCCTCGTTCAAGACGACAGGAAGAATCTCTCCGAAGACCTCGATCATCCGCTGAGAATCGGTCACGTCCCTGAGCGTGGGCAGTTCGCCGTCGATCGGAAAAACAGAGACGACCATGCTCAGCGACGCCAGCATCGCCACCGGGGAGCGAAACGGGCTCGTCTCCACGCGACCCGACGTCAGTTCGACAAGGGGGACGAGCCGATCCTCGAAGTATCTCTGGCAGGTCATCGGGTCCGAGAAAATCCGGGCACTGACCCGCGTCGACGAGAGAAATCCGCTCGGATCGTGACGAACACCGATCGCATAGGTGAGGTGGCAGCGGTCCTCTTCGAGCAGGTAGGTCGCGTGGTCCAGAACGCAACGCTCGATCGTGAAATCGGTGTCCGCGTCGCCGAGGAGGGCCGTCTGCAACCGAACCCGCATCTCTCCCTCGTCACATGCCGTGGCGAGACCC
>JBDHFS010000355.1:0-2718 GCA_039590285.1 Gemmatimonadota bacterium
CAACTCGCGTTCGACCACATACCGCTCGGTGAACGCCGCGTTCAGCTGATCGATCATGGTGAGCCCCGTTAAGGCGGCGATCGCCGGCCGACCTCGAGTCCCAAAGCGGACCTTCGTGTCGGAATACCGATACGGTAGGCGTGGGTCATCCATGGAACAAGTGCGGCGACCCGGAGCGGTTGTTGTGTGCGAGGGGCCGGGGCTGTCGATTTCGTCTGATGCTGACGAGAACCCTGGTCCTGGCGCTCGCCCTGCTCACCGCCGGCGGCTTGTGGCGCCTGGCCCGCTGGTACTGGCGACCCAGGCTGCGCCTCCCGGCGGAGCTCCGGGTGCGACCCGTCGACGGCGGAATCCGGCTGTCCCTGCGCGTGCGAAACGTGGGGGCCGGGCGAAGCCGCGGGTGTCGCGCGCGGTTCCTCCGCGTCGAGCGCAACGACCAAGGCGGGTGGCTCCGCGTCGAGCCGCTTCCCCTCCCTGCGGCGGCGGATCCCGATGCCCCTCGGGCGTGTATTCCCCCTCACGGTTCGACGACCCTGGCGGCGGACGCACTGCTTCCCGCGGAGGCGGGTCGATACCGCGTCGAGCTGGCCGTGATCAACGGTGAGGAAGTCAGGGCCTCATACGTTATTGATATAGAGACCGCCGATCTCCCCACCTCCCCCTGAGGTCGAACGGGCGGTCAGGAGGCAACATGCTCGAGAGCGCCAGGATGTCTCGCGGCGGCGGGAATCGTCCGATCGTGCCTGTCCTGTCCCGATATTTCTCCGTGACGATGGTCGTTTGGGCTCTTCTCCTGGCAGGATGCGGCGATTCCGATCCGCCCACCGGAAACGACAACGGCGATCCGGAGATTCCGAGTCTCGCCGATCCCCCGCCCGACGGGGCGGGGGCCGTGGCGACGATCACGGCGGCCGATATCTCGAATCGAGTAGGGCTCGTGGCACACGACTCGATGATGGGCCGGGCCACGCCGAGTCCAGAGCTCGAGGAAGTCGCGCTGTGGGCGGCCGCCGAATTCGCCGGAATGGGCCTCCAAGAAGCGGGTGAGGATGGTTACCTCCAGTGGTACATGGCGGCTCCTGATGACCCGGCCCAGGCCATGAACGTGATCGCCCGCCTTCCGGGATCCGATCCGGTGCTTGCGGACCGTCACGTAGTCATCGGGGCGCATTTCGATCACGTGGGGATCCGCGCCGCCATCGAGGGAGATTCGATCTACAACGGGGCGGACGACAATGGCTCGGGAACGGCGGCCGTGCTCGAGATCGCGGAGGCGCTCGCGAGCCTCGACACGCCACCTCGCAGGTCCGTCATGTTCGTCCTGTTCAGCGGTGAGGAGAGAGGGCTGCTCGGCTCCTGGTACTTCACGGGGTCCGCGGCCGCGCCGGTGGGAAGTATGGATGCCATGATCAACCTCGATATGATAGGCCGTAACTGGACGGACACGGTCGTGGCCGTGACACAGCCCGATTCCGACGTCTTCGAGCGAGCGAGCCGGGTGTCGGAGGCCCACCCGGAGCTCAACATGGCACTGCTGACGGATCCCTGGCCCAGCGACAACCTCGTGAACCGCTCCGACCAGGCGCCGTTCATCCCCTACGGTGTGCCCGTGATGTTCCTGACGAGTGGACTGCACGAGGACTACCACCGGCCCTCCGACGAAGCGGACCTTCTCGACTACGAGAAAACGACCCGGCTCGTACGGCTCGTGTTCTGGATCATGTGGGAGTTCGCCGAGTCCGAGCAGCCCCCGGGATTCATCTTCTAGAGACCGGGTCGGTTCAGCCGGCCCTCCCCAACGCCACTGGGATCGGATTCCATCGGGCGCCACGTGGGCCAAAGCAGAGCCGGCCGGGAATCGATCCCGGCCGGCTTCTGCTTACGGCATGACGCGCACCGACGCCCGCTCCGAGCGCCGGACACTCGCTGGAGCTAGTCGATCTCCCGGAACTCCACGCGCCGGTTCTCCTGCCTTCCCTCCGGAGTCTCGTTCGTCGCGAGCGGACGGTTCTCGCCGAGGCCGCGGGACGAGTACAGATCCGGATCGAGCTCGGGGAAATTGTCGATCAGGTACGTCAGCACGGTGGTGGCCCGTCGGTCGCTCAGTTCCAGGTTGTATTCCATGGTACCGACCCCGTCCGTGTGTCCCTGGACCTCGAACTTGATTCCGGGGCGCTGCATGAGCGCCAGCCCCACATGGTCCAGAATCGGCAGCGACTCGGGCCGCAGCGTGTCCTCGTCGAAGTCGAAGTACACGTTGTGCAGGACGAGTAGACCTTCCTGGATGCCTTCCTGAATCTCGCTGCAGCCCGTGTCATCCACCACGGCTCCTTCGGGAGTGTCCGGGCAGCGATCGATGCCGTCCAGGTAACCGTCGTTATCCGTGTCGAACGGACAGCCGTCCACGTCGACGAGCGCTCCCGGCGGCGTGTCTGGGCACTTGTCGAGGCCGTTGAGCACCATGTCCAGGTCCTCGTCCCACGGGCATCCGTACTCGTCCACGGTGGCGCCGCGCGGCGTATTCGGGCACTGGTCCCAACCGTCGGGAACGCCGTCGAGATCCGAGTCCATCGGGCACCCATGGTCGTCGACGATGACGCCGAGCGGAGTGTCCGGGCACAGGTCGCCACGATTGTACACTCCGTCCTTATCGGAGTCCTTCGGCCCGCCCAGGAAGTAGGACACACCGATGGTCAGCTCGTTCATGAACAGATCGGC
>JBDHFS010000356.1:0-2714 GCA_039590285.1 Gemmatimonadota bacterium
ACACTCTTCGCCTCGAGATGGGCTACGCTCTGTACGGTAACGACATCGACGAGGAGACGTCACCGTTGGAAGCTGGCCTCGGCTGGACAGTCAAGTTGAACAAAGGTGAGTTCGTCGGCCAGGGCGCTCTGGTGACTCAGAAGGAGCGAGGTGTGGCCCGAAAGCTCAGCGGGTTCACGCTGAAGCACAAAGGATTCCCGCGCCCTGGTTATGTGATCCGCTCCCACGGCGAAGCGGTGGGCACGGTTCGCAGCGGTACTGTGGGACCGAGCGTGGGGCAGGGAATAGGGACTGGCTACCTCCCGAGGGAACACGCCGAGCCTGGCACAGAGGTCGAGATCATGATAAGGGATCGGGCTATGCCGGCGGAGGTGACCCGCATGCCCTTCTACAAAGGGGGCTCGATAAAGCGGTGATTCGGGTCGCGGTCCTGACCGTAAGCGACGGCGTCGCTGCTGGGAAGCGCGAGGACATGTCTGGACAGTATGCGGTTGAGAGGATCGCACGCCACGGGTGGTCGCTATTCGAACACGCCGTGACAGCGGACGAAGCCGAAGCCATCTCCTCGATCCTCGTGCGTTGGGCGGACAGCGGCAAGGTTGACTTGGTCGTCACTCTCGGTGGCACGGGTTTCGGGCCGCGCGATGTGACGCCTGAGGCGACTTCGACGGTGTTGCGGAGGCTTGCACCCGGTATTGCCGAGCGGCTGCGCGCCGATGGTCTTCGTGATACGCCGTTCGCCGTGTTGAGCCGTGGCGTCGCCGGAATTCGCAGCCGAACGCTGATCGTCAATCTGGCCGGCAGCGAGAAGGCAGTCAGAAGCGGACTCGATGTGCTCGAGGAAGTGGTGCCGCACGCCGTTGAACTGCTGGGCGGCCGCACCGAGCATGCCTGAGGTATGCATGTCATGCTATGAAACGAAACTCCTGGACGGAACGGCCCGATGGCGCTGATCCTGATGACTACGGCCGACTTGGAGGCTGCGCGGCAGCTGCAGACGGCGCTCGACGCGGGTGACCAGGTTCGTACCGCCTCGGAGCCGCAAGACGCCCGTCTAGCTCTTGAATCGGCTCCAGAGGGCGAGGCGGCACTAATCGTCACGGGCGCCGTCCGCGCCTCTGCGGCCGAGGAACTCATACTCGGAGTCTTCGAGAGCGGCCGTCACATACCCGTGATCGCATTGTTCGATGAGGGCGAGGCGGTAACCGCGGGATTGACGGCGGAGTTGGGCATCGATGAGCACTTCATCAAGCCAATCGACCCTGAGGAGGTCGCGCTCGCCGTCCATCGCTTGATTCGCCGAAAGCGCCTCCAGACCGAGCTGGGAATGGTCGGAAAGTCTGAGGCCATCGAGGAGGTGGCCGAAAGCATCGCGCAGATTGCACCCGTGGGATCGACGGTCCTGATTACGGGTGAGAGCGGTACGGGGAAAGAGCTGGTTGCCCGTGGGCTGCATAAACTCTCCACTCGCCGTGGCAATCCCTTCATCGCAGTCAACATTGCGGCTCTGCCGGAGACACTGCTGGAGTCCGAGCTGTTCGGCCACGAGAAGGGAGCATTCACTGGGGCGAGTTCTCTGCGTAAGGGCATGTTCGAGCTTGCCAACGAGGGAACCATCTTCCTGGACGAAATCGCTGAGATGTCAGCTGGACCGCAGACGCGCCTGCTCCGGGTGTTAGAGCAGCGGGAATTCATGAGGGTTGGCGGTAGCGAGTCTATCAAGGTGAACGTAAGGGTCATCGCGGCTACAAACCGCGACCTCCGCGAAGCTGTGGAACTGGGCGAGTTTCGGCGCGATCTTTACTACCGACTGAATGTTCTGCATATCCACATGCCGCGCCTCAACGAACGTCGGGAGGACATACCGCTGCTTGTGCATGAGTTTATCCGCGAGCTGAGTCGCGAACATCAGAAGGAGTTCAAGGGCATCGCGCCGGACGCGATGGACATACTCGTTCGCTATGCTTGGCCTGGGAACGTCCGGGAGCTGAGGAATCTCGTCGAGTCGATGGTCGTGCTCGCCCCGGGTTCGATCATTCGGCCAGTGGACATACCGCCGGAGGTGCGCCGGGGCGCAGAGCGCTCCCTGCCCAGTCCAGTCATTGCCAGGACGCCTGTGCTCCGGGTGGAGGCCGCCGGCGACGGTGAAGCCACACCGGCGCAGCTGCCCGAGATGGAGTTCATCTTCCGCACGCTCGTCGACTTGAAGTTCGACATCGATGACCTGAGGCGCGAGTTTGAGCGGTATATGCGGCGGCACCCCGAGCTGGCCGGGGCCAGGGAGGCCCGGATTGTAGAGCTGCCTCAGGAGGCGGCGGGTGCGCCGGCTGGGGCGCCAGATGAGATCGGTGACGCTGCGGCCGATGAGGACATCCCGCCAGCTGCGGTGGAGGCCGATGGGGACATAGTAAACTTCCGCCCGGGGATGACGATGGAAGAGCTGGAGCGTGCAGCGATCATCGCCACACTCCAGGCGGTGGGAGGAAACCGCCGCCGCGCCTCAGAGCAACTCGGGATCGGGGAGCGAACGCTCTACAGGAAGCTGAAAGAGTACGAGATAGACGCCTGAGGCCGACCTCAACCCTTCGCTCGACTCACGACCCGCCCGTACTCGGTTTGGAGCGTCCCGATGATTCGGTTCCACGCCCGCGTTCGCCTATCACCGTACTGAACCTCGAGAGGAACCTGCAGGTCGATCGTCGGATCGAACAAAT
>JBDHFS010000357.1:0-2703 GCA_039590285.1 Gemmatimonadota bacterium
ATTCATGCAGAGGGCGGAGCGCGTCATCCTGATCGGCGCCGCCGCCCTGTTCTTCGGTGAGCAGGGGAACGGTGCGGTTCTTCGCGTGGTACTGTGGGGCCTCGCCATCCTGACTAACCTGACCGTACTGCAGCGCATCTGGTGGGTGTACCGTAACACCCGTCCCGAAGGAGTCGCCGTCGGTGATGCGGTTCGAAAGGTACCGGATTGGCTTCGCAGAAAATTAGATAAACATGAACATTGACCCATATTAGCTAAGGTGGATTCTATACAATGAGTGAACAGAATGTCGGCAGGGAGATCGCGCCCGCGGAGGGCCGCCTGGGTGTTCTTCTGGTGGGGCTCGGCGCCGTGTCCACGACCTTCATCGCGGGCGTCGAGGCGGTACGACGAGGCTTGAGCAAGCCGATCGGCTCGATCACGCAGATGAACACGATCCGGCTGGGGAAGCGCACCGACAGCCGTGTGCCGCTCGTGAAGGAGTTCGTGCCACTGGCCGAGCTGGATGAGATCGTGTTCGGGGCGTGGGACCCGATTCCGGATGACGCGTACGAGTCGGCCCGCGTGTGCGGCGTGCTTCGGCCGGAGGATCTCGAGCCCATCGCCGACTTCATGAAGACCGTCAAACCGATGACGGCGGTGTTCGATAAGGCCTACGTCAAGAAACTCGATGGACCGAATGTCAAGACGGGCGCCAACAAGATGGAGCTGGCGGAGCAGCTGCGAGAGGACATTCGGCGCTTCAAGGAAGAGAACGGATGTGACCGGCTCGTCATGGTCTGGGCCGCGTCGACCGAGATCTTCCTGACGCCGGAGCCGGTGCACGACACGGTGGAGTCCCTGGAGCAGGCCATGCGCGATAACCACGATGCGATCGCGCCCTCGATGCTCTACGCCTACGCGGCTCTTCAGGAGGGAGTCCCGTTCGCCAATGGCGCGCCGAACCTGACCGTCGATCTGCCCGCCATGCTCGAGCTGTCCAGGCGCCACCAGGTGCCGATCGGAGGCAAGGACTTCAAGACGGGCCAGACCCTCATGAAGACGATCCTCGCTCCCGGGCTCAAGGCCAGGATGCTGGGGCTGGCGGGCTGGTTCTCGACGAACATCCTGGGGAACCGGGATGGCGAGGTGCTCGACGATCCCGAGAGCTTCAAGACGAAGGAAGAGTCGAAGCTCGGCGTGCTGGAGTACATCCTCCAGCCCGACATGTATCCAGACCTGTATCAGGATATGTACCACAAGGTGCGGATCAACTACTACCCGCCGCGGGGCGATAACAAAGAGGGTTGGGACAACATCGACATCTTCGGGTGGATGGGATACCCGATGCAGATCAAGATAGACTTTCTCTGTCGGGACTCGATCCTGGCGGCGCCGATCGTTCTGGATCTGGCGCTGTTCATGGACCTGGCGAGCCGGGCCGGTATGCACGGCGTTCAGGAGTGGCTGTCGTTCTACTTCAAGAGCCCCCAGACGGTGCCGGGCCTGTACCCGGAACATGACATCTTCATCCAGCATTGGAAGCTCAAGAACACGCTGCGGTGGATGATGGGCGAGGAGCAGATCACACATCTGGGAGTCGAGTACTACGAGTAGCCGCCGGACCCACTGCGGACGCAGGGTCGGGCGGATCTGACGCCGTCGAGATATGAGGCGACGGGAACCAGGGGCTTGAGATCGGCGCCGACGGGGCGCCGATTCCCGCATATGGAAACAGGAGACCGTTGAGCGAAACACCGACCGGTGCCGGGCTCTTCATCGCCTTCGAAGGGGTGGAAGGTTCCGGGAAGTCCACACACATCCGTTGTCTGTCGGAGCGTCTCGACCGACAGAACATCGCACACCTGCTGATCAGGGAGCCGGGTGGCACCCCCGCCGGCGAACGGATCCGGCAGCTGGTGCTGGATCCAGACACACCGGTGTATCCTGAGACCGAGCTGCTGCTCTATCTGGCGTCGCGGGCGGAGTTCGTACGCAAAGTGGTCAGACCGGCGTTGGAGCGTGGTGAGCTCGTGCTGGCCGACCGATTCGAGCTGTCCACGTTCGCGTATCAGGGCCTGGCACGCGGCCTCGGGTTGGAGCGGGTGCGTGAGATGAACGCGTTCGCCACGGGTGATCTAAAGGCGGACGCGACGGTGCTGCTGTCCTTGGATCCAGCCGTGGGGCGCGGCCGGCAGCACGGTCAAGCCGACCGTCTGGAGCGGGAGGACGCGGATTTCCATCGCCTGGTGGCGGGCGCCTACGAGACGCTGGCGGCGGGCGAACCGGGCGTCATCACGATTCCGAGCTACGGGACGGTGGAGAGCGTGCAGGACGCCATCTGGAGTGCCCTGTCACACCGATGGCCCGACCGGTTCCGGGACGACTCGTGAAACCTTTCGTGTGCCTGCGAGTTTCAAGAAGTGCGGGCACGATCGGTCGTTCCCGCCGTCGACACAAGATCAGATTCTGGATGGAGGCCGGATGAGGCTGCGACGTTCCTGGGCGGCATCGCTCGTCGTGGGCATGGTTACGCTGGCCAGCGGTGGCTGGCTCCTGCAGGCGGACGGCGGCGCCCTCCCCTCGGAGGCGCTGCTCGAGACGGTGATCCGTTTCGTCAGCGACAACTACGTGGAGGAGGTGTCGCCGCAGGAGCTGTACGACAAGGCCATCGGAGGGCTTCTCGTGGAGCTGGGCGACCCGTATGCCTCCTTCATCAGAGCC
>JBDHFS010000358.1:0-2695 GCA_039590285.1 Gemmatimonadota bacterium
GCAGGGCCATGAATCTGATCCCGAAGATCCCTTCCGGGACGATCCAGGAGAAGTGGGACCGTCACCGCTTCGAGATGAAGCTGGTGAACCCCGCCAACAAGCGTCGGCACCGCGTCATCGTGGTGGGGACTGGGCTGGCCGGTGGCGCCGCGGCCGCAACGATGGGCGAGCTGGGCTACCGGGTGGACTGTTTCACCTTCCACGACAGTCCGCGGCGCGCCCACAGCATTGCCGCTCAGGGGGGCATCAACGCCGCCAAGAACTACCAGAATGACGGCGACAGCATCTGGCGGCTGTTCTACGACACGGTGAAGGGCGGTGACTTCCGGTCTCGCGAGGCCAACGTGTACCGGCTGGCGCAGATCAGCGTCGAGATCATCGACCAGTGCGTCGCTCAGGGCGTGCCCTTCGCCCGCGAATACTCGGGCCTGCTGGCCAACCGGTCGTTCGGCGGGGCCCAGGTGTCACGCACCTTCTACGCGCGGGGACAGACGGGCCAGCAGCTTCTGCTCGGGGTGTATCAGGCGCTGGAACGCCAGGTGCGGGCCGGCACCGTGAACATGCAAAACCGCCACGAGATGATGGACGTGATCGTGGTGGACGGAAAGGCGCGCGGAATCGTGACCCGCAATCTGGTCACGGGCGCGATCGAGAGCTGGCTCGCCGACGCCGTGGTGCTGGGGACGGGCGGCTACGGCAACGTGTTCTACCTGTCCACCAACGCCATGAAGTGCAACGTGACCGCGGCGTGGCGGGCGCACCGGCGGGGAGCCGGCTTCGCCAACCCGTGCTACACGCAGATCCATCCGACCTGTATCCCGCAGGCCGGAGAGTATCAGTCCAAGCTCACTCTGATGAGCGAGTCGCTGCGTAACGACGGGCGTATCTGGGTTCCCGAGCAGGCCGGCGATGCCCGCCCGGCCAATGACATACCGGAAGCGGAGCGGGACTATTACCTGGAGCGCATGTATCCGAGCTTCGGCAACCTGGTGCCGCGCGACCTCGCTTCGCGGCGCGCCAAGGATCAGGCGGACCAGGGACGCGGCGTGGGTCCGACCGGCTTCGGAGTGTACCTGGATTTCGCCGACGCCATTCAGCGCCTGGGCCGGGATGGCGTGGAGGAGCGCTACGGCAACCTGTTCGAGATGTACGAGCGGATCACGGGCGAGGATCCGTACACGGTTCCGATGCGCATCTACCCGGCTCCCCACTACACGATGGGCGGGCTGTGGGTGGACTACGACCTGATGACCACTCTGCCGGGCCTGCACGCGATCGGGGAGTGCAACTTCAGCGATCACGGGGCGAACCGTCTGGGTGCGAGCGCCCTGATGCAGGGCCTGGCGGATGGGTACTTCATCGTCCCCAACACGATCGGCAACTACATCGCGAACAACCCGCTCGACCCGATCGATGGCGATCACCCCGACGTGCGCCGGGTGGTGGACGAGGTGTGGGAGCGCGTCGATCGCCTCGTGAACCTGGACGGCTCGCGTACCGTGGACGCGATCCACCGCGAGCTGGGGCGGCTGATGTGGGACGAGTGCGGGATGTCGCGCGATGCGGAAGGCCTGCGCAAGGCGCTCGACCGGATTCCGGAGCTCAGGCAGGAGTTCTGGGAAGACGGGGCGGTGATCGGGACCGGCGACCGGCTGAACCAGAACCTGGAGCGGGCCGGCCGAATCGCGGACTTCCTCGAGCTGGGTGAGCTCATGTGTCGGGATGCGCTGGTGCGCGAGGAGTCGTGCGGCGGTCACTTTCGAGAGGAACACCAGACGCCGGAGGGCGAGGCGCGGCGCGACGACGAGAACTTCATGCATGCGTCGGTGTGGGAGCATACGGGAGTCGATTCGGAGCCGCGCGAACATCGTGAGAGCCTGGAGTTCGAGCACGTGCCGCCGAGCACCCGGAGCTACAAGTGAACCTGACTCTGCACGTGTGGCGGCAGGAAGGCCCGGACGCCCGGGGGCGGTTCGAGCGACACGAGGCGACCGACGTAAGCGAGCACATGTCGTTTCTCGAGATGCTCGACGTGGTCAACGAGCGCCTCATGGAGGCCGGCGAGGAGCCCATCGCCTGGGAGGACGATTGCCGCGAGGGCATCTGCGGCTCGTGTGGGCTGGTGATCGACGGCAATCCACACGGACCGCACCGCGCCACGGCCACCTGCCAGCTGCACATGAGGAGCTTTTCGGACGGAGACGAAGTATGGATCGAGCCCTGGCGGGCCGGCTCGTTCCCCATCCTTCGAGACCTGATCGTGGACCGGGCCGCCTTCGACCGCATCATCGCGGCCGGCGGATACATCGGCGCGCGCACGGGAAGCGCTCCGGAGGCCAACTCGCTGCCGGTCGCGAAGGATGACGCGGAATGGGCCATGGACGCGGCCTCCTGCATCGGCTGCGGCGCCTGCGTGGCGGTGTGCCCGAACGCGTCCGCCATGCTCTTCACCGCGGCCAAGGTGTCACACCTCAACGTGCTTCCGCAGGGCGAGCCCGAGGGCCTGCAGCGGGTGCTGCGGATGATCGAGCAGATGGACGCCGAGGGCTTCGGCAATTGCACGAACACGGGCGCCTGTGAGATCGCCTGCCCGAAGGAGATCAGCATCGACGTGATCGCGCGCCTCAATCGCGACTACCTGAAGGCCTTGCGGGCCGGCACGGCCTGACCTCGCCGACCCGACTTCGACTTCGCC
>JBDHFS010000359.1:0-2691 GCA_039590285.1 Gemmatimonadota bacterium
GTCCAACACGAGATCCGCCCGCTCGGCCAACTTCGAACCCGTCTCGGAGGTGAGAGCGACCACCGGAATACCGAGCCGTCCGATGACGGGCATGAGACTCTCCAGCTCATCGGACTCCCCGCTCTTCGATATGGCCAGAACGACATCCCCGGCCACCAGTACGCCCACGTCACCGTGAGCCGCCTCCACGGGGTGCAGGAAGATCGCGGGCGTGCCCGTTGAGGAGAAGGTCGACGCGACCTTGCGAGCGACATTGCCCGACTTCCCCATCCCGGTGACGACCACCCTTCCCACCGCCTGGTCGATCAGGCGAACCGCGGCAGCGAACGATGCCTCGAGACGCTCTCCCAGGGAAGCTACGCTTTCGCTCTCTATGCGAAGCACCTCCCGGCCACGCGCGATGATTCGTTCGTCCGCCGCATCGCTTGTCCGAGCGATCGGTCCATGCGGCCTGTGTCGGGTCCCTCCGTCAGTCACCGGTCTGTTCCTTCCACGCGTCGTAGCACTCGGCAACATATCCCTCGACCAGGGTGGTCCACTCTCCACGCGCGCTCAGGAGGGCTTCGGCAAACTCCCGAACGGCGCCGTGGCCCCCAGCGATTCTGCCCCGCCAAATGGCCACGTCCCGGACCTCCTGCACGGCGTTCGCGACGGCGGCCGGAAGTCCTATTTCTCGCATGACCGGAAGGTCGGCCAGATCGTCTCCCAGAAAGGCTGCCTCCGCCCAGGGTATCTCGTGTCGGCGGAGAATACCCTCCACGGCGGCCAGCTTTCCATGCGGACTGACCTGGTGAATCTCATCGATCCCCAGAGCTTCCGCTCGCTCACGCACCGGGGCCGAGATCTTTCCCGAGACGATCGCGACGAGAATGCCCGCTCGACGCAACATGTGGATCGCGATTCCGTCGTGCACGTGGAAGCGACGCCCCTCGGAGGTTACACCGTTACTGGACTCCAGATAGAGGCCTCCGTCCGTCATCACGCCATCCGCGTCGAGCAGCACGGCGCGGACACGCGGACCCCTTTCTCCCAACGACGCGCTCACAGCCCCTCCCTGGAGCTCCGGACGGCCTCGTGCACGGACAACAGGCTCTCCAGAAGGGGTTCCAGGTGATCCAGACGCAGCATGTTGCCACCGTCCGACGGGGCGGTCGCCGGTTCCGGATGCGTTTCCACGAACAGGCCCTCGGCACCGGCCGCCACGGCGGCCCTGGCAAGCACACCGATGAGCTCCGGCTCCCCACCACTCGCCACGCCGCCCGCCGCACCACCGGGCAGCTGGATCGAATGCGTAGCGTCGAAGAACACCGGACACCGGCAGGCCTCGCGCATCAGTTCGAAGCCCCTCATGTCGACGATCCAGCGTCCGTAGCCGAACGCGGTGCCCCTTTCGGTCACGGCCACCTCACCGGCGCCTGCCGAGCGGAGCTTTTCCACCGGGTGCCGCATGTCCTCCGGCGCGAGCCACTGGCCCTTCTTGACATTGACCGGAAGCCCAGTGGCTCCGGCAGCCAGGAGCAGGTCGGTCTGTCGGCAAAGGAACGCCGGAATCTGCAGGGCGTCCACCACATCCGTGACCGCCTCGGCCTGCGAGGGAAGATGGATGTCCGTGAGGACCCTGAGCCCCGTCTCCCCGCTCACGATCCGCAACCTGTCGACGCCTTCGGTCAGGCCCGGACCGCGCGGGGAGGCCAGGCTCGTCCGATTGGCTTTGTCGAAGGAGGCCTTGAACACAGCGGGAACGCCCAGCCGACCGGCTACTTCGCTCACGTGCCTGGCCACCAGGAGATTGAGCTCGTCGTCCTCGAGGACACAGGGGCCCGCTATGAGGAGAAGACTCCCTCCCGTATCGAAGAGGCTCACTGGCTGCCGGCCGGCTGCCACCGGGCCGGCGCCTCCGTGTCCCGTCCGGCACCCTCGCGTGATACGTCTCGCCGTTTCCGTGCCGCAGTGATGAAGGCAGCAAACAGCGGATGGGCTCGGGTCGGTCGCGATTTGAGCTCAGGATGAAACTGGGTGGCCACGAAGTGTGGATGATCGGCCAGCTCGATGATCTCCACGAGCCCGCCATCCGGTGAAAGACCGCTGAACACCATCCCGGCCTTGGCGAGGGGCTCGCGATAGTCGTTGTTTACCTCGTACCGATGCCGGTGCCTCTCGGAGATCTCAGCCTCCCCGTAGAGGTCCCTTACACGGCTGCCCTCAACGAGGTGTGCCGGATACGCGCCGAGCCGCATCGTGCCCCCCTTCATCGTCACCTTAAGCTGCGAGTCGAGCAGGGATATCACCGGATGCGGGGTCTCCGGCTCGAACTCCGATGAATCGGCCCCGGTCAGGCCACAGACATTGCGAGCCAACTCTATAATGGCGCACTGAAGACCGAGGCAGATTCCAAAGAAGGGCACGCCTTCTTCCCTCAAGTGCTGGACGGTGTCGACCATTCCCTCGATACCACGCTGCCCGAATCCTCCGGGTATGAGCACGCCGTGATAGGGTGCCAGAACCTCGGTTCCCTGTTCATCGATCGCCTCGGACGAAAGCCAGTCGATCTGCACTCCGACGTCGTTGGCGATCCCTCCATGAATCAGGGCTTCCTGGATCGACTTATACGAGTCAACCAGGGACGTGTACTTCCCGACCACGGCGATGCGAACGATTCCGGCCCCGGGGTGCTTGATCCGCTCAACCATC
>JBDHFS010000360.1:0-2691 GCA_039590285.1 Gemmatimonadota bacterium
CTCATAACCCTGGAGCCGACGCGGCGTGACGTCTGTCGGGTAGCGGCTGATGCGCGCGTGGGAAGTGTCGGCTACGGCTCCCGCGGTCGTCCCTGACTGAGGGCACCGCCCTACTGTCACTTCGGGTTGGGCCCGACAGACCGTCGCCCCGACCTCGTTTAGCCTAGAACACGAGTCGGTGCACGGCGTGAAGCCGAGCTCGGGCGACTACGACGCTTCTGAATCAGGTGGGTCAGCGATGAGAACCCCCAGATCGATCGGTTGGCTCCTGGTAGCCGGCGTGTTCTTGGGCCACGGTGCGTTGAGCGCACAGGAAACGCTCATGGAAGGTGACCTCCGGCACGGAGGGTTCGGAGCACCTGTCGTGAAGTTCACCGAGATCGACAACAGATTCGGAGTGCTCGTGGGAGGGCGGGGCGGCTGGATCATCAACGGTTCGTTCGTGGTTGGGGCCGGAGGTTACGGGCTAGCCAACGTGGGCAACTTCGAGCACGTCATGAACGCCCCTGGAGATCGCGGTAGGCTTGCGATGGGCTATGGAGGACTCGAGCTCACGTACGTGCTCCGACCGGATGAGCTGGTGCATTTCTCTGCGGGCGTGCTGATAGGGGCAGGCGGTCTGGTCTGGAATCCCCAGGGCCAGTCCGGCAACCAGGACGACGATGCGTTCTTCATCACAGAGCCTGAGTTGGCCGTCGTCCTGAACGTCACGAGGTTCTTCCGGGCCGGGCTCGGGGTGAGCTACCGGTTCGTGCGGGACGTGGAGCTGTTCGACCTTCGAGACGGGGATATCTCGGGGCTTGCGGGAGTCGTGACGCTGAAGTTCGGCAGCTTCTAGCTCAACGGTCTCCGGTGGGAAGCGCATAGGCCACCACATAGTCGCCCATGTGCGTACCGAGGCCGTCGTGTCCACCTGCCGTCACGACCACATACTGGCGTCCGCCCGTTCGCGCCCGGTAGGTCATCGGCGACGACTGCGCCGAGGCTGGGAGGTCGTCCTTCCATAGGAGGTCGCCGGTCGCCAGGTCGAACGCCCGCAGCTGTCGATCCATGGTTGCGCCGATGAAGATCAGGCCGCCCGTGATGAGCGGGCCACCGAGATTGGGTGAGCCCCAGCGCTCCGGCGACCCCACTCTTGTGACATCGGTCAACGTGCCTAGCGGGACCTCCCAAGCGAGTTCGCCTGTGCGTATGTCGACCGCGTGGAGCATGCCCCACGGCGGCGGAGAGCACGGAAGCCCAAGCGGCGAGAGGAGCGGTTCTCGTTTCACGGCGTATGGCGTGCCTGCCTGCTCGGCGACGCTGAACCGGTCGCCCTCCTCCGGCACGGGTGTGATGTCCGCGATGTCTCGTGGGATCAGCGTCGAGACCGTCGCGAACCGGTTCGTGTTGGTGACGAGCAGGCCGCTCGCCTCGTCGTATCCGACTCCACCCCACTCCATGCCACCGATGAAGCCGGGATAGGCGATGGTGCCTCTCTCGCTCGGGGGCGCATAGACTCCGTCATGCCGGAGCTCCCCGATCCGGTTTCTGCACCAGGCCCGGTCGATCGGCGTGATGCCCCAGGCGTCCTCGGGGCGCAGGCTCTGCGGCGTCAGCGGCTTCGGCATCAACGGGATCGGCTGCGTTGGCGAGATGATCTCACCAGGCACGTCGCTCTCGGGTACCGGCATCTCCCGGATGTCGAAGAGCGGCTCGCCGGTCTCGCGGTTGAAGACGAACAGATACCCCATCTTCGTGCCCTGCACGACGGCCGGAATCTGCTCGCCGTTTCGCTCGATCGTGATCAATGCGGGCGGGGCGGGCAGGTCGTAGTCCCACAGGTCGTGGTGCACCATCTGGTAGTGCCACACCACTTCACCCGTCGAGGCACGAATCGCCACGAGGGAGTTGGCGTATCGGTTGTCGCCCGGCCTCAAGCCGCCGTAGTGGTCCGGGCTTGGGCTCCCTGTGGGCACGAAGACCAGGTCCCGCTCGGCGTCCGCGGTGATCGTTGCCCAGGTGTTGGCCGCTCCGGCGGGCGTCCACTCGCCATCCTCGGGCGTGCCGCCCACGCCGACCAGGGGCTCCCAGGCCCAGCGCACCTCACCGGTCCGGATGTCGAATGCTCGAACGACGCCACTGGGCGCGTTCGCGTGGCGGCTGTCGAAGATCATCGACCCTACCACCACCAGTTCGTTCACGACCGTGGGCGGCGCGCTGAGCTTGTACTGGGTACGCCGGCCCTCGATGCGGGCGACACCCACGCCGAGGTCCAAACCGCCCCCTCCCGCGAAGTCCGAGCACGGCTCGCCCGAAGTCGCGTCGAGCGCGAACAGGCGCCCGTCGAAGACCGGCAGGAGGATGCGCTCGGCGCACTCATCATCGTCCGCACGCGTGGGATCCGACCAGTGCGAGAGGCCCCTCAGGACTACGCTGCCGTGGTGCTCGTCAGACCGGTCCAGGCCCGGGTCGAACGTCCACAGCTCTTTGCCCGTCTCCGCGTCCAGTGCGATCGCTCTGCTGTACGGCGTCGCGACGTACAGGACGTCGCCGACCACGATGGGGGTAGCCTCGAAGGCCGTACCTGCTTGCCCGTCAGCGTGGGTGGAGACGTCACCGGTTCGATATGTCCACGCCACTTCGAGGCTCGCGACGTTGCGGGGCGCGACATCCGACAGGGGAGAGTAGTGCGTTGCGCCGAAGCCGTCC
>JBDHFS010000361.1:0-2674 GCA_039590285.1 Gemmatimonadota bacterium
GGGGGAACGCCGAGATCTCGTTGACCAGGGCGGCGACCACCTGCGGCGAGAAGTATTCCTCCTGCATTCCCACGACGCGCTCGAGTGCTTCGAGAGCCGTGAACGGAGACCGATACGTCCGCGGGTGGGAGAGTGCCTCGAAGACGTCCGCCACGGCCAGAATACGCGCGATCGGATCCAGTTGCGCGTCGAAGAGTCCATAGGGGTAGCCCTGGCCGCGCGCTCGCTCGTGCTCCTGCAGGATGGCTCGTTTGAGCCATTCGGACTTCGGGGCGCACCGCTCGATGATCTCGGCGCCGTGGATCGGGTGCTGATGGAGAGCCTCGCGCTGTTTGTCGGACCAGATGCCCGGCTCGGCCAGCATGGCCCGCGGCAGCAGGGCCATGCCGATGTCGTGCAGGAGTCCCGCATGAATCACGTCCACGCAATCGGCGACACCGGTGACCAGGCCGAGCGCCACCTTACCTCCGAGGATCGCGACATTGACGCTGTGGCTGGCCAGGTCATACTGGTCGTGCGGCTCGAGGGTCCGATTGACCAACGCGTTGTCGCGCAGGAGGTCCGTGTGAAGTCTCTCCGCCAGGAGGCGGCCGCCGTCGACATCGGGGTCGTCTCCGCTTCGGAGCGCCTCGACGGTCGACTCCACGTAAGCGCAGGCTTCTTCATACAGCTCGTGCGTGGCGAAGGGGCGGGGGTCGCGCCCTCTGACTTCGGCCGCCCCCGCAGCCGCGTCTTTCCCACCCTTCACGATCTCGAGGGAACGGGCCAGGTCCCGGAGTCGTCCGGGATCCGCTGTCGAAACGACGAGTCCTCCCAGGTGGGCCGCGTCGCCCGCTTCCGAGGCATCCGCCACGAAGCGAACGTCGGCGGGGAGAGCCTCGAGAGCCTCGCGCAGGTCAGCGTCGAGATCGGCCGATCCCACAACCACTACGAGACGGGGTCCGTCCTGGCTCCCGGTGTGTTCCATGTTCTGTTCCTTCAGGTGTCTGCTGTCTGGTCATCCCGGCGTCGGGATACACATCCCCATCCCCCGGTCCCGCAAAATCCGGGCTCGCGACGGTGCGGCACAGACTCCATAATAAGGCATGTACCGCAATTTCATGATGTATGGCGCCATTTCAGCTCTCGTGGGGGTTGCCGCCGGAGCTTTCGGAGCGCACGGACTGAGGGGCCACCTTTCCGCGGACCTGCTCGCGGTATACGAGACGGCCGTGCGATACGAGCTGATCCACGCTGTGGCCCTCCTGTTCGTGGGCCTCGCCGCGGCGAGGTGGCCGCAGGCACACTGGGAAAGATCCGGGTGGCTCTTCGTGGCCGGGACCATCCTGTTCTCGGGCAGTCTGTTTGCGCTTTCGCTCACCGGCGTTCGCTGGCCGGGCGTGATCACGCCGTTCGGCGGGGCATGCTTCCTCGCCGGTTGGGCACTCGCGGCCGTCGCATCCGCGCGTTCGATGCGGTAGGGATGCGGGAGGCGACTCGCTTCGAAAGCCCGGTGTGCGGGCTACAAACGCGGCGGGGTGACGCCCGTCTGCCCCTGGTACTTCCCCTTCTTGTCCGCGTAGCTGGTCTCGCAGTCCTCGTCCGACTCGAAGAACAGGACCTGGGCTATTCCCTCATTGGCGTAGATGCGGGCCGGCAGGGGCGTGGTGTTGCTGATCTCCAGCGTGACGTGTCCCTCCCATTCGGGCTCGAACGGGGTCACGTTCGTGATGATTCCACACCTGGCGTACGTGCTCTTGCCTACACAGATGGTCAGCACGTTTCTGGGGATCCGGAAGTACTCGATAGAGCGGGCCAGCGCGAACGAATTCGGGGGGACGATGCAGACGTCTCCCTTGTATTCTATGAACGAGCGCTCGTCGAAAGCCTTGGGATCCACCACCGGCGCCAGGGCGTTGTGGAAGATCCTGAATTCATCGGACACCCGCATGTCATATCCATAGCTAGACAGCCCGTAGGAAATGACTCCCTCGCGAACCTGTTCCTCAGTGAATGGCTCGATCATCCCATGCTCGCGGGCCAGGCGTCGGATCCAACGATCGCTCTTGATCATCCTCTTTCGCTCGCTTCTTGTTTGTTCTGGTTCCGGACCAGTTCAACCAGCTCCTGGAGGGCGGAGGCTACCTCCTCCGGAGCCTCCTCCGGAATCGAATGACCGCATTCCGGAAGCAGGGTGAAGGCGCCGCCAAGCGTCTCGGTCCACCGCTCGGCGGCCCCCGGATCGATACGCCGGTCCGCCCCTCCCGCGAGAACGCGCAGAGGAACAGAAACCGGCTCTGCCCAGCCCGCCAGTTCCGCCGGGTCCCACTGAGCCAGGATCTCGGCGAGGCACCGGGCCCGCACCGGATCCCCCCACGGGGCAGCATACCGGTCGACGGCTCCGGGTGGTGAGGCGCCACGACCCGAGAACACGCGCCGCTCGAGGATATAGCGCGTGAGCTGCCTGCGGAAGAGCCGAAGCAGAGGCCCGAAGCCGGCGCGGGCCGCCGGAATCCGGAGAACCCCAAGAGCCCGGGGTCGCCGAAGCTCGGGAGTCACGGGGTTGACCAGAACGAGCGCCCGAGCGCCGACCCGAGATGAGGCGGCAACGGCTATAGCCGCGCCCGGCGAGTGTCCGGCGAGAATCGGCCTTTCGAGTCCGGCTGCGTCCAGCGTGGCTTGCAGGCGGGCTGCC
>JBDHFS010000362.1:0-2646 GCA_039590285.1 Gemmatimonadota bacterium
GATGATCTTCGCGCACGTACTCAACCTGTTCAACAAGACCTACATCCTCGACGCCATTGACAACTCGTCCTTCAACGGGTGGGATGACGACCACGACGCGGATGATGCGGAGGTCTTCCTGGGCCTGGGGACACGCTTCAACGTGGGCGTGCAATTCAACTTCTGAGGCCGAAGCGGTACCTTACGCTGACCCACGAAGGGGGCTCCTCGGAGCCCCCTTCGTGTGCTTCCAACCCTCCGCGCGCTGCCGAAAGCCGGATCGGCTGTTCCGGCGGGATCAGCTGGCCAGGGCCCGCACTGCTCCCTCCACGTCCGCCAGCAGCGCAAGCTTCTCTGCCCACGGCAGGAACGCGCTCCGGAACCCGTTCAGCACGAGTTCCACGAGCTCATCATCGGAGAAGCCCAGGTGCTCGGCCGCCCTGGTGTACTCCTCCGTCATCGTGGTGCCGCTCATGAGGCGGTTGTCCGTGTGCAGGCTGACCAGCAGCCCCTTGTCGAAGTACGCCCGCATGGGGTGCGACTCGAAGCTCGTTCCCGGGTGCGTCTGCACGTTGCTGGTCAGGCAGCTCTCGATCGGGATCCGGTGGTCGTTGACGTACCGAAGCAGGTCCGGATCCTGGTACAGGCTCGCACCATGCCCGATGCGATGGGCTCCGCAGGCGTGCAGAGCCTCCGCGATGGACTCGGCTCCGGCAGCCTCGCCGGCGTGAACCGTGATGCCGAGGTTTGCCTCCCGCGCGATTCGGAACGCCTCGGCGTGATCCGTGGCCGGGTTTCCGGCCTCGGCGCCCGCAAGGTCGAAGGCGACCACGCCGCGGTCCTTGAACGCGGCGGCCAGCTCGGCCAGCTGGACCGACGTCTCGGGAGGCAGGTGCCGGATACCGCAGATGATGAGACCCGCCCGGATCCCGAGCTCGGTCTCGGCCTGACGGACGCCGCGAAGAGGAGCCTCCACGGTCTCCTCGAGCGGCAGGTCTCCCTGCGTGTGCAGGACGGGGGAGTATCGGATCTCGATATACCGGACGTTCTCCGCCACCGCGTCCTCGCACAGCTCGAAGGCCGTTCGCTCCAGCGAATCCGCCGTCTGCATGACCGAGAGGGTGAGGTCGAAGCGCTTCAGATAATCGACCAGATCGCGGCCATCCTGGACGTACAGGTAGTCGTACAGCGCCGCCTCGTCCCCGTACGGAAGCGATACGGCGGCCGCGTCGGCCAGCTCCATGATCGTCGACGTGCGCAGCGAGCCGTCCAGGTGCACGTGAAGCTCCGCCTTGGGGACGGCGTGAAGCCTCTCGCGCAGATCTTCCATCTCTCGACTTCCGGGTCCGATCACGAGGCGCCTCCTGCCGCCGGAGACTCCTCCAGGGCGGCGTGCGCGGCGGCGAGCCGGGCCACCGGAACCCGGAACGGCGAGCAGGATACGTAGTCCATCCCGAGCGAGTGGCAGAACCTTACCGACGACGGGTCGCCGCCGTGCTCGCCGCAGATGCCCACCTTCAGACCGGGCCGGGCCTCGCGCCCCTCCCGAACCGCCATCGCCATCAGGCGGCCCACGCCCTCCGTGTCCAGCGATTGAAACGGATCGCGCTCGTACACGCCGGCTTCCACGTACAGAGGCAGGAAATTACCGGCGTCATCCCGCGACAGTCCCAGGGCAGTCTGTGTGAGATCGTTGGTCCCGAAGGAGAAGAACTCGGCCTTGCCCGCTATGTCGCCTGCCGTGAGGCATGCGCGCGGAAGCTCGATCATCGTTCCGACGAGATAGTCCACCCGTTTGTCCCTCTCCGAGAACACGTCCCGGGCCGTGCGCTCCACGATCTCGCGCTGGTTCTCCAGCTCATCCACGTGACCCACGAGCGGGACCATAATCTCGGGCTGAACGTCGATGCCTTCGGCGGCGGCTTCGAGAGCCGCTTCCAGAATGGCGCGCGCCTGCATCGCCGTGATCTCAGGGTGCGAATAGCCCAACCGGCAGCCGCGGTGCCCCAGCATCGGGTTGGCCTCGTGGAGACGCGTGACCGCGCCCTCGATGTCGGCTTCGGAGCGATCCATGCCCAGAGCGAGTCGGCTCACCTCATCGGGCTCGGAAGGCAGGAACTCGTGCAGCGGAGGATCGAGCAAGCGGATCGTGACGGGCAGCCCGTCCATGGCCCTGAAGATCCCGAGGAAATCCGAGCGCTGCATCGGGAGAAGCCTGGCCAGGGCCGCGGCTCGTCCCTCCGCCGTATCGGCGAGAATCATCTCCCGCACCGCATCGATTCGCTCATCTCCGAAGAACATGTGCTCGGTGCGGCACAGGCCGATGCCCTGAGCACCGAACTCCCGGGCACTATTCGCGTCGGCAGGGTTGTCGGCATTCGTGCGCACCCGCAGACGGCGGAACTCGTCCGCCCATCCCATCAGGGTGTGGAAGTCCTCTCCAGGCTCCGGCTTCACGGTCGGGATCCTTCCGGCGATCACCTCTCCGGAGGCGCCGTCGACCGTGATCCACTCTCCGCGATTCACGACGTTGCCGTTCGCCCGGATCTCGCCCACCCCCTCATCGATCTCGAGCTGGCGCGTTCCCACGACGCAACAGGTGCCCATCCCGCGAGCCACCACGGCCGCGTGGCTCGATTTACCACCCCGGCTCGTGACGATAGCCAC
>JBDHFS010000363.1:0-2628 GCA_039590285.1 Gemmatimonadota bacterium
TTCCCCCCGGACACAGGAAGGAGCGCGACGCGCTGAGCCGCATCTCACGACTTGCGAAGGAGCTCCAGCAGGAGTCCGGCGAGGAAGCGGTGCCCGCAGACCCGGCCGCGCTCGGCTGACGGACCTCTCCGAACGGACGCCTTCGCACGAGTGGCGAGCACTCCCTACTCGAAAGCGGCCGACCCCCCGTCCGGTACGGCTGATTCGGGTGCCTCGGCAGCCTGCCGATAGCGGGTCCGGAAGGCTAGGGCGTAGAATAGCGCCACGAAAAGCAGGAGCGCCTTCACGCCTACGAGGAAGCTGAGCGACTGCAGCATCCCACCGACGAGTGCCCCCAGCAGATTCGCTCCGAGGGCGAGGTCCTTGTGCTCCACGCGGGCGAAAGCCTTCATGAAGGCGATTCCGCTGAACAGGATCGGCACGGACGTCAGCAGGCCCACCACCGCAGCCTTCACCGGGAATGGCATAAAGGCGAAGCGAGCCAGATCAACGAAGAACAAGGCGAGCGTGGAGGCTATCAGGGCCCCGTAGACCGGCGTAAGGGGAATGTGCGGCCGACGGCTGACCAGCAGGTTGGCCAGTAGCACCATCGCGAGAATGGCGGAGATCACGACGGCGTTTACGACCCAGGTGTTCCCGAGCACGACGGCGGCCTTGCTGATGTTCTGGACCTCGAGCAGGAGGAAGCCCGCCCCAAGGAATGCGAAATGCCAGGCCTCGCGCCGCCAACGTGTCGGGTTCATGACCGCCGGAAGCTCGAAGGCTCGTCGCGCGTGCAAAACCAGAACAGCCATGAGACCGGCTAGCAGAACGAAAAGGATCGGGATTCTGGGGCGCTCCAGATATAGATAGGGCCAGTCGTCCGTGGTCGCCTTTGTGGAATAGTTGAGGTCGAGGGGCAGCTTCTCGTTCCACGTCGCGATGAGATTCGCGAGCCGGTCCTGATCCGCGAGGCTCGACCTGGCCGTCTCGAGGTCGCCAGCGACGAACATCACTCCTCCCCTACCGACCTCCGTCGCCGGCATCCGGAAAGCGATCGGTTCCTCGCCGAACACATCTCGCAAGATCACGGCGATCCTGTCCCCGATGAACAGCTTTTTCGCCTCGAAGCTGAGGAAGATGATCCCCCCGGGCTTCAGCAGCCGTCTCGCCTGGTGGATGCTCTCGCGCGTGTACACGTAGTGATCGAGACGCGCGTTCGTCATCGCCGTCGTCGTGTGGGAATCCAGCAGGCCGAAAACGATCACGTCATAGACCTCGGTCGTCGTCGCGAAGAAAGAGCGGGCATCGTCCGTTACCACCCGCACGCTTTCGGCTGCATACGGCTCCTCGGGATGGAACTCCCGCCCCATCTCCAGGATGACCGGATCGATCTCGACGGCGGTGATCCGGGTCGCCCCGTGGCGCAGGGCGCCCGCAGCGTCGTTGCCCGATCCCGCCCCGACCAGCAGCACGTCCTTCGGCTTCGGGTGGAAGAGGAAGGGGATGTCGTAGGGGCTGAAGCCCAGATAGGGGTGCTCTCCGACGGTGGGTGTCGTGCGGGCGCCCTCGTCGCTGAAGTCGATGATCTCCTGGTAGCCGACGTTGTTAACCGTTATCAGGTAGATCCCGGGCACATCCGCCACGGGCATGTACACCTGGCGGTCGTAGATCGTGAGCTTCTGGTACGGAGACCAAACCGTGCGGACCGCCCCCTCCGGCATCCGGGAGAACCAGGCCACCGGTACGATGGCGAGGATAGCGAGGAGACTGGGCAGCCAACCACGCCCTCGTTCCAGCAGGAACGGCAGGTATAGCAGGAAGAGAACGCCGAACCAGACCGGCGGCGCGGCCAGCTGGCTGCTCAGGAACACAAACAGCCAGATGCCGACCAGACTCCCGAACACGTTGACCGAATACGCAACGATCGTCCGCGGGTAACCGTCCATCAGCCGGCCCAGTACGCGACCCAACGGCACGAACGGCTCGATGATCAACATCATCAAGGCCAACGTACCTATCAATCCAGCCACGGCTGCCAGGCCGTTTCTGAGTGTTCCCCCGAAGTCCGCCTGGTACCAGATGTTGAGCTGACCGAGGACGCTCAACGTCTTGCTGATCGTCATCAACGCGTCGCGGGTCACCGGAATGAGGAGCAGCGTGGCGATCAGGAGAAGCGCCCGCGCGCCGCGCCAATAGTCGACCGGACGATTCGCCGTGAAGAGACCGATGCCGAGGCCGAAGAAGCAGACGACGAGTACTGTGTTCTGCAGGTAGGCGAAGATGCGGATCTCGGTCCCGATCCAGCGAATCAGGAGCAGCTCCAGGTAGAGCGCCAGCACGCTCACCAGCAAAAGCTTGGCCGTCATGCGCCCGCGCGTCGCGCCGGCCGGGGTTCCGATCGGCTGCCCTGTCACGCCGTCGCTTCCCGTGCCAAGCTCGAATGAACTCTCATCGTCGTTGCTCATCTCCCTCTCAGAATCACCGGATCCGGTGGTTCCCGAATCAGGCTGACAAAGCACCTAGCATGCCGTGAACAGATCGCAACGCGGAAGAAAAGTCGCTGGATGAAGAAGGGCGGGCCACTCGGCCCGCCCTATGCTGCGAACGAGGCAAGCCGACGTTGTTCGCCTACTCCACGAGCCTCAG
>JBDHFS010000364.1:0-2594 GCA_039590285.1 Gemmatimonadota bacterium
TGCACCTGGGAAAGCCGCCGCTGGAGGTGTTCATGGCGATTCCGGCCGGCCTGCTCCTCGGCTACCTGGCCCTCAAGACGCGGAGCTGGCTGTTCGGCGCGCTCCTGCACTGGGCCGTGGCCATCACGATGGACTCGCTGGCGGTGATCCACCGGGGCGGATTCACGACGCCCGGCTGAGGTGCGACGATTCGAGCGACCCGTCGGCTCTTTCCCCCGAGATCTCGAGCGCCATACGCGGGAGGAGCAGTGCACAGGCCGCGTAACAGAAGGCACCCAGTACCATGCCCATCCGGATCCCGAGGATGACGAACACGAAGATCGCGAGGATGGATCCCAGCACGGTGGCCGCCGCGTTGACCGCCCACACCCACTCGATGATCCGCCACCGGGTCAACGCCGCGAGCCGCAGGGCGCTGGCAAACGGGATGCCCATCAGGAAACCGAGCGGGAATACGACCGCCGACACGACCGCGATCTTCAACTCGATCGGCCCGTACTGGTAGTGCCGCGTCAGCCAGGGAACCATGCCGGTGTACGCGGCCAGAAGGACGACGATCGCCAGCACCGCCCATCGGGCCCGCATGGCCAGCGCTTCGGATCGAAAGGTCTGGCTCACCCGGCTCCCCAGGCTGCTCGAGAGCAGGAACAGGAAGATGACGACGGTCAGGGAGTACACGGGCTGGCCGAGAAACACCATGAACCGGTGAATCAGGGAGATTTCGACCAGGATGTACGCCAGCCCCACGGCGACACAGAAGGCGAGATACGGATATACGCCTCGCTGCGCCGGAAGCCGACGCCGGAACAGGAGCAGCGGGCCGAAGATGAAGAGGACCACCGCGACGGAGGCCAGGGCGAGGAGAGTGACCAGCAGAAACTGGGCCCCCGTGTTCACCGAGTCACCGGAGGGGTCGAACGTGAACAGGTCCCGGAATGTGTGCCTCCAGCGGCCGGTGAAGAAGAAGAACGGGCTGTCGTCGGAGACGGGAGTCACGTTGAAGTCGTAGTCGGCGAAGAAGCGGTCTCGGTCGCTCGTGAGCATGAGCTCGGTGAAGATCGGATCGCCCGCCTCCATCCCCGCGGGTCCCGGGGCAAAGGCCAGGTTCATCGGCGTCTCTTCCACCCGGCGCCGGACGGCCGCGATCTGTTCCTCCGTGAACGGCGTGTCGCGGACGATCACCGTGCCCATGCGCATGAGCCCCTCGGCATCGACGTTTTCCATGAGCACGATGACGTGGTCCGACGGACGCTCGACCCGGAAGCGTTCGAGGGCCTCCAGGGCTACGGCCGCCAGGCGGAGCGATTCCCGCGGACGCTGGAACTCCCAGCGGCTCACGGACACGAGCCCGCCGTCCCTCAGGCGGCCGAGGTAGTCCTCGAACGCGTCGACGGTGTACAGATAACCTTCTGTCAGGGTGTAGCTTCCGGCGGCCGAGCTTGCCCACGTGTCCACCTGGGACAGCTGTACGACGTCGAATAGCTCCTCCGTCCGGCGCACGAAGGATCGACCGTCTTCCACCACGACCCTCACGTCGGGACGGTCATACAGGGCGTGGCTGTGGTCGGAGAAGCGATCCCGCATGATGTCGTCCGCGATGATCGGATTGATCTCGACCGCCGTCGTCAGGGCGCTCCCGGCAGCGAGAGCCCGGACGACGTCGATACCACCGCCGGGACCGATGATCAGCGAGCTCGCGGGCCGGCGGAGCCAGAAGGCCACTTCGGGACCGGTCCGGCCTAGTTGTTCCCGCAAGGTCTCCCCGGACGGGCCACTAAGGTCGTGATCGCTGATCCACGTTCCGGCCCCGCCGTCGATCAGAATCCACAGCTGCTCCCCACCCTCGTCCCGCTCGACCGAAACGCGGGAGAAGGAATTCCACGCCGCGAAGACCTCATCGCCCACCGGACGTCCGCGCGTGTAGCGGATGTCGAACAAGGCCCCATCGCGGTTCGCTGTGATGAGGGCCAGCATGACGACGCTCAGCAGGGCGGCGCCGACCACCAGCCGGCGCATGCCCGAGCGCAGGGCCCACACGAACCCCGTGACCGCCCACAGAAGTCCCACGCACAGTACGGCGCTCGGTCCACCCAGGCGGCCCATAAGGGGAACGAAGAGAAGGCAGCCCAGGCTACCCCCCAGCAGATCGTAGAAGTACAGGGTGGCGATGTGACGGGACCCCATCACCATGGTCGATGCGATCACGAACCCGGCCAGAGCGAACGGAACCAGGAACAGGAGAAACAGCAGGGCGATCCGGGCCGCCGTCTCCCACGTCGTGACAAGCCACACGTTGGTGCTCAGGGTAAACCTGAGCGCCGGGATGAGAGACAGACACGCGCCGATGCACGCGCCCGCCATGAGCCGGCGATGCTCGGCCGGCTGCAGCGCGCCGGGCAGGAGGCGCGCTACGACACCGCCGCTGGCCAGCCCCAGCACGGCCAGCGAGATCGCCAGGAAGGCGTAGTGGTAGAACAGGACGACCGAGAAGAGCCGCGTAAGCGACAGCTCCAGGAGCAGGGCGCTGAGCGTGGTCAGCAGTAGACCGAAGCCCAGCACCCCGGCGCCCGCGTCACCGCGGCCGGCTGTCCGGC
>JBDHFS010000365.1:0-5295 GCA_039590285.1 Gemmatimonadota bacterium
CCCGTCCCGTATCTCGAACCGACGGACCGTGGCCGGTAGGGGCACGAGAAGCAGCGTGCCCGAGGTCTCGATTCCTTCCAGGTCGAGGCTCTCGAGAAACCATGGAACCATCATCGAAGGCACGACCAGGGAGCCCGCCTGCAGGGTCACGACGTTCACGCTGGCGACTCCCGGCTGCAGCACCCCGGGATCCAGCTCGACCACCACCCGAGTCGAGTCCGACACGAAACGGTCGACCAGCTCCGGGGATGCCAGCCGTTCCAGCTCTTCTGGATTCACACGCGCCGAGACAAGCAGCGTGCTGTCCCTGATCTCCACGAGCGGCTCGCTGATTCCCGGCGGAAGCAGCTGCGCGGCGCGGAACGTCAGGAGGCTCTGGATCTCCTGTTGCGTCAGTCGAAGCTCCGCTCCCTCACCGGTTTCAGCGAATTCCCGCAGCTTGGTTTCAGCCTGCCGCGCCAGATCCTCGCTTGGCTTCGATGGACCGGTAATCTCCAGCCGATCCCACCAGCCGGAGATGTCGTCTCGGAACCACCAACCACCGGCCACAACAGCCGCGATCAGCGTAAGGCATCCCACTCGGGCCAGAAAGTTCTTTATCACCTCCTCCCCTCCACTCCACGCTCGGTTTCATGGCTTACCGATCTCTGGTTCCGAGGCGTGCCACACGCAGGCGGGTGTGGACCGCGCCCGCCCGCTCGAGCTGGCTGCGCATCAGGTCCAGGTGCGTGACCCTGTACTCGTCGGTCACCTTCAGGTTGCGGGTAATCTCCTCCAGGCGACGGAACTCTCCCGCTTCAGCATCCCTGGGCGCGCGTCCCAGCGTGACGTGCGGCTGATACGGCCGCTGCTCGCGCTCGACACCCATGTCCGCGAGGCGGCGCTCGAGGTCGTCCTTTATGAAGCGCAGCTCGGGTGTGAGCTCGATGCCGAGCCATACCACACGCGGCCGCCTTGGGGACGGGAAGGCACCGATCGGTCCGAACCTCAACATGAAGGGACGGAATTTCCCGGCGACCTCCTCCAGGGCCTCGCCCAGGGCCTCGACGTTCGGGGCCGGCACTTCTCCGATGAATTTGAGCGTCAGGTGCACGCCCTCCGGCTCCACCCACCGTCCCGGAATGCCCCCTTCATCGAGCGGGCGGCAGAGACGGGCGATCTTCTGGCGCAGTCGGGCCGGGAAGTTCACGGCCACGAAGAGGCGCATTCGATCCTCGCTTCCCTGTTCTCAAGCCTCCGGAGTGCCCCCGCACGACATCTCCCCGCAACAAGCTGCCGGAAGGCGCGCACCGGCGGCAAGAGCGCGGCCCGCGCGCTGGGCTGCGCCGTCGGCTCGCTTACTGTACGATGCAGGTGCCGCCGCGGTGTCAGACATCTTAGTGATCGGACCGATATGACAGAGTACAGGATCTGCGTGAGCAAGGATTCCGTGAGCTTCGCGGCCGGACATTTCATCACGTATGGCGGCGGAGCGTGTGAAACGCTGCACGGTCACAACTACCGCATGGGCGTGACGCTGGTGGGAGGCCTGGACCAGCACTCGCTGCTGTACGATTTCGTGGCGCTGAAGCGGGACATCGACGAGCTCGTCGGCGAGCTTGACCATCGAATGCTGCTCCCGACGCAGAACGAGGATCTCCAGCTCACCCGTGCGAATGGCGAGATAGAGGTGCAGCACGCGGACCGGCGGTACGTGTTTCCGGAGGCGGACGTGGTTCTGCTTCCCATTGCCAACACCACGGCCGAGAGGCTCGCGGAGTATGTATCCCAGAGGCTGGAGGAACGACTCAGCCAGGCGGGCTCCGCCAACGTCGGACGGATCGAGGTCGAAGTCGAGGAATCTTTCGGATTCTCGGCGTACTGTGTACGGGACCTCGGGGCGTAAGCGGCCCGGGCCGGGACATCGGGCTGCTGGCCGAGTGACCGTTCCGATCATCCGCAGGGTAGCGGGCGCTCCTTCTCCTGAGGAGCTCTTCGAACGAACTGGCGATCGGCCGTGGACCCTGTGGCTGGACACCGCCGTTGTGGGCGAACAAGCCGGTGCTCGGCTCTCGTTCATGGCTTGCGATCCGTTTCGGGTACTGCGCGGGCGGGATGGCAGGGCCGAGTGGCTGGACGGCGGCGGTGTCACGGCCGCCGCCGCCGACCCGCTCACCGAGCTAGAGCGGGCGCTCTCGGAGTATCGCGTGCTAGCCGATGCGCCTCCGTTCTGTGGGGGCGCCGATCGCGTCCACTGGATTCCCTCGGACCGGGAAGGACAGGGCGAGACAGGCGGAGCTCCGCGCCCGGCAGGCCGAGGAGTGGCTCGCCGGTGGTCCCCCTCCTCTCGAGCACGCGCTTGGCGACGCATCCATTCTTGACCTTCCCCGGACGGCGCCGCCGCCCACTTTCGAGGTTCCAGGGTTCGCCGTCCGTTCCACGTTCTCGCCGGCCGGATACCGGCGCACCGTGAAGCAAGCGATGGATCTGATTCTGGCCGGGGATATGTTCCAAGTGAATCTGTCGCAGCGTTTCGAGGCCACCACCCAGGTGGACCCGCGGCGACTCTACATGCGAGTGAGGAGGGCCAGCCCCGCGCCGTACGGATCGTTCTATCGGGCAGGCGGCTGCTCGCTGTTGAGCACGTCACCGGAGCGGTTTCTGAGCGTGAGCGCACAGGGGAGGGTAGAAGCGAGGCCGATAAAGGGAACGCGTCCGCGGCACCCCGACCCCGTGCGTGATGCTGAGCTCGCCGCGGAACTGACGGGCAGCGACAAGGACAGGGCCGAGAACCTGATGATCGTCGATCTCATGCGTAACGATCTGTCGAGATCGACCTTTTGCGCGCGGCCTTTCCGTCCGGATCCGTCACGGGGGCGCCCCGGATCCGCGCCATGGAGATCATCGCCGACCTCGAGCCCGTGGCTCGCGGACCCTATTGCGGAGCCCTCGGATACCTGGGATTCGGCGCCGACATGGACACGAGCGTGTCCATCCGCGTCGCCGTGGCGAGCGGCGGACGCGTAGTGTTCCATGCGGGCGGCGCCGTGGTCGCCGACTCGGATCCGGAAGCCGAGTACGTCGAGACGCTGGACAAGGCACGGGGACTGATGTCGTCTGTCGGAGACGCTGTCCGGTGATCCTTCTCCTGGACAACTACGACTCGTTCTCTCACAACCTCGCACGGTACCTCGAGGAGCTCGGAGAGCGCGTGACCGTGGTACGGAACGACGAACTGGGCGTCGACGAGGCAATGGAAAGGGCGCCGTCCCACATGGTCATCTCGCCCGGACCCTGTACGCCGTCGGAAGCCGGCATCGCGATGGACCTCGTTCGGGCGGCCGGCGATCGGGTTCCCGTGCTGGGGGTGTGCTTGGGCCATCAGTGCATCGCGGCCGCCTATGGCGCGAGCGTGGTCCGCGGACCGCCGGTTCACGGCAAGGTCTCCTCCATCGTCCACGGGCAGAACGACCTGTTTCAAGGCATTCCGTCGCCGTTTCTCGCCACCCGATACCACTCGCTCGTCGTGGATCCGGCCACCCTGTCGGGTGAGCTCGCGGCCACGGCGTGGACGCCGGACGGAATCCTGATGGGACTGCGGCACGCCTCGCGACCGACCTGGGGCGTTCAGTTTCATCCAGAGGCGGTGCTCAGCGAGCATGGGCACGCGCTGTTGCGCAATTTCCTCGCCCTCGGAAGGCGCGAGGATCCACCCGGCCTGGCCTCCGGCCTGCCGGCTCGGGAGACACCGAACATGGGCCCCGCCGGGGCGCCGCGGGCCTGACGCCGGGCAAGCCGTGGTCAGCCGGGCACGGACATGGACTCCATTCGATCCAGGACGCGGTACTGCACGGCTTCGGCTACGTGGTCCGCCCGTACGGAGTCGGTCCCTGCCAGATCGGCGATCGTCCGGGCGATCCGCAGGACTCCGTGACAGGCCCTGGCGCTCAGGCTGAAGCGTGCGCTGGCGCCTCGAAGGACGTCATCCCCGGCTTCATCCAGGCGGCAGCGTCTGCGCAGATCGGCCGGCGTCAGGCGTGAGTTGAGCGGGTGGTGGTAGGCGACTCTCCCACCATTGCGGGAGCGAGCCCGCCTGACTCGATCCAGGATCGCCGGGCTCTCGGCCGGGCCCGGGTCGACTCGCAGTGTGGACCAGCGAACCGAGGGTACGTCCACGTGCATGTCGATCCGATCGAGAAGCGGACCACTCAGGCGGGACGTGTACCGGCGCACATCGGCGGGGCCGCAGGTGCATGAGCGATCCGCTTCCGTCAGCCGGCCGCAGCGGCATGGATTCATCGCGGCGACGAGCAGGAAGCTGCACGGAAAAAGCACGGATCGATGAGCGCGGGTGATGCGCACTGTTCCCTCCGACAGCGGCTGGCGAAGGGCCTCGAGCGCGGCCAGGCGGAACTCCGGGAGCTCGTCCAGGAACAGGACACCGTGGTGCGCGAGAGAGATCTCGCCGGGCCGTATTGGAACACCTCCCCCCACGAGCCCGACCGGACTGACCGTGTGATGCGGAGCGCGGAACGGCCGCACGTCGAGAAGGCCGGCTCCGGCCGGAAGCCGGCCGGCCACGCTGTGCACCGTCGTCGCCTGGATGGCTTCCTCCCTGGTCAGCGGGGGAAGGATCGTCGGCAGAGCTCGAGCGAGCATTGTCTTCCCGGCGCCCGGAGCGCCGCGAAGGAGCACGTTGTGGCCTCCCGCCGCAGCGATCTCGAGCGCGCGCTTCGCGGCCTCCTGACCTCGAATCTCGGAAAAGTCGGCTGGCGGCTGAGAGGAGCGGCCGGCCGGTGCGGTGGCACGTCGTGCGGGCGCTAACCGTTCCTCTCCGCGCAGGAACGCCAGGACCTGACGGAGGCTCCGGGCGCCCAACACCCGGATCCCGCTGACCGGTAGCGTCTCCGCCAGGTTGGCTTCCGGCACGACGAGTCCCGAGAGCGACTTCAGCCTTCGGCACCTGAGGGCAATCGGCAGAGCACCGCGAACGGGACGGATCGTGCCATCGAGCCCCAGCTCCCCAACGAAGATCCAGCCTCTGGCCCGATGGGCGGGCAGGTGACCGGCTCCCGTCAGAATGGCTATGGCTACCGGCAGGTCGAACGCCGCACCGTCCTTGCGTAGATCGGCGGGTGACAGGTTGACGGTGATGCGAAGGCCGGGGACCCGCAGCCCCAGTTGCGCCGCGGCCGAACGAAATCGCTCCCGGCACTCGCGGGCGGCCGTCGGCGCGAGGCCGACGATGCCGATCATGGGCGTCCCGCGTCGAATCGCGACTTCGACCCGGACTGGAAGGACCTCGAGACCGACAAT
>JBDHFS010000366.1:0-2541 GCA_039590285.1 Gemmatimonadota bacterium
TCGCCCAGGATCCGCTGCGCTCCGTATCGCCCGTCCTGGAGATGCGCGATCATGAAGCGCGCCATGTCGACCGCGCTGCTACTCATGGCGCCATCGGCAACCGTGGGGACGTATTCGAAGTCCTGGGCTTCGAAGGCGCCATTTCGGAGCGCGTAGCCGGTGGCCAGGTGTCGCTCCAGCTCGGCCGGCACGGGCTCCCGAAACGTGCTGTGCGCCATGCCGAGCGGCGCGTAGATCTTCTCTTCCACGTATCGCTGGAATGGCATACCCGAGACGCGCTCGACGATGTACCCCGCCAGCGCCGCACCGTAGTTGGAGTACGCCGCCTCCTGACCGGGGGGCGCCACGCGGGCCGGAAGGTTGCTCGCGAGGATGTCCCCGAGTGGCCCGAGGTCTTGGGCGCCCTCCGCGAACAGCCCGCGATAGCGATCTTCGAAGCCCGCGGTGTGGGTCAGTAGATGCTTCGATGTTATCGGCTGGGGGAAGGTGGGGGGAATTTCGAAATCGAGATAGGCGTCGACGTCCTCCTCCAGATCGACGTCGCCCCGCTCCGCCAGCTGCATCAAGGCGATCCAGGCGAAGAGCTTGGAGATCGAAGCGATGCGAAACATCGTCCTTTCCGCATCCACGGGTACGCGCCTCTCGACGTCCGCATAGCCGTAGCCCTTGGCCAGCAATATCTCGCCCTGTCTGACCACGCTGATCGTGGCCCCGGGCACCTGGTGGCTCTGCATGAGGGCCCGCATGGCTCCATCGATGAAGCCTTCTAGCTCGGCGCGGTCGGATGGGCCGAGCTCTCCTGCCGCGGCAGGAAGACACAGCAGCAAGGAGAAGAGCGAGATCAGTGATCGCTTCATGAGACACTCCAGGCGCGTCAATCGAGAGTCGGCCTATTCACGAATACCACAGCACTTCCCCCCCTTTGCTGGCGACCCCGGGGGTAGTTTGCCAACCTGAACCCGGCCGGGAAAGAGGGTACGTTCTGACCTCGTACCGACCGGGGGCCTGGCGCAAGAGTGCGACAATCCCTGTCCAGGGCGTGGATTGGCGACGCGCGAAGCAGTTGGGAATGACCATGGAACGCAAGATCATCGTATTGGTGAAACAGGTTCCGGATACCTCCAACATCTCCGGTGAGGTGATGCGGCCGGACGGAACCGTGAACCGGGGGAAGCTGCCGACCGTCTTCAATCCGGACGACAAGGTTGCCCTCGAGCTGGCGCTCCAGGTGCGCGATCGATTCGGCGGGAAGGTCACCGCGATAACCATGGGGCCGCCCAAAGCGGCGGAAATGCTGCGCGACTGCCTGTACATGGGCGCCGACGATGCATGCCTGATCACCGATCGCAAGTTTGGTGGCGCGGATACGCTGGCAACCTCCTACATCCTGAGCGAAGCGATCAGGAAGTTGGGGCCATTCGACTTGATCTTCGCCGGCCGCCAGGCGATCGACGGCGCTACCGCGCAGGTCGGACCTCAGACGGCAGAAAAGCTGGGATTCCCACAGATTACCTGTGCAGAGGAAATCGTCGATCTCGAGGGCGACAAGCTCGTCGTAAAGAGAAGCATCGACGGCGGGTTCGAAATTCTGGAATCCAGCATGCCGCTGCTACTCACCGTTCTGCACGAGGCGGCGACGCCGAGGCCCTTCAATGCCAAGTCCCTGATGGCGTTGAAGAAGGCCCGCGCGCGCACCGAGTTGGAAGCGATGCCCGAGGCGTCCGCTTCGGCCGGAGGGCTCGACGAGCTCGTGGCCGACTACCGGAGCGCGGGGCTCTACAGCCAGACCCTGAGCTGTGACGACCTCGGGGTCGAGCTCGAGCGCTGTGGCATCCAGGGCTCGCCCACGAAGGTGTTCAAAGTGGAGTCCGTCGTGCTCTCCGGTGAAGGACATGAACAGTTCCCGGCGACGAACGAAGGCATTGGTGATCTTCTCGATTCTCTGATCGGGGAACACTTTTTCGGATAGGGACCGCGATGAACAACGGATCACAGGAAGTCTGGGTATTCGTCGAGCAGCATTCGGGGCAGCCCGCAGACGTGAGCCTGGAGCTGTTGTCGAAAGGGCGAAAGCTCGCCAAGACGCTCCGCGGACCGCTCAAGGCCGTTGCCATCGGCCACGAGCTGGAGCATGTGGGCAAAGAAGCATTTCGTTTTGGGGCGGATGAGATCCTGATGGTCGACCACCCGGATCTCGCCGACTACAGGACGCTGCCGTACAGCCGCATCATGTGTGAGCTCGTTAAAGAGAGGCAGCCGAGAGTGGTCCTGTACGGAGCCACCTTCGTCGGGCGTGACCTGGCGCCGCGGGTTGCCTCCAATTCGGTGAGTGGGCTCACGGCCGATTGCACGGACCTTCAAATCGGTAACGCGAAGTACAAGAAGCAGCAGTGTGAGGATCTCCTTCTCCAGATTCGCCCCGCTTTTGGAGGAAACATCGTTGCGACGATCATCACACCGGACGTCCATGTCCAGATGGCAACGGTTCGCGAAGGCGTAATGGAAATGGTTCCGCTGGAGGCGCCCTGCGATGGAAAGATC
>JBDHFS010000367.1:0-2541 GCA_039590285.1 Gemmatimonadota bacterium
TATTCCACGTCGTGCCCGCGGCGCGCGCGGTGATCTCACCGGCGGCCGCGTAGCCGATGTTGTTGTAGGCGAACAGAGAGCGGAAGCTGGATGTCGGCTCGCGGTACCGGAGGTGGCCGACGTAGTCCTCGAACTCGTAGTCCACGCCGTACCACAGGTAGCTCTCGTCGCCGAAGCCCACCCTGTGCGTCAGAAGATCCCGGAGCGTGATCTCGGAAGTCACCCAGGGATCGTGCAGCAGGAACCCGGGCAGGCGCTCGGCGACCGGGGCATCCCATTCCAGGATGCCTTCGTCGACGAGCATTCCGGCCGCCGCGGCGGTGAACGCCTTCGTGGTCGACGCGTTCGCGAACAGCGTGTGCTCATCCACTGGATCCTCGCGGCCCAGCTCTCTGATGCCGTAACCACCGGAGAACAGGACGGAGTCGTCCTTCACCACGGCGATCGCCAGACCCGGGACCTCCCATTCTCGCATCGCGGCTCGAACGTAGGCGTCGAATTCGGTGAACGGTTCCCCGACTTCCTGACCAAGAATCGGTGTCCCGATGGTGAGCGCCACGAGGGCGGTAATCACGGGCCTATGCATGGCTGCCTCTGGCGGTCGAGACTCGTTCAGATGCTCGCGCATGGTACCCGGCGATCCGTCTGCGTGCGCGAGTCGCGCGAAGAGCTCGTAACTTCCCGGTGTCTCGATAACCGGTCAACCGCGCAGGTGCGAATGGACCTAGAGATCCGCGGTCTCGATACGCCGAAGCGACCGTCTCGGTCAGGCAGGTTCGACTCCGGATCTGACCGATGATCGGCCTTCGCAGGGCGCTGGCTGTACTGGCGCTGGCGACCCTCGGCGGGCTGGTCATCGTGCTGGCGCCGCGGGCGGCGGATCCCGCCCCCTCGGGCACCGGCCGCCTCACCATCGCCATATTCCTGTTTCTTCTTCCACTTCTCGGGTCCCTGGCGGGTCTTCTACTCCGTCGGGCCTCGGGACGCTGGCTCGGCCTGGCTGTCGGGATCGCGGTCCTGCCGTGGGCGACGGCCTTCGTGACCGGGCCGAGCTACGGCGCGCCAACCTGGCCGCAGTGGGTGGCCCTGGCCGCATCCGTCACCCTGCTCGTGACCCTCACTGGCCGCCGGATGTTCGAGGCTCACGAGGGTCGGCTGGACGTCGACTGGAGCGGGTTTCGCATGGGCCTTCTCCGCTGGACGATCATCTTCAACGCGGCCTCGGCCTTCGCCCTGTACCTGTTCGTCATGGCCTACGAGCCGGACATGGACGGATTCGTGATGGTGGGGGCGTGGCTGTTGCTGGGGCTCGTTCTAGGCGTGTGGCTTCTGGCCCACCAGAAGACCATCGGTCTGATGATCCTGGCCGCGTGCTGCATCGCCTTCGTACCGCTGGGCGCCATGTTCCTGGACCGGGAAGCCCATTCTCCGGAAGAAGCGTGGCTGCTGGTCGCCGTCTTCCTGCCCGGCGTACTGATGGGGTGGGTCAGCCTGATCGCATTCGGCCGGCCCATACTGCGGTTCCTTCGCTCGGAGGACTGAACCGCTCGCAGCGCGACGCGGGTTCTCCCTCTACCCTCTCAGGGCCGTACCCGATCCCTGATCCGGCGTCCGCCGACCGATCCCTTGCGCGCTTTTCGCTCGCGCCCCATCTCCCAGCCAACGACTCTGTGCAACCACGAGATTCGAGGCCCATGCAGCACGATACCATCGCCGTCATCGACTTCGGCGGACAGTACGCCCACCTCATCGCGACCAAAGTGCGCCGGCACGGTGTCCTGGCCGAGATCAGGCAGCCGGAAGATCCGATCGAGGCGTTCGCGCCGTGCAGAGGCATCATCATTTCGGGCAGCCCCGCCCTGGCGTCGCACGGCGAGGACTCCGAGTACAACAAGGGCATCTACGACCTCGATCTTCCTATCCTGGGTTTCTGCTTCGGTCACCAGGAGATCGCACAGCACTACGGCGGCAAGGTCGTGCACGGGGGGCGCCAGTGGGGGAAGACGGACCTGCACCTGACGGGAGAGCACCCGCTGTTCAGGGGCCTCGATCCGGTACAGCCCGTGTGGATGAGCCACTACGATTCCGTGGCAGAGATCGGGCCCGAGTTCACGGAGCTGGGCTGGAGCGCCACCACGGTGGACGGCCCCGGCCACCGGTACGCGGCGATCGGCTCGGACACGCTGCGCCGATACGGTCTGCAGTTCCACCCGGAAGTGGATGACACCGTCCACGGCGACGAGATGATCGCCAACTTCGTCCTCGACATATGCGGCTGCGAGCCGTCGTGGACGATCGAAGCGTTCATGAAGGAGGAGATGGACAAGATCCGCGAGCACGTCGGCGATCGCTCGGTCTTCCTTCTCGCGTCCGGCGGCGTCGATTCCACGGTCGCGGCCACGCTGTTGACCCGGGCGCTCGGCCCCGAGCGGGTGGATCTCCTGCATGTGGACAACGGGGTGATGCGGAAGAACGAGGGCGCGCATGTGCTGGAGTTCTTCGCCGGTCTGGGTCTCGGCTCCCACGTGCACTTCGCGGATG
>JBDHFS010000368.1:0-3743 GCA_039590285.1 Gemmatimonadota bacterium
ACCGTGCCATCGAACAGGTCGAAGATTCCCCCGACCAGTATCAGGGCACCGGCCGTACGGACATGGTGGGAGTGAAAGAAGAAGCCCGATGAGCACGTGATCAAAAACCCGAGCGTGCTCAGCGTATTGGGATGGACGCGGGCCGAGACCATCCAGTCGATGGCCGGGTTGACCGCCGCCCGCAGGCCCTTCTCGAGGGCCGCCCTGATTCGGTTCATGAAGGCAGGATGATCCGGGACTGCTCGCCTTCCTTCACCCCCTGAGCGATGGACAGATTCACCTTCTCCATCAGCTTGTCGAAGTTGGCCTGCGCCGAGATCAACGACTGATACTGCGAGCTGGCCTGCATCTCCTCGCTGAGAGTGCCCAGCTCCTGGCGAAGCTCTTCGGGTGGCTCTTCCTCACGCTCGAGGCAGCCGATCAGCTGCTCCTGCAGCGCTCGGATGCGGTCAAGCATGACCTTGGCCTCCTCATCGCCGTCGATCTCGCGCATGGCGGATCGCAGGTAGGCGTATTCGGGGGTCTGAGACACGAGCCGTCCGACATCGCTGGCCCTCTCGAAAATCCGCTCCCCGTCGGAGGCTTCCATCACTCGCTCATCTCCTGATTCCATGTCGATCACCGGATAAACCCGGTGGATCATTCGTAATTATGAAAGATAACTGGCGAACTGGGCTATCGCGACCGACCCGAGGCGCGTCTTCGGAGCTCAGGCGATCGCGATCACGAAACGATCCAGTCCGGTGAGATCGGAAGCGATCTCGACACTCGTCCAAGAGCCTGCGCGCTCGATGATGTTCCTCGCCGCCTGGGACTGCTCTGCCCCGATCTCCAGGAAAAGCGCCCCACCTTCGCGCAGATGGTGCCGAGCCCGAGACGCTATCTCGCGGACGACGTCGAGCCCGTCAGCCCCGCCATCCAGGGCGTCGTGCGGCTCATGGTCCCTCACGTCCACCGGAAGGCCCGAGATTTCGCTCGTCCCCACGTAGGGCGGATTAGAGACGATCACGTCGAATCGCACGCCAGGCCCCACCGAATCCCAAAGGGAGCCGGCGACCGCCCTGAAAGAGACACTGTTCTCCAGACCGGCGCGGCGGCGGTTATCGTCCGCCTGCGACAGGGCGTCCGGCGATACGTCCACTCCGACCGCTTCCCGAGCGATTCCCTCGTGGACCAGCGACAGCGCGATCGCTCCGCTACCCGTTCCGATGTCGAGTGCTGACTCGAGCTCCGGGGTGGGAGCATCACCGGGACGCCGAACCCTGACTATGCCGGTTGAAGCCGACTCTCGCGCTCGCGCTCGCGTCCGCGCCCACTCGGCTACCAGGCTCACCAGCTGCTCTGTCTCAGGCCTGGGAATCAGTGCGCGGCCGTCCGAGACGAGAACCAGATCCCGGAACGATACCGTTCCTTCGATGTGCTGGAGGGGGACGCCCGAAATGCGACGCCGGGCCGCCTGTGCCACTCGCCGGGCCGCTTCCGGCCCGAGCGCGGTGTCCGCATGCAGGAGCAGTTCGGTGCGGGACAGCCCCAGAGCCAGCGAGAGGAGTCGCTCGGCTTCGGCTCTCGAGCTCTCTATCCCCGCGGCGTCGAGCTCTGTCGACAGGCCGTCCAGGACTTCCCTGCGGCTCGGGAACGGGGGGCGAGAGTCCGGGGGGCGACTCACGTCGTATCCGCTTCTCCCATTCGCTCCTCCACGTCCGCGGCCCTCAGAGCCTCGACGACGTCGTCCAGCTCCCCCCCGAGGATCGCCTCCAGGCGGTGCAGCGTGAGATTGATGCGGTGGTCGGTCACCCTGCTCTGCGGGAAGTTGTAGGTTCGGATCTTCGCTGACCTGTCACCCGTTCCGACGTGGGACCGGCGCTCCCGAGCCCTTTCCGCTTCCTGCTCGGCGACCATCCGATCCAGAAGGCGGCTGCGAAGCACCTTAAGGGCCCTCGCCTTATTCTTGTGCTGCGACTTCTCGTCCTGGCAGGACACGACGAGGCCTGTGGGCAGGTGTGTGATCCGGACGGCCGAGTCGGTCGTGTTCACGGACTGGCCGCCCGGACCCGATGATCGAAACACGTCTATCTTCAGGTCGGCCGGGTCGATGTCCACATCCACTTCCTCGGCCTCCGGAAGTACGGCGACGCTCGCCGCCGACGTGTGAATGCGCCCCGAGCTCTCGGTGACGGGCACACGCTGGACACGGTGCACTCCGGACTCGTAACGCAACGAGCCGTACGCGTCCCGACCACGCACCAGAAAGATGATCTCCTTCAGGCCACCGAGGGTCCCCTCGCTGGAGGACAGCACCTCTACACTCCAGCCCCGAGTATCGGCGTAGCGCGAGTACATGCGGTACAGGTCGGCCGCGAACAACCCCGCCTCGTCTCCCCCGGCCCCAGCCCGTACTTCCACTACGGCCGGCCGATCATCCAATGGGTCCTTCGGCACGAGAAGTCGCTCCACGAGGGGCTTCAGAGATTCCAGATCTCCGGTGAGCGTCTCGACTTCGGTCTGGGCGAGCGATGCGAGGTCCTCGTCCTCGCGAGGTCGGAATGCTGCTGCGCGGCTTCCCGAAGCCGGACCGGATCGTCCAGAACGGCCGGGTCAGCGAGCTGGCCGGCCAGGGACTCATGAGTCTCGATGACCGCGGCAATGCGCGCGGCCAGTCTGGGAGCGTCACCCATATCGAAGAAACAGAGGGGATGGAATGCGGGGCGCCTCCTGGGTTCCCCGAGAGATCAATCGACCGACTTTGCCGCTTCCTCGGTTTCGGCTACTTCTTCCTCTCCAGCACCGTCCGCGGCCTCATCTCCCACTTCTACGGTCTCGTCGACGGCATCCGGAGCTTCCGACACGGCCTCCGTGGCAGCCTCCTCGGCCTCCACGGCTGCCTCCTGAGCCCTCACGACAGGCTCTGCGCTTTCCTCCACCGGCTCGACCTCGGCCACCACCGCCGCCACTTCTTCCGGCTTCTCCTCGGTCGGCGCTTCATCCCCGGTAGCGGTATCCTCAACCATCAGATCCTCATCGCCTTCCGCCTTTCCGTACTTGCGACGGAAACGCTCCACGCGACCGGCGGTGTCCACCAGTTTCTGTCGCCCCGTGAAGAACGGATGGCAATGCGAACAGATCTCGACATGCAGCTCGTCCACCGTCGCGTACGTCTCCGAAACTCGCCCGCACGCGCATGTGATCTTCGCCGGCTTGTATTCCGGGTGAATTCCTGGCCTCATCGTCTGCTCCGCCTGTGTAACGTCTCGCCTAACTGTCGACACGCCCCGACGGCGCGAGCCGCGGGGCGCGAAGCACGACATAATGGATCCACCATGTGCATTCGTCAACCGCCGGGTTGCTCGGTGCAGGCGGAATCGCGACCTTTTCGGAGCGGCGGGGTACGCTCCGTGTGTGGGAACGTGAAGATGTCATGGAATGCTATGAAATAGAGGCTTGAGGACATGAGGCAGATGCTTCGGGGAAGTGTTCTTCCGTACCTCGTTACCATCCTGCTGGCTACCGTGGCGTGCGGCGATGAAGATCCCTCGGGACCGGTGATCGGCGATCTCGTGTTCGAGCCCGACTCTCCGATCGAAATCGGGGACGCCCGCGCTGTGGACCTGGATCTGTTCAATCTCTCCGACGACTCGCTCGGTCCGATCGTGATGGGTGTGGGTGGTCTTCCCACCAGCATCCCATCCGGGAACCACTGTCCGACACTGGCTGTGGAGATCACGCCGCTGCAGGTCGCATCCATC
>JBDHFS010000369.1:0-2518 GCA_039590285.1 Gemmatimonadota bacterium
CGATCGTCCGCGATCCTGCAGGGCCGCTATCAGGGGATCGAGGATGTCGCGCAGATCGTCCAGCCCGCCACGGTGATGGACCAGTTGCTGGGGACCATCCTCACTGTTCAGAGCTTCATCACGGCCGGAGCCGTGATCGTCGGGCTAGCGACCCTGGCTACGGCCGCCCTGGTATTCATGCTCTCGCTCCGCTTGCGGCGCCGCGAGATCGAGACGCTGTTCAAGATCGGCGGTTCGCGCCTCAACGTGGCCACGGTGATGACATCGGAGATCGTGGCGGTCCTGGTCGTGGGCGTCGTCCTCGCGGCCGGCCTGACGTTCCTGACCAGTCAGTTCGGCTCCGTGGTGATACGGGCCGTGATAAGGATGTAGGCGTTCACGGGTTTCACGCGACGTTACAGCACGCGTTGTAAACGATTGTAAAACAAACGTTTAGGGGGTGTAATCTCATGTCATTGCGAGCGGCCCAAGAATGTCGCGCCTCGGGGCTAGTGAAGCTGTCCGCGAGCGCCGTCCTGATCGTCGTTCTGGTTGGCGGATGCGGAGAAGGTCAGCGAGAGAGCGGTGCCGCGGCCCGGGTCGAGGACGCGGGGCTGACCGTCTACGTCGTGAACTACCCGCTCCAATACTTCGCGGAGCGGATCGGTGGCGACTTGATTCGAGTCGAGTTTCCCGCGCCAGAGGACGTGGACCCGGCCTACTGGTCGCCGGACGCGGAGGCTGTCGTGGCCTACCAGGGCGCTGATGTCATCCTGCTCAACGGAGCCGACTACGCGGGTTGGGTCGGCATGGCCAGCCTGCCGGCGACCAAGATGGTCAATACTTCAGGGGGCTTCGAGGACCGCCATATACACGTCGAAGGAGCCGTGACCCACAGCCACGGTCCCGAGGGTGATCACAGCCACGGTGAGACGGCGTTCACCACCTGGCTCGACCCGACGCTCGCGGTGATTCAGGCCGAAGAGGTATTGGCGACCCTCGTAGAGGCGGTCCCCGAAGGCGAAGAGTCGTTCACGGCCGGCTTCGAGTCCTTACAGCACGATCTGCTGGCGATCGATGCCGGCGTCAAGAGCGCCCTGGCCGCAGTGCAGGCCGAACCGCTGCTAGGCTCCCACCCGGTGTACCAGTACTTCGCTCGCCGCTACGACCTGAATCTGAAGAGCGTGCACTTCGAGCCGGACGAGTTCCCGGACGACAACGGCTGGTGGGATCTTCAGGAGTTGCGGCGCGAGCACCCGGCGCAGTGGATGGTCTGGGAAGGCGACCCGATGCCGGAGATAGTGGCGAGGCTGGAGGAGTTGGGCGTGAAGAGCGTGGTTTTCGAGCCCTGCGCCAACGTTCCGGATGCGGGTGACTACCTGAGCGTCATGCAGGCCAACGTCCGTAATCTCGAGCAGGCTTTCGGCTCGGGCTGAGCCGATCCGGTTGCAGCGTCTGGGTCGGCTGGAAGCGGGTCGTCTCGCTCCGGCCTCCCCCGCGCTCACGCCCGCCGGCGTGACCGCGGGGTCGCAAAACCAGCTGCGCTACGACGACCCGTTCCCAGCCTGTTGCGACGAGGCGTTCCAAGCCTCTCTATTGGCGTTCTCGAACATGGCCGGGAGGAGCCGAAGACCGCCGAGAGGACAGGACTGGGAGGAGCCGGGGGACCGACGAGCGAAGTTGGTGTGAGCGACCCGACTCCGATCCGTAACCCAAGACGTTTGGCTGACTGAGCCGTACACCTGCAGTCAGCCACCCACTCGAGTGTCGGGTCGACCGAAGCGAGCGGTTCCCCGGCTCCGACCTTTTCCGTTACGCTTATGTGAGATCGTGAATTGGAATGTCCAGCGTACGGGCGGCGGTCAGCTGCCGCCGATCGTAGCTGGCGAGCTGCACGTCGACCGACTGGCTACGTAGGAACTCGATGGCGGCGAGGTGAAGGGCGTCGAGCGTGCGGACCGGTGTCGGAAACGGATCTCGCGCTCGTGCCAGCACCGGGCCCACCATCTCGAGCAGCGCCACCCGTTCCAGCAGGTGACGAGCCGGCTCGGCGTGGGTTGCGGTGAGTTCCCTAGCGTGGAGCCGGTTCAAGACCTCGTACTCGAGTAGGCGGCTCGAGACCAGATTCTCAGACCATAATGCGGCTGGAGGACGCCGGTCCTCCGCGAGTAGCTGGGCTAGGGCGACCGAAGTATCGAGATAGATCAACGGTCCTCGCGATCCTCGTCCAGTTCGGCGAGTATGTCGCAAAGCGGAGCGACCGGCGCAGAGGGTGGCGGAACCTCGCGTACCACGAGAGGCGGCGTGAGCCACCCCTGTCGTACGGCCTCGGCCAGTTGGGCGTCGCTGAGCCGGGCCGCTCGCCCTTCCTGTGGGGGGCGTAGCTCGGCGACCACGCGGTCACGATCGGTGACCAGAATCGTTTCGCCGGCGGCGGCCAGCCGCACGTACTCGCTGAGCTTGTTCTTGAGGACTTTCAGGCCGACAGATCTCATGGCAAAAAAGGTAGCTTCCAGAAGCTACCTTGTAAATCCTCAGT
>JBDHFS010000370.1:0-2516 GCA_039590285.1 Gemmatimonadota bacterium
TCAGCCGGACTGGTCATCGAAATCGGACGCGCGATCCCTTGAGCAGCTCCTGGAACTGCGGCCGGCCGCGAAGCCGATCCCAACGCGGATCCATCTCCAGGAAAGCGGGGGAAACCCAGGAAGGTACCGACGACAACAACTCGAGATGGTCGCAGGCGGCATCGTGCCTGCCGAGGAGCGTGTCGATGTACGCTATGTCAAGCACGTAGGGGATTCCGTAGAAGGCGTCCTGGGAAAGCGGATACAGTCCGACGGCCCGCTCCCCTTCCCGCACGGCATCCTCCTCGCGCCCCAGCGCTGCGTAGGCGATTCCCAGCGACGAATGGAGCCGCGGGTCGTCGGGCTCATCCTTCAGCGCTTCTTCCAGTATGGCACGGGCGGATTCGTAGGCGGCACGCGAGCGATCGACATCTCCGATGACGTCGAACACCAGCCCGGAGAGCAGTGATGCCGGCCTGGCCGTGATCTTGTTTCGAATCCAGCCTTCGGGAGCCATGTTCAGATAATTGAGCGCTTCATGGTGTCGTTTTTCGAACATCGACTGCCAGAACCAGGTCCAGAGTGCGAAGTCATGGTCAAGAGGTACATGTTGGAGAGCTTCACGAGAACGGTGTAAGTCGCCCTCCCAGAGCCAGTGGGCGTATGCCTTGCCTAAGTAAGCCCAGGTTTTCGAACCGACGCCCGGTGCAAGGCCTAATGCTCGATCGCTGAACTCGATCGCTTTCTCGTACTGACGCGTTGGCCAGTAGAGAAACGCGAGATCCACGAGCAGCCTGGCGTCGCGGGGACTCAGTATGAGCGCTTCCTCCATCGCCTGCTGCGCTTCGGTCCAGCGACCCATCGCCTGCAACAGCATGCCCCGGGCGTGGAGCACCCCCGCGTCGTTAGGAAGCGCTTGTTCGGCCAGCGAGAATTCCTCGAGCGCGCGTTGCCGATCCTGTTCGACCCAGTGGTAGTAGTAACCATGAGCGATGTGGATTTCCGCCGACTCCGGCATTAACTCGACGGCCCGGTTTTTCGCTTCCCTCGCCAGATCCCTCCTTTCGTCGGAACGATCGACCTGATAATAATAGGCCTCGGCGTGGGCTCTTGCCAGCCTCGCCCAGGCGTTGGCGAAGTCGGGATCGAGCGTGACCGCCTGCTGGAAGCTCTCCAACTCGAGCCTCCAGCTAGCAACCGTGAAGTGCGGTTGAGAAGCATGGTGCAGACCGCGGAGGTAGGCATGGTATGCGTCGAGATTCCCGGTCGGCCTCATCTCGATGGCCGCATGCTCACGCTCCTGCAGCGCGATCCCCAGCTGCTGCACAACCCTCCGGGCAATGGTCGACTGAACATCGAAGATGTCGTCGATCACCTGATCGTAGCTGTCGGCCCAGACGTGTGTGTCGTCCGCAACCCGAATCAGCTGCGGGGTGATCTTCACCCTGCCGCGCCTCTCGTCGCCGGGAGCCCAGCGCACCGTTCCCTCGAGGACGTAGCTGACGCCGAGTTCCTGTCCGATCTGCCGGATGGTCTTGTCGGCCCTGGCGTAGTGGACGGCGCTGTTGCGCGAGATGACGCCCAGCCCGCCGACGACGGCCAGCCGGCCGGTGATCTCCTCCGTCATCCCGTCGGCAAAATAGACATGCTCCGGAGGCCCGAGGTTCTCGAAAGGCAGGACCACGATCTTCGTTCGTCCTGAATCGATCGTCGGGGAGGGGCGCTCGCCCATGAAGGTCGTCCCGACCCAGACAGCCACGACCACGATGGCCAGCAGCGCGAGCGCGAAGGCGCCGATCGCCAGCCGCCTCGAAGGCCGCGATCGCTCTCTAGCGGACAGCTCCGCCGTCGATCCGACAAGCTCTGCGAGCTCAACTTTCAGCTTCCGCGCCGAGGTGTGGCGGGCCTCGGGATCCCGCGCCATCGCCTTCAGAACGATCCGCTCGAATTCCGCCGACAGGCCGGCCCGCAGATCGCCGGGCGGCTTCGGCGTGCCGTGCAGAATGGCATCGATCTGCTGCACGCGCTGTGACTCGGCATGAACCCTGACACCGGTCGCCAGTTCGTAGAGCACCGCGCCCGCTGCATAGATGTCGGTCCGCTCATCCACCTCCTCGCCCCGCAACTGCTCGGGGGCCATGTAGGCGAGCGTGCCGATGATCGCTCCCGCTTCGGTCAGCGTTTCGGTCGGCTCGTCCTGGCCGCTCGGCCCGACTCGCTTGGCGAGCCCGAAGTCGAGGATCTTGAGCTGGCCGTCCGGCGTGATGCGGACGTTTCCCGGCTTCAGGTCGCGGTGCAGAATCCCCTGGTCGTGGGCCGCCGCCAGCCCTTCCAGCATTTGAATCCCGAGGCTCAGCACCTCCTGTTCGACCAGGGCGCCGTTGGCAAGCCGGTCACTCAAAGTGACGCCGGGGATGTACTCCATCACCAGGAAGTCGACATCGTCCTGAGTGTCGAAGTCATGCACCGTGGCGATGTTGGTGTGGTTGACCCGGGAGAGGGCTTTGGCCTCCTTGCGGAATCGCCGGCGGGCGCTC
>JBDHFS010000371.1:0-2487 GCA_039590285.1 Gemmatimonadota bacterium
GCATGGTGATAATTCCTCGCAGTTGGTGAACCTTTTTCGCAGATGGAGGCGGCGGGAATCGAACCCACGTCCCGGTGTCGTCTCGCTCCCTGGGCGGGAGGTAACTGCCGGCTCACCTTTTCGCCCCCAGGTGGAGCGTTATTAACGTATCGGTGCCGACACGTTAATAACGCTCCGGGTCGTTCAGCCGACGAGATCCTTGATCGAGTCGTCGGCTGCGCCCGCCGGCGCGGCCTCGGACTCCTCCGCAAACTCGGAGGCGTCAGCGATCACTCCCTCGACGGGAGCGAAGACCTCGGCAGCAGCCTTGCGGCCGTCGAGCCGATCGTTGTGGCCCAGGAGCTGGACGTGGTTCACACCGAACGTCACACCCCTGTTCCCGTCCACGTCGTACGTGTACGCCGTGGCGTTGATGAGTGCGTCCCGGCCGGCGTAGGCCTCGGACACGTCGAGCACGTCGGCCACGTTGGCGTCCACGACGCCGGGCCGGTTCTTGGCGCTCATGTTCACGAAGGTGCTACCCTCGGGGTAGCCGCGCTCCTTCACGTCGTCCGCGTCGGAGCGGAACGGCCAGCGGATCTTGCCCTTGCGAACGGCGTCCGTGACCTCGGCCTGGGTGCCCCAGCGGGCCATCGCCACGTCCATGGCGGCCTGCTGCATCTCGGTCAGGTCGGTGCCGGCCGCGAAGAAGATCGCGGTCTTGAACCTCTCCACGCCCTGCTTGTTGGTGGTGGGGGTGAAGAGGTGCGGGTACGACAGTCGCCCGATGGGCGTGTTGAGGTTGATCCTCATGAGCTGTTCGTCGGCCATGGTTCCTCTCTGTCTCAGGTTCTCGGTTCTCGGTTAGCTTAGAGAAACGGTCGTGTGGTTGGGCAAGCGATCGACGCCCATCTCTTTCCGGGCCTCGGCCTTTGCGCTCGCCTCGTCCTGTGCCTCGACGTAGAATTCGTCCTGGCCTGGCACCTCGATCTTCCAGAGCTGGGCCGCCGCCACGTTGGGCTCGTACTCGTCCTCGATCTCGTACGTCGGCTCGTACTCTGGGTACCGCTCGACCGCGATGTCCTCTGCGGGAATCACCGTGGTCTCCTCGGCGCCCTCTGCGGGCTTCGGGATTCCTGCGATCTCTTGTGCCGTGAACACCTCCTCGGGTGCGGGGAGAGCCGGGACCGCCGGCCTTGGGTCGTCGTTCGGAACGATGTTGGTGCCGCTGGAGATCATGGCCCACAACTCTTCGGGCACGTCACCAGCGCCGTGCTCCTTCAGGTACTTCTCGGCCTGCGTGACGGAGCGGAGCTTCGACGTGAAGGCAGCGTCGTGTCCGCCGCGATCCCGTAGAACCTGCTCCGCTGCCGCCTCGTTCTTCCACTTCCTCCGGCCCCGCTTGGGGACCAGCTTGTAGCCGGTGTCCTCGCCGGCCTCGGTCAAGTCACGCATGTGAGCCTGGACCGACTTGAGCCAATCTTGAATCGGACCGGCGACGGCCATGACTTGCTGAAGCTCGGAGATCGAGAGCGCCTCGGGCACGGGCACGTTCAGCTCGGACTGCACGGCCATGACCTCGAACGTGTTCCGGGCTGCGGCCTGGGCCTGGTCCGCCTGAGCTGGGCAGACAGCGAGCGCCGGGCAGAACCGACAGTGACTGCCGGCCGCGAGCGGGGCGTCCTCTGCCTGGGTGGCCACGGCTGCGGCGAGCAGCTCGGCCCGGAACGCTACCAGCTCGTCCCAGGTGATCTCCCAGGAGCGGATGATCCCGTCCGGGTGTGAGGCTCGGGGCTGCACGATCGTGACCCGGATCCTGTCGGCCTTGCGCTCGGTGGCGAGCACAGCGCCAATGGCGTAGTACAGACCCTGCGAGTTACCCTCGGCCTCGACCACGGTGCCGGCTCCGTACTTGAAGTCCGGAACCTCCAGCACGCTGGGCTTGGGCAGGTAGACCATGCCCGGCCTCTTCTGCGGCAGCTCGGCTTCCTTGAACAGCACGCCGTCTGCCCGACCGTACATGGGGGCCGGCGGGTTGAGCGGGGCCAGATCGAATTGCTGCTCGATCCCGACCAGCTCGTAGCCTTCCTCGACCCGTCCACGCACGTAGTTGACGTACACGGTGACGGCCTCCACCATCTCCTCGGTGACGGAAACGGCCGTCTCCATATCGTCCGTCTGGATGATCGTGTCGAGGAACACGATGGGGTCCAGCTCGCGTTCGAGACAGCGGCTGGCCAGCTCGTGGGCGGCGGTGCCTTCGTCCGCGAAGACGGAGCCCTTGTTCGGTCGCCCTTTCGAGAGCTGGACCGAACCGGGGCAAGCCATCCAGCGGTGGGAGCTACTCGCTCCTAGTGTTGCGTGCTCGCTCATGCTCTCTCCCTCCACGTTGTGTCACAGCCTATCGAGTGAACCTCGCCTCTCGACGTGTGACACTCGTAGCAACAATGTTCGGCGGTGCGGTGCTCGCGGTGGTCACGGCCGCACGTCAGACAGGCCTTCTTCTGG
>JBDHFS010000372.1:0-2481 GCA_039590285.1 Gemmatimonadota bacterium
GCCAGCCCGCGCGTCCTGTCCGGCACGATCGAGGACAGCTCGCTGGGCGTCGGAACGGTGATCCGGGGGGCTCGCATCGTCCGCTCGATCATCGGGCGCGACACTCTGATCGGAGAAGGGGCCGAGATCGTGGACTCGATCGTCATGGACCACTGCCGCGTGGGCGCCGGCGCCCGCATCGACCGGGGGATCGTCGACCGCTACAACTTCGTCGAGGAGGGAGAGACGATCGCGGCGGACGAGCCCGCGCGCTCCGGCGCGCGAGTCGATGGAGACCTCATCGCCATCCCGAGGGGCCGCACACGTCCGATCTGACGTGCGCCGTTACCTCGCGCCGCTAGCGTGAAGCGGTCAGAGAAGCAGAACCAGGATAGCCAGCGCGCAAACGGCCAGCCCGGTCACCGCCAGCGCCGGGAACCGCCGGTCGAAGCGGGCGCGGCTCACCGCGAAGATAGCCAGGAACACCGCGAGAGCGGCGTAGAGCCCCACCAGCGCCGATCCCCACAACCGGCTGTCGGGATACAGCAGAACGGCGGCACCGGACACCAGCGTCCCGAAGAACAGTAGACGCTCGGTGAGGGCTTCCTCGGGTCGCGGCCTTCGAGTGGCGGGTAGCCGGCCCGCCAGAGCCAGCCCGAGCAGAGTCACCACCTCGAGGCCGATCGAGGCCAGCCATCCGATGCGGGCCACCGACAGGCCGACGCCTGGTTGGAGAGCGTCGGTGAAGGCCGCGAACAGGACCGACGTCAGCGATATGGCGCCCAGGGCATAGATCCCGAAGGCGATCAACCGACCGGCCACCAGGTTGGCGAAGAAGGTCCCCGGAGCATCGCGACGGAATCGGAGCGATGGCACGGCTTCGAGCGGGTTCCGGGTCACGACCCTCGGCGGCCAACGCTCAGCCCGGGCCGCCCTCAGCACCGCCGCCGCTTCCGCCCGCGTGCGCTCGAAGTCTTCCGCGTCGATCCAGCCCGCTGCCGCGGCCTCCGCGAGCTCGTCCTCGTCAAGCAGGCTTGGCGGTCCCTCGGGCGGCTGCCATACGTCGAGGAACAGATCCGTGAGATGCCACACGGTGGTCTCGGGCCGGGGCGGACGCACGAAGTTCGTGTAGTAGCCCATGAATCGCGCCTCCGGATCGTACACGGCGCCTACCTCGTAGGGTCGACCCGGAAACAGGAACCACAGGACGGCACCACCCGGCTGCACGTCCACCTCGCCGACCCGGAGCGGCTCCCCATCTGGATCGAGTACCAGCATCGTGATCTTGCACGCCGATCCGTCGTGCAGAAGCTCCTGGGAGAAGTGCTGCACGTCATCCGGTGGTCGTGCGTACACGATGGCCACGGTAGGGGTGCCGGCGTCACCCGGAGCGGGAACTCCGCGGGTGCGCGAGCGTCGACCGACAAGGCGTCTAGTTAATATGGGTAAACGTCTGATCCTGCTCCGCCATCCGCGCGATAAGCGGTGCGGGAGCGAAACGGTTTCCGTGCGTGCCGGCCCACTCCGACAGCGTGGAGAGGATCACGCCTATGCCTTCGGTGTCGGCCCACCTGAGGAGCCCTCCGCGGAACGGCGGAAAGCCCGTCCCCATCACGATCGCGAGGTCCACGTCATCGGCCCCCTCGACTACGTTTTCTTCCAGGGCGTGGGCCGCCTCGTTGACCATCAGATACAGACAGCGTCGCCGGATCTCGTCGTCCGTTGGCCGACCGTCCGCGGAAGCCTCCCGTGCCGCCATATTCCCGTCCCCGGCGATGAGCGCCGCCGCCGCGGGATCCACGCCCCGGCTCTTCCCGTCCTGATACCTGTAGAAGCCGCGTCCGTTCTTTCGACCCAGGCGGCCATCCTCGATCATTCGGTCCACCACGGTTCCGGACCGTAGTCGCTCCCCCAGCTCGGCGGCCATCTCGCGGCCGGCGTGGCGCGCGACGTCGAAGCCTATCTCATCCAGCAACCGCAGGGGGCCCATGGGCATTCCAAATTCTTTCAACGCCTCGTCCACGACCTCCACCGTCGCGCCTTCCTCCAGCAGATAGCCGGCCTCGTTCAGGTAGGGAGCGAGCAACCGGTTCACCAGGAATCCGGGCCGGTCGGCCACCAGTACGGGAGTTTTGCCTAGCTTCAGCACGAGCCTGAATCCGGTGGCCAGGGCGGCCTCCGTCGTACGCCGTCCCCGTACCACTTCGACGAGCGGCATCTTGTGGACCGGGTTGAAGAAATGCAGCTCGATGAGCGATCCGGCCTGCTTCACCCCGGACGCCATCTCGTCCACCGACAGGGCCGAAGTGTTGGTCGCCAGCACGGCGGCGGGCGCTGCTGACTCGACCTCCCGCAGAACCTGTTGCTTCACAGGCATGCGCTCGACGACCGCCTCCACCGCGAGGTCGACGTCCTCGAAACCCTCATAGTCGAGGGTGCCGGTGATCAGCGCGAACTTGAGCCCGGCGCGCTCCTCCGTGAACACCTTCGCGGCGACCGCCT
>JBDHFS010000373.1:0-2467 GCA_039590285.1 Gemmatimonadota bacterium
CCCTCGTCGTCCTGATGGATGGCCCGGACGCGGCCGGCCCCCAGACTACGGGGATCGCCCGGGTCGTGCCGGTAGTGCGTGAAGCCGCCCGGCGCGCGGTCGAGCCTGTTGAGCCCCCCACCGTACGTACCGACCCAGAGCACGCCCTCGCGATCTTCCTGGATCGTGTACACGCGGTCTTCGCTCAGAGTGCGGGGGTCCCCCGGGTCGTGCCGGTGGTGCGTGAAGCCGGCCGTGTCGCGATCGAACCGGTCGAGCCCACCACCGTACGTGCCCACCCAGAGCGCCCCGTTCCGGTCCTCGTGAATCGTGCGGACACGGTCGTGGCCGAGGCTGGCCGGATTGAACGGGTCGTGGCTGAAGCGCGAGTACGATTCGGTGGCCCGGTCGAATCGATTCAGGCCCCCGCCGTCCGTGCCGATCCAGAGCGACCCTTCACGGTCCTCGAAGATCACGCGGACACGGTCGTGACTCAGACTGGTGGGATCGGCGGGATCGTTCCTGAACCGCGTGAAGCTCCGATCATCCCGGTTCCATCGATTCAGCCCGCCACCGTCGGTGGCGACCCACAAGGCGCCCTCGCCATCCTCGTGGATGGACCAGACGAAGTTGTGAGACAGGGAGCCCGGATCCTGCGGATCGTGCTTGTAGACGGTGAACGTGTATCCGTCGTAGTGGTTCAGGCCATCCTCCGTGCCGAACCACATGAACCCCGCGCTGTCCTGGAAAATGCAGTTGATGGCGCTCTGGGAGAGCCCCTGCTCGAGGGAGACGCGGTCGAACCTGATGTTGCGGCTCTCCTCGGCCCAGAGACCACCCGCCAGTCCCAGCCAGGCCAGGACGAGCGCCGTGAGGGCGATCGTGCGATGGCTTCTTGCGTCCATGGGCTCGAGAATCTTCATCGGCCTTCAAGCGAGGGCGCGTTTCCTCCCCCCGGTGCGCCCCCCGCACCTCGGAGAGAATGTAGGTCCCGGTCGGCCGCGCGTCACCCCGCCGACAACCGCCCTCCCCACCTAGAAAAAAGGCCCCCCTGACGCTGCAAGGGGGCCTGGTTGTTTCCGGAAAACCCGTGCGGGGCTACTGCTGATCGACCCACACGTTGATCGACATGGCCTCGGTCAGACTATCGCTCCACATGTAGCCGTCACTCCACATGTAGCCGTCGGCCCACATATAGGCATCGGCCCACATGTACGCGTCGTTCCACATGTAGCCGTCGCTCCACATGTAGGCGTCGGCCCACATGTAACCGTCGCTCCACATGTAGCCGTCGCTCCACATGTAACCGTCGGCCCACATGTAACCGTCGGCCCACATGTAGCCGTCGGCCCACATGTAGCCCTGGAGGTCCATGAGGTAGTAATTGCCGTCTTCATCCACGTTGGCCCGGCCGCCGTAGTGCTCGACTCCGGCGACGTCCTTGTCGATGTTCAGGCCGCGATTGGCGCACGCCAGCTCGGTGCCCTTGACGGCGTCGTACGCGCTGACGAGCCCGGCGCCCTGCTGGAAGATGCTGTAAGCCAGCCCACCGTTGTCGTCCAGGGCGGGTCGGGCCGAGGACATGAGCTTGCACTTGACGTCGTCCGGCGTCAGCCACGGCTCGGCCTGCAGCATCAGCGCCACGATGCCGCTCACCACGGCTGCCGCCTGGGAGGTGCCGGACATGACGAAGTACTCCTGCCCGTCGTAGAACTCCGGATGCTCGCGGGCGATCGTGTGGTAGCCCATGATCGAGAGCAGATGCCCACCGGGCGCCACGACCTCGGGCTTCACGAAGCCTTCGACGGTCGGCCCTGCCGAGGAGAAGGAGGCGAGACGGTCATCGGCCGGATCGGCCGGCGTGTAGTTGTCGGTCATGGCGCCGACGGTGATCACGTAAGGCACGTTGCCCGGAACACCGATGGTCATCGGATCCGGTCCCGTGTTACCCGCGGAAGCCACCACGACGATGCCGTCCTGCCACAGCCGCATCACGGCCTGGCTCAGCGGATCTTCCCAGTAAAACGACTGAGGTGCCGCGCTGAAGGACATGTTGACCACTCGGACGTCGTACGTCCCCTTGTCCTGCAGAATCCAATCCAAACCGCGGATCACGTCGGCGTAGGTGGCCTGGCCGCTGCCGTCGAACGCCCTGACACTGACCAGGTTCACGTCCGGAGCCACGCCGTTGAACTCGCCCGAGGACGAGCCCTTCGCGCTGTTGGCGATCACGCCCGAGACGTGGGCGCCGTGTCCGCTCTCGTCGCTGGGCACCATCATCAGCTCTTCGTCGAGGATCGCGTCGTAGTGTCCGACGAGGCGGTCCTCGTTCATGGAATTGTTGTTCAGCTGGCCCTTGTTCTCGTAGCCCGTGTCCACGACGGCGCCCGTGACTCCGTAGCCGGTGAGGCTTTCGGCGTGCAACAGGTTCGCGCCGACCAGGCCGGGGAAGAAGGCGTCCGGATCGTTACTGCCCAGTCCGCTCTTT
>JBDHFS010000374.1:0-3577 GCA_039590285.1 Gemmatimonadota bacterium
ATGCGACCGCCGAGCCGCGTCCGGCCCCACGATAGCGGCGGAGAGAGGGGCGTTCACCCCCCCGCAATGCTTCCTAGGAGTCGCCTCGCCCGCCTTCCCTTGCCAGAAAGGCGCAGATGCTGTGGCATAGCCGAGGTGACCATGTCGCTGCGTCTCGTCTGGAACCTGTTCCTCGCCCTCGCGATGGCGTCGAGCATCGCGGGCTGTGCGGCGATACGAGAGCTTCTTCGCGATCCGAAAGACGCGGTCGTGCCGCTCAGCATGCCCGATCCGCTCTACGAGGAGCTGGCCACGCACTACGTCGAGCTGTGCGCGGTGAGCCAGTACCGGCCGCTCGATGGCAACCTCGGCGGGATTCCCGGGCACGCGGTGATGTACCTGAAGGGCGCCTGCGCCGACGAGACGGCCCCCTACCCCAGGCTGCGCAAGTGCCGATACGCATCGAGCGACCCGGCCGATCCCGAGCACGGCGCCGGCGTGAGCGTGAATCGCTGGTTCAAGAACGTGAACTGGGTGGCAACGCCCGGACGCTTTCTCTTCTACGACGGCGATGTGCGGACCTACGAGACCCTCGATCAGGAACGTTTCGACGCGGCCGTCCAACGCGCCATCGATCTGGAGATGTTCAGGGGTGTCGAGTTCCATCCGGTCCGCGGGGCCGACGGCACGCCTGAGCTTCGCGAGTTCATCGCCAGCGAGTCGCTCGGCACGGACTTCGGGCTTCGCTTCGGTCGCACGGTCTTCTGCGCGCGGCTCCCCATGCACCCGGAGATGCTCGCCCGGGCCATGGATTACCTGAACGACTTGAACGAAGAGTACTGGAGCGGCCAGGCCGATTACGAGTGGAGCGGCTACTCGGACAACTGCGTCCACACGCTGCACAACGCGCTGGCCGCGGCGGGGGTGTGGGAGCCGAAGTCCGTCCGGGAGACGAAGATCCGTCAGTTCTTCAACGTCGCCGTGCCCGCCAACACGGTCGTCGATCTCGCCTTCCTGTCGAACGAGTACCCGATCGAGGACTACTCCGAGATCAGGGGCGACGCTCTGCACTGGAAGGGCCTGACGGAGAACGACTGGCTGCCCGCGGTCCCCGGTGCCCTGATAAAGATTTTGCCCGTGCTTCAGGTGAACAAGCTCTACGACACGAAGTTCCGGATGTTCACGCTGGGTGGATGGTTCAGCAACGACACGCTTAAGCGTTCCCAGCAGCTGCTCAGAGACGGACGCTATCTCCAGCTCGACGCCAACCTGCGCTACTTCTACGAACGCTACGAGAAGATCCTGGCCGATCGCGACGCCGACCCGCGGTGGACGGATGCGGTTCGCGGCGCGGCGTTCCTACGAGCAGTGGAAGGCTCGCGAGCGGGAATGAGGCAGCGCCGCGAAGCGGGGAGGAACGCCGCCATTCTCCGTCGTATTCTCATCATCGGTCTCTCGGGTGTGTTGGGCGCGAGTCTCGCGTGTACGCGAGAGCCTCGCTGGCGGATGGTCGACCAGCCGACACGCGACGATGCCAGAATGGCGCTGAAGGCTTCGGACCCGACGCAGCTATCACGGGATCCGAGCACGCAGTCGATCCCGCCAGTTCCCATTCGCAGGCGCCTACGGCCGTGCTGTGCATTCGGCGCGGACCTCGCGTCGAAGATGGGGCCGATTCCTGTGCCCGCCTTTCGAGTCGGAAACATGCTCGGCCGCGACGACGTGGGGCCGCACACATACGACAGCGGGCTCCTCCATTTTCGGAGATCCGAGCAGCAGACCGTGGCTCTCAACAACGAGAAGAACGGGCTGATCTACACCTGTCGTGGAGGATTCATCGACACCGCCCACGTTCGCGATTACGCGGACTGGGCTTCCCCGAGAAGGTCTCGGCCTTTTCGCCGGAAGACCTCTATTCGAATCTGATCGGAATCAAGCTGGTCACCGCGATCGGTCTCCGCCGCCTCACGCGGACCGAGAACCTCTACAACGAGAACTTCACGGCCTGGCTGCTCCAGGCAATCGATCACCTCGGCGTAGTGCCGAAGGAGGTGAGTCGCGAGGCCATGCGGGCGGTGGACGGCACCTGGTGGGACTCCAGCAAACGCCTGCCGGATCCGACCCTCGTCCTGCGCCGCGACCTCGACATCGAGAGCCCGCAGGAGCCCTGGCTGGTCCCCGACTCCCTGGCCACTCCGGCGCTTCGGAAGCATTGTGGCGAGGATCCCGCTCCAGCACTCCTCGTCCACCGATCCTCTGCCGCGGGTATCGTCTTGAGTGATCTCGTCACCCTGCGCATCGAGCTGAACGACAGCCTCGCAGCGCAGAGCCCCTTCCCGAAGATCGGCCGGGTCCTCACCCAGGAAGACTTCCCGGCCATCGTCGCCGCCATCCGAGAGCAGAATCGCGACGAGTTCGGGCAGGACGCAGATCGCCCCGACTAGGCCTGGAACCCGAGGGGCCGTTTACACCCGAAGTCGCTCTCGGATCCCAGTCGAGGCCGGCGTATATGATCGCCGCCCCAGTCGTCGCCCGGCTCGTAGTCGTCGTGGACCGTCCGCGTTTGGCAGGTCACGAGCTCTCCTCATCGGCGCGCCATCAGGTTGATCGAACTGCTGCTTGATCATTCGGCTATGTGGTCGATCTCCGTCTCGAAGGGGTTCATGGCCGGTTCCTCGTCATCGGCCTTCTTGGTGCCGGGCATCATTTCAAAGCCCAGTTCGAACTGAATCAGAGTGGATTTCAGTTGTTCATACACATCCCGGTTGCCCTCGAGCTTCGCCTTGCCATTCTCAATCTGGTCATCAAGCTTCGCTCCACCCATCATGACCGTCTCCAGGTCCGAGCGGTTGATGGTGATGGTCAGGTCCGCGTCAGCGGCCTGATACCCCTCGATATTGGTCAGAGCGCCATTGCTCATTTCAACGACGAACTCTTCATCGTTATCAGGTGTTACGAAGTTGATCTTGAATTCCATGCCTTCCGCTTTCCTGGCATCCATGCGGATGCCGACGAAATCCAGGAAGAGCCCCGTCGTCATGGCCCTGACGATATCCGGGCCGGTCGATTTCGGCGAAGCTCCTCCCGGGATACCGGAACGGAGTTCATAGGCGGCTGCCAGGAAGCTGTTGCGCACACTTGGGCTTTCCTGCTGGTACCCGATCTGTTCGAAGTTGTCGGCCAGCAGATTCTTGGCCTCCCGGTTCTGCGGTTCGGCATGGACCAGCTTGTTGAGGATCTCCGTCGCCTGGAGGTACTTGCCCTGATCGTATAGCTCCTTGCCTTTGGCAATGATCTTCTTGGCGCCGCCCATCATTTCGACATACAGCGGCGCCGAGTCTTCCGGCGACAGAGGGATCAGGGTGGTCGGATTGCCATCCCAGTAACCGAGGTAGCGATTGATCACCCCCCGGCTGTTGTGCTCGAACGAACCATGATAGCCGCGGGCATACCAGTTCTCCTGCTGGCTCTTCGGTACCTCGTACACATTATGGATCTGGTTGATGGTGACCCCCTGGTTCGCCAGGTGCAGCACCTGGTTGTTCAAGTGCGCGTACATGTCCCGCTGGCCGCGCATCACTTCCTGGACCCGGTCATT
>JBDHFS010000375.1:0-2427 GCA_039590285.1 Gemmatimonadota bacterium
TGGCGAACTGGATCACCTCGCGCCCAAGGAGCGCCACGTTCGCGCCATTCAGCACGTTGGCCTCGCTGGCGGTCGCAAGCGAGCTCCCGCCCTGGACCATGCGGATCGTGAGCGACGTCGTGCGATCCCAGGTGGTCCACTGCGTGAAGGCCGCCGCCGCAGCCTGGAGCGTGCCCCAGGCTGCCCCGGTGAATCCCGACGCCCACTGGTCGAAGGCCGAGCCGTCCGTCGAGCGGAAGACCACCCCGCCCGGCCAGCCGGAGGTGCGGGCCCCGAGCGCCACGTAGAGGCCCGAGGACGCCCCGCCCCGGTCATCGATATCCCGCAAGAGCGGAATGTCCATCAGGAAGGCCTCCGTGGGCCCGAGCAGCGCCATCGTGGAGGGAGTGAAGCCCGGTCCCGTCTGGCCCGTGGAGCTCGTTGCGCTGTAGACCTCGGCGTCGCTGTAGAGGAGCCGGAGCTTCGTCGTGAAGCCCGCGCCGAGCCCCGACTCGAGTGCCCGAAGCAGCAGGCTCTCGCTCCCGATGGTGACCGTGACGACGTCGTGCGGGTCGAGCCGCAGGAACTTCGGCCCAAGCGAGATCTCGCGCGAGAGCCGCTGGGACCAGGTGTCGAAGAGCATCCGCTCGACGATCTGCTTGGCCTCCGCCGCGGTGAAGACAACCGGGACCTCGAGCGTCCGCTGGTCAACCGAGTACATCGTCGAGTTCGGGTTCGTGATCCGCTTGGCGTGCTGGTCCCCGGGCTCATAGTCCCGGTCGACGTCGCGGTACTTCAAGTCGATCCGCATCGGGAGCTCGGGCTCCTGCGCACGATGGTCCACGAACTTGCCTCGCCCCTCCGGAAGCGCGCTGCTGTCGCTCGCGCCGAGGTCGTCTTCCGTGATCGTGGCGACCGAAGAGCCGCCTCGCTTCACGAACTTCAGTTGATAGTCCGACTCGACCCCATCGAAGAAGAAGGCCTGCGTGAGCGGCACGAGCGCGGAGCGCACGGCCATGCGGCGCGTGACCACGAAGCCGCGCACGTTATCCGTCAGGGCCGCCGTGTTCCGCAACGTGGCGTCGATTCCGACCCGGCCGAGAAGATCGTCCACGATGGAGGAGAGGAGCACGGTGTTCCCGGCTTCGCGGTTCAGGTAGTTCCGCGCGATCTGGGAGTTGTGCCGCGTCACCAGGCTGTCCGTATGGACGTCGTACTGGAAGGTGCTGATGCCGCCGGTGGCCCAGTTGGTCATGTCGTGCGTCTCGATCACCGTGAGATCCGAGACGCGGATCTTCTTGACGACGCTTCCGTTATTCCCGAGCAGCACCCCACCCCGCACGCCGTCCATCCAGTGCCACTGGTTGGAGCCCGCGTCGAGGTCAAGCGCCAGGGTATCCACGAAGGCCTCCGTGGCGATGTCCCACTTCGCGATGACCTGATTCGAGCTCGCCCCGAGGATGAGCGAGTGCGAGTCCCGGTCGTAGGCCATGATCTCGGCCCGCTCGACGGTTGCCGTGAGCGTCCACGACTCGGCTTTCCGGAGCGTGTACTCCGTGCCCTGGGCTGAGCCGGAGGCCACCACCTCGAACTTGTGGAGAACCGTGGGCGTTCCCGCAGCGACCCAGTGGGTGAGCACCCAAACATTGCCGTCCCGGTCGGCGACAGCGGCGGGCGCGGTGTAGGACACTCCGCCGACCTCGACCTCTCCGAGATCCGTGAGCGTGGCCGTGCTGCCATCATCGCTCAGGTTGACGCCGATCAAGATGGCCGTGCCAAAGTTCGCAAAGGTCACAATGAAGCGGCTCACGCTCGGCGTCGCGCCCTCGATCTTCACGAACACCCCGGAGCTCATCGTGCGGTCGAGCACACCGCTCAGGGTCGGGCTCGAGGCATTGATCTCGAGCGTGTTGGGATCGAGCCGGTGGACCTTGTCGTCTCCGCTGCTCTCCTGGATGTAGGGGTAGCCGAAGTCATCGACCACACAGAGCTCACCGAGGCCGCTCCAGCCATAGCTGGCGTTCGTCTTGTAGAGCGTGTTCGTGAGCGTGTCGATCGCGTCCACCCGCGTCTGGGTCGGGATCACCCGGTAGACGCGCTCACGCACGTGATCCCAGGCCGAAGAGTCTGCGAGGGCGTTCGCCGCACCCGAGATGGCCCGGACGGGATAGCCGGGCGTCGTGGCAAAGGCGATCTCGGCGGTGATGTTCGGAATCCGGTTCCCGAAGTCCGCAAGCGGCAGGTTCTCCAGCACGACGTAGACGAGGCCCCGGAAGGCCGGCGTGTCCGTCACGCCCTTGTCGGCCTGGATGAGTGGGTCGGGCTCCTGCGTCTCCCTCCCCGTGTAGAAACGGACCTGCAAGCTGTCGTACTTCTGAAGCACGGGCGAGGCATCGACGTCGGTGTCGCGCGAGTAGATCAGCTTCTGATCGGCCCAAAGCCGAAGCA
>JBDHFS010000376.1:0-2418 GCA_039590285.1 Gemmatimonadota bacterium
TCGCCGTGGTGGGACTCGGAATCCGCCTCGTGCGTGTTGAGGGTGTTGTGAAGCTCCGGATTGATCACGTGCAGGTCGATCAGAAGGTCCACCAGCCGCCGCAGGGCCTCCCGCAGGGGCTGTGCTGCGATCCGGGCGAACTCCGCGTGCAGGCACTCGCGGAACCACTCCTGGTGGCGCCGGCGAAGTGTCGCCACCATCGCGTCCCGGTTGGGGAAGTACTGATAGACAGACCCGATGCTCACACCGGCCAGCTTGGCAACGCGATTCGTGCTGGCCTTGTCGAAGCCCTCGGTCTGTAGAATGTGAGCGGTCGCCATGAGGATCGCATCCACGGTAGCGCGGGAGCGCTGCTGGACGGGAAGTTTTCGCGGAGATTCGAAGTGTTGGCTCGGCACGAGGCATTCCTCCCCAATGCGAGTCGCAAAGTCAGGGTATCGCCTCAATACTCTACACGGAAGCAGCGCGCCCGTACAGTTGGATCGAAGAGGCGAGATGAAGGCGCATAGCGATCATCCCACCGAGTTCCCCGCCCCGGTCGGCGCCATCGATGGAAGCTAGCGAACGGCGGAGCGCACGGGCTCGATGGCGCCGGGCATTCGATGCGCTGCGCGTTCCTCCGGAGGTGACCACCCGCCAGCGCCGGCTTCTCGCTGTCCTCGGAATCACCTTCCTCCTGAACCAGTACGACATGGCGCTGATCGGCCTGGCCCTGCCGCAGATCCAGGCGGGAATCAACGTCGCGGAGGAGGATGTCGGTGCCCTGGTGGGTGCAGTCCGCCTCGGCGCCCTGGGGGCGTTGCTCTTCGCGCTGGCCGCCGACCGGATCGGTCGCCGACGGCTGCTGCTCGTGACGATCCTGGGCTTCACCCTCTGCACGACGCTCACGGCCTTCTCGGGCACGGCCCACCAGTTCGTGGCGCTCCAGTTCTGCGCTCGGGCGTTCATCGCTGCCGAGGAGGTGCTGGTCATCGTCGTGATCGCGGAGGAGTTCGCAGCCGGCACGCGGGGCTGGGGGCTCGGCATCCTGGCCGCTTTCGGCGCCCTCGGCCACGGGCTCGCCGCGGTCGCCTTCGGATTCGTCGAGGCGCTGCCCTTCGGCTGGCGCGCCCTCTACCTCGTCGGCGCCGTTCCGCTGCTGATTGTCGCCTGGATCCGTCGCGGGATTCGCGAGACCTCGCGCTTCGAGGCCGAACGCGCGGGACGCGAAGGGGCGGGTCCGAGTCTCGCGTTTCAGCCGGTACGGGATCTCGTCGCCATGTATCCGGGGCGAATGTCCGCATTGGCGACGGCAACGCTCGGATTCGGATTCGTCACGGCTACCGCGCTCTCCTTCGTCTCGAAGACCCTTCAGGAGGTGCATGGCTTCGCGCCGCCACAGGTGACGACCCTGTTCATTGCAGGGGGCGCGTTCGCCATCGCGGCTTACCCCGCAGCGGGAATCCTCTCGGATCACTTCGGTCGACGCCGGGTCATCATCGGCGGCCTTCTCACCAACGCCCTGTGTGTCGCCTGCTTCTACAATGCAGCGGGAGCCGTCATCGTTCCCGCCTGGATCCTGCTGATGTTCACGTTCATGGGTTGTGATGTTCTGTTCGGCGCGCTCGGAAGCGAACTCTTTCCCACCTCCTACCGCTCCACCGCCTCAGCGGTTCGAATGATGACGCTCGCCGCCGGTGGAGGTCTCGGACTCTACGTCGAGGGGCTGCTGTTCCCGCTGGCGGGAAGCCACTCCGCCTCGATCACCTGGATGGTCACGGCGGGCGCCCTTGCGCCGCTTGCAATCGCCTTCTGGATCCCCGAGACGGCGATCCGCGAGCTCGAGGAGATCGCACCTCCTCGCTTACGCGGGCGGATTGAGCGGAAGCGACGTACGCCACCGATTGGGAAGGTGTGAACATGCCCGTGAACCCTGGACTTCTCGAGCGACAAGCATTGCGGTTCAACCTGATACCGGGTCCTATGCTCGACTTCCTCGGCGCCCGATCGTTCAAGGCCACCTGCGTCGCAGTGAGGATGGGGGTCTTCGAGACACTCGAAGAAAAAGCGCAGACTCCCGCCGAGCTGGCGCGACGCCTTGGCGCAGACGAGCGGGGCGTGTTTCTGCTGCTCGAGGTTCTCGACGCCGTGGGCTGCGTGCAGCGACGCGGGGAACGCTTCGCGAACAGCCGCATGATATCCAAGTGGATGCCGCTTCTCCGCGAGGGGATCGACTTCTTCGAGCGCTCCGCCTTTCACGCCTGGAACGATCTCGAGGAGTCGATTCGGCGCGGACGGGTCCCCGAAACGAGCTACCAGTCTTCCGAAGACGCCCACACGGCGCGCGAGCTCCTGGTGGGGCTTCGCGCCTTCGCGCGAGTCGGAGGCGAGGGCGTCGTTTCGAAAATCGATCCTCCCACGGGCGCGACCCGGCTGCTC
>JBDHFS010000377.1:0-2402 GCA_039590285.1 Gemmatimonadota bacterium
GGAGGGCCTCGCAGGCGATGCGCTGGGTGTGGATCGCGATCAGGTGGTTCAGGTCCTGGGCGTTGTTGAGGCCTCGGAAGAAGGCGGTCTGGTAGCTGCGGAGGATCTTCGCCTCGAGCCAGGTCCGACGCTCGGTGAGAGAGCTCATCATGTCGGAATCCAGCGTGACGAAGTCGCGATCCGTCTCGGCCAGTGACTCGAGCGAGAACCAGGCCGCCGGGAGCTCGCCCTTCACGGCGAGCTGATCGCGCGCCATCTCGGAGAGGGCCTCGATGCACGGGATGGCGAGCGCGCTCTCGTCGCCGTTGATGGCGATCAGGGTCATGTCCGCCAGGTGCTCGACGCTGCCGATCACCCTCTCTCGCTGGCGTTCGATCGACGCGCCCGGGCGCGCGGCGCGCCGGACGGCCCGCGCGGCCTGGCGCTGGACCCGACCAATCACGTTGGACGGCGAGAAGAAGCCGAAGAGATAGCCGAAGTAGGGCAGCAGGCCGAGGACGGCCGCCGAGAGCGCGCCCATCGCCACCAGGATCATCGCCTCGGGGTAGTCGGGGCCGTAGAGGCTCATGTCGACCCACAAGACCAGCACCACCGTGACGACGAAGCCGCCCAGGACCAACGAGTTCACCAGGTCGCGCATGAAGAGCGACGCAATGCGGGCCGTGAAGCGGCGCGTCGCCAGCTCGACGATGATGGCCACGACGGTGAGCGTGATCCCGAGGACAGCCACCGTCACCTCGACGGTTCCGGACAGGACCTCGGCCGCTCTCGGGCTGGTCCACAGCTCGATCAGCCCGACCGAGCCGGGGCTGCCCCCGAATTCGACGAGCCAGAGCGCGGCGTAGACGGCGCAGCTCACCGCCAGGAGGGCACCGAAGCCCAGGAGAATCTGAACCCGCGGAGAAGGCGGGAACCGATGCTGGCGCGCTGCAGAAGACCTCACTACGACCACCTCCGATCCGCTCGTCCGATCCCAGCTCCGGCGTTGGACGAGCCATCGCCCGAGGAACGTCAGGTCCCGGCGGATCGCCAGACTTCGGGGCTCGTGTAATGATGCCCTTTGGCGACCGCCCGGATGGCGCGGGGCATCTCCTGAACCGCGGCCTCCTTGAGGACGTACGCAGACGCGCCCGCCTCGAACATGCTGAGGACGTAGGCTTCTTCGGAATAGGTGGAGAGGGCGACCACCTTCGCCTGCGGGCTCTGGGCCTTGATCTGACGTGTGGCATCGATGCCGTTCAGATCCTTCATCCCGATGTCCATCAGGATGACGTCGGGTCGAAGCGTCTGAGCCATCTCGCGCGCTTCGTTCCCGTTCTCGGCTTCGCCGATGACGTCGAGGCCGTCCTCGAGTTCGAGGATGGAGCGCACGCCGTCCCGCGTCACCTGATGATCGTCGACGAGGAGTATCCGAATGCTCATGCAAGAGTTCCTGGGGCGCTTCGCTCCACTAAAGAACATACAGCAGATGAGGAGCGTCCGCGGTAGCCGTTCTCGACTGGGACAGTCGAACCGCCTTTCGAAAACTGTTCAAGAACGGCCACGCAAATGATCAGCTCTCGCTATCCCACCGACCCTCGTCTCCTCACACAGTTCTAACGCGTGAAATCCCACACGGGTTTTGAAAAGGGCTGAATGCATGATGTGTCAGCGCCACCACGGTCGAGCAACCAGAAAGGTCCACGTAACTCCGGCGGGCGGGAGCCAGTTGATGCGGCACCTGAATCTGGGGAGGCGAGCCGTTTCCCAGGAAGAGTGAAGGGGGAGAGGACTCTAGGTCCCTACCGCTTGGAGCTGCGGATGGCGCTCGCGAACGCACTCGGGGCAGAGCCCATGCGAGAACATCGCGTGCGAGCGAGACTCGATGAAGCGCTCGAGCTCCTCCCAGGCCTCGTCGTCGCGCTGAATGCGCTTGCACCCGGCGCAGATGGAGAGCAGTCCCCGAAGGCGGTGCAGCTCCGTGACGTCCTGGAGGACCACGAGAGCGCGGATATCGGCCTCGAAGCCCGCGGCCCTGAAGGGGGCGGCCGAAACCAGGAGCACCTTCTCCACGACGGTCCCGTCTCTGTGGACGCGGACGCGCGCCTCGCGCTGGTGCACCGTATCACCGCCGACGGCCCCGCGGGCCGACTGGAAGACCGCACAGCTAGCGCACGCCGCCGAGTGGCCGCAGCCTTCCGGCTCCAACACCGCGTGCAGACAGCGAACCGCGTCACCGAAGCCGCCATCGAAAACATTCACGTCTTCCCACGACCCCAGGAGTTCGCGAGACGCGGAGTTGGAGGCCCTCAGGCGGCCCTCCCCGTCCATGGCAATCACGCCCATCGGGAACGACTCGAGGAGGGCGAGGAGGTGCGGGTCCTGCGCGAAGCCAGCCGTCGTCTCGCTCATGGATGACCTCC
>JBDHFS010000378.1:0-2397 GCA_039590285.1 Gemmatimonadota bacterium
TGCTGTCGTGATCCTCGATCCACATGGCCAGGCGCAGCCCGCTGCGAACCTCGTAGCAGACCTACGCCGTGCCGCGAAGAACCACACGCTGAAAGTCGGAGTGCTCGAGCATGTGCTACACCGGCATGGGCCAGGGGCACAGGACCGCAGCGATGCGTCGATGTTGCTCGAACCGGTCGGGCTGCGACAACTGCACGAATGGTTCGTGGGACCGGTGGCGGATGCTCCGAGCGAGGGTGCGAAGGCGAAGGCCAGGAAACCCGCTGTCGAGCCAGCTCCCGTGCAGCCCAAGAACGTCAAGGTCCTCGTCGTGGAAGACTACGACTTCAGCCGGCAGCTCCTCATGACCTTGCTCAAGCAACACGGCTACGAGTGCGTCGGTGTCGAGAATGGCGAGGAAGCCCTCCACTACTTGGCGACACAGGCGTGCGACATCATTCTCATGGACTGCGCCATGCCCGTCATGGACGGCTGGACAGCGGCGCAACTTATTCGTGAAAGGGAGCAGAATGGTGAGCTGGCCGAAGGCTGCCCGGGGTACATGCCGATCCTCGCCGTGACCGCAAACGTGATGGAGTCGGACCTCAAGCGGTGTCGCGATGTCGGGATGGACGACTACGTCGCGAAGCCGATCACTGCCGAGCGGTTGTTCGCGGCCATGGAGCCGCTGCTGAGGACGGCGGGCGACCGGCGCGCGGACTCGACAGGAGACTGCCAAGCAGAAGGGCCCCAGGCCCGGATCCTCATAGTCGAGGACAACCTGTTCAATCAGCGCGTTGCGGTCACGATACTCACGCGCAAGGGCTACGACTGCGTCACCGCGGAGAACGGCGAGAAGGCGGTCGAGTATCTCTCGAAGAACGTGTGTGACATCGTTCTCATGGACTGTGACATGCCCGTCATGGACGGCTGGACGGCCACGGAGACCATCCGTGAGAGGGAGCAGAGTGGCAAGCTTGCTGACGGCTCTCCCGAGCACCTGCCGATTCTCGCCGTGACCGCGAAGTCGACACCAGAGGATCGAGTGCGGTGTTTCGAGTCGGGAATGGACGAGTACTTGCCCAAGCCGGTAAGCGCGAGGAAGCTGCTCGAGGTCGTTGAGCGGCTGCTGGAGCCCTCGCAGCGCGAGCGCGCTGGTCGCCAGGGGCACGGGGAGCAGGCAGCGTCAGGTCCGGCCCCGCGGGTGGCAGAGCCCACGGGGGAAACTGCCCACAGCCGGGTCCTCGTCGTGGAGGACCAGGTCTCCAACCAGATGGTCCTGGGCGCGCTGCTCAAGAAGAGGGGGCTCCACGCGATCGCTGTCAACAATGGTCAAAAGGCCGTCGAGCACCTGTCGAGCCACCCTTGTGACATCGTGTTCATGGACTGCCAGATGCCCGTGATGGATGGGTTCGAGGCTACCAGGGTCATCCGTGAGAGGGAGCGGACGGGAGAGCTTGCCAAGGGGTGTCCCGAGCATCTCCCGATCATCGCGGTGACCGCGGACGTGCGCCATGCCGATCGCGACAGATGCCTCGAGGCGGGGATGGACCACTTCATCTCGAAGCCGATCCGTGCCGACGCACTGTACTCGCTCCTGGACAGGATCCGGGGTGGGCACCTCGGGTAGAGAACGCGAAGCGTAGCCTGCCAGCGCACTAACCTCGTCAGCGCCACCGCGTATCGGCCTTGCCGATGCGCAAGGCCGAGAACAACGTCCCGAGCAGCCAGTTGAAGAGCCCGGGCTTGGCCGCCTCGCCATCCGCGAACTCGGTGGCACCGGCATCCTGCTCGATGTCCCAGTCGGACAGGGCGTAGCCCAGGGGGCGTTTGACCGTCGTGACCGGATCCACGACGACGCTGACGGTCTCGGTGACGACCTTGCCGTCGCGAACCGTCTGCACCTCGAACACCAGCTCTTCGGACACCAGGAGCTTCGGGGCCGTAAACGACGGGGCAGCTGCCTTGTCGTCGGACAGCGCCACTCTCGTGCCGGCGATCTGTCGCCAAGTGACCCTCGTGTCCCTGTCCAATTCGTCCACGACAGACGCGGACAGCGCGACCAGTTCTCCGGCGCCGGAGTCCGGGAGCACGCGCTGGCCAATGCCGCCAGTCGCAAGCAGGTCTGCTGCCTTGCTCGACTCCAGTAGGTCGCCGTGCTCGTCTCCATCCAGTGTCTCGAGCAGCCTCGCGTTCAACTGGTCGATCGCGATAGCTTCCTCGTCGTTGCTTGGGAGCTCGGGCCGCGGCTCGTGGAGGGCCGCTGGTGAGCTGTCGGCTGCCGGCTGTTCCGGTGGGCTCTCGGGTTCCGCGGTGACTGTTGGCGGCAGCGGCGGCTCTTCGACGGCCTCCTCCACGGGTCCCGTCGCTGGCGTCGAGTCCTCGGCCGGATCGGTGGTCGTGTCCTCGACGGTATCG
>JBDHFS010000379.1:0-2379 GCA_039590285.1 Gemmatimonadota bacterium
GAACAGTACGCTTTCCTCGTCCTGGCTCATGCTCTCGAACGGCAGAACGGCCAGCGTGCCGCTATCGAGCGGCTGCGACGGGGCCGCGGCGTCGGCGGCGGCTGCGTCGGCAGCGGCTGCGTCGGTCTCCGCGGCCCTCGGTTCCGATGCCGCCTGCCCGGTTCCGGCGGATCGGCCGATGACCCACCATCCACCGCCATACAGAAGAAGGATGCCGGCGAGGGCGAGGAGACCCGCGGGCCAGCGCCGCCCCGCGGGCTGCGAGACGATCGCCTCGAGTTCGCCCGATTTCGCTGGATCGGTGCGACGCACACCCTCGGGGGTCTTCTCGAACGCCCATGCCAGCACCAGAGCGAACGGAAAACCGATGGCGGAGATGGCGACCACGAACGTGAGCGTCCATTCGGGCAGGTCCAGGGCCGGGAACACGAGATCGGCCACCTGGAGGACGACAAACGCCACGGCCCCGTAGACCGCCGCGACCTTGAACACGGCGCGCCGCTTCATGTCGGCGAACAGACGCTGGTAACCCGCCGGCTTGTTTGTCATGCGCCCAAATGTCGCTCGCGGGGCGGTGGACAGGCAAGCAAGCTGCCTCCTCGATGGTGTTGCGGCTCCGCACCAGTTGCAGGAGCGTCCGACGTTTCGCGACATTGGGGACCCGTGTCATGGAGGTGCCCCATGAGTTCTCGTCGTCCGTTCGCAACCGCGATCACCGCCGCTGCCGCCGCACTCCTCCTGACCGCCTGTGCCAGCGAACATCCGACGGATGTACCGAACGAGATCGTGTTCGCGCGCGGAGGGAAGAAGGGACCCAACAAACCGCCTCCCCCGCTGGCGACGGAACCGACCCCGATTTCCGTCTATGGGGCCTGGCACTGCAGCGACGACGCCTGTCTCTGGGGCAGCGTCCGTGATATCACGGAATTCGGCGCGAAGAACGATTGGCTCATCGATCGCGGCGACGGAGTCCCGTCGGTGAACCTCGTGGTACTCAGCTTCGTGAACCCCCTCAGGCTGCTCAACAAGACAACCGATTCCTCGACCCTCGACGGTGTGCCACGGGGAATGACACCCGAGGTCGTCGCGTACTTCCAGGAGCACGACATTCGGGTAATGCTGTCGATCGGGGGCATCACGTACGTGGACGACTGGAACGAGGCACTGGCGACAGACGCTGCCCAGCTCGGCGCGAACGCCGCCGAGGTGGCCCAGAACCTGGGAGTCGGTATCGAGATCGACTACGAGGAGAACTCCAACCCCGACCTCGTCGGGCTACAGGCGTTCATCTCCGCGTACCGGGCCGCGCATCCCTACGATCCCACTGGAGCGGATCAGGCCGCTCGTCTGACGATCGATCTGGCCGCGGGGGACAGGTGGCTCATCGCGCTGACGCAGCACGCCACGGTCAACTGGCTTGACGTGTCGAATCCGGTGCTCGACTACGCGAACGCCATGGTGCCGAACAGGCAGCCCGGGTCAGCGGCCGACGCGATCGCGAACTGGCAGGAGCACATAGACGGCAAACCCCAGTACGACCCTCCGATTCCCTCCCTCGCACCGGCCAAATTCACCGGCAGCCTCTATATCATCACCGGAAGGAAGCCGGCCCCGGAGTGCCAGGATTTCGAGAACTCTCTTCAGCAGGCGACGGGAGACTACGTGCAGGGAGTCATGCCCGGTGATGCCGGAGCCACGTCCGGGATGCTCGGCTTCATGTACTGGGCCGCTGAGAAGTCCTCGACGAGGCGCATATCCACCGCGCCTCCGAATTCCTGTGAGGGGGGAGTGGGCGCCGGGGCGGAGGCGTACTCGATCCCGATCCCGATGCCGGCGCTTCGGCAGGAGTAACGACGGCACGGCACTGGCTGGCCGATCGCGGCTGGATCCGTGGCGGGCCAGGCACCCCGTTGCTTACAATGGTCTCGTCATCGGGCTGCCGAACCGTGAGCCGGATCTACCGGCCGGAATCCGTCATTGCCGGAGCGGACCATGAGAATGCTCGTACCCCTGCTGCTACTGGCGCCCTTCGCGCTTTCCTGTGCCTCGCTTCCGGGCGACTGCGCTTCTGGCCAAACCGTGGTCTGGGACGCGCCGGCAAGCGGATGGGCCTGTACCGACCTGCCCACGGGTGTGGCGGCGCATACCCATCAGGTAACCGACATCAAGACCTCGTGTGAAGAGGGCCAGGTGGTGGTGTGGGATCAGCAAGCCGGCGGCTGGATATGCACAGACCCCGGCGAGCACACGCACACTGGCGAGCAACTGAACGTCTTCCCGCCCAGCTTCTACCACGCGTCAATCGTCGCCGAGGAGGCCGAGGGTCTCGAGGCGACGCAGATCGAGGGCCATAGATTCTGCGCGCTGAGCGAAAGCAAG
>JBDHFS010000380.1:0-2370 GCA_039590285.1 Gemmatimonadota bacterium
GATCCCGGGCACCGAGGAGCTCACCTTCACCTCGTCGCTCTTCACCGCGGGCGAGCCCATCAACCTGCGGCTGCAATCGGCGGACGTGGACGACCTGCAAGTCGCCGCCGAGAGCCTGAAGACCAAGCTGACCAGCTACCCCGGCGTCATCGACATCACGGACTCCTTCCGCGCGGGCAAGGAGGAGATCAAGCTCGCGATTCTGCCCTCGGCGGAGATGCTCGGGTTGACGCTCGAGGACCTGGCGCGCCAAGTGCGCCAGGCCTTCTACGGCGAGGAGGCCCAGCGCATCCAGCGCGAACGCGAAGACGTCCGCGTGATGGTCCGCTACCCGGAATCACAGCGCCGCTCGCTCGGCGACCTCGAGAACCTGCGCATCCGCACAGTCGACGGCGCCGAGGTGCCCTTCTACAGCGTGGCGCGGGCCGAGATGGGCCGCGGTTACGCCTCCATCCGGCGCAGCGACCGCCAGCGGATCATCAGCGTCACCGCGGACATCGATAGCCGCCGGGCCAACGCCAACGAGGTGATGGCGGACCTGCGGGCCAACTTCCTGCCCCAGCTCCTCGCCAATCACCCGGGCCTGCGCTTCGGCCTCGAGGGAGAGCAGCGGGAGCAGCGCAAGGTCTCGCTGGGTCTCATCCGGGGGTACGGCTTCGCCCTGATCCTGATCTACTCCCTGCTCGCCATTCCCCTGCGCTCCTACGCCCAGCCCCTGATCATCATGGCCGTCATCCCCTTCGGCCTGGTGGGCGCGATCGGGGGACACCTCCTCATGGGCAAATCGCTCAGCATGATGTCCGTCTTCGGCGTCGTGGCGCTCTCGGGCGTGGTGGTGAACTCGAGCCTGGTCCTCGTCCATACCGTGAACCAACGGCGCGCCCGGGGAGCGAGCATCGCCGAGGCGGCGCGCGAAGCGGGCGTGGCGCGCTTCCGCCCCATCGTGCTCACCTCCCTCACGACCTTCGCCGGGCTGACCCCCCTGCTGCTGGAGCGCAGCATATCGGCCCAATTCCTGATCCCGATGGCGATCTCGCTTGCCTTCGGCGTCCTCTTCGCGACGCTGATCGCCCTCTTCCTCGTGCCCAGCTTGTATCTCGTCCTGGACGACCTGCGGCTCTTTTTTCTCCGCGGAAAGCCCGCGGCGCCGAATGACAGAGGGCGCGAGTATCGGATGCCAGTGGGAGCCGGGCGGTAGCCGCCTCGAAGGGAAAGCGAAATCCGACGGCGTGTCACCCCATTTCCGGATGCCGTAGACTAGCGTCGTCGGGGAGAGGAGAGGAAGGACGGCGTTCGATGGCGGTCGACAACCCCGACCCGAAGAACGGCGACGTCAACCTCGAGCGAAAGGAGCCGTGATCGACATGGCGGATCTACAGGAACTCGAAGCCATCAAGCGTCTCAAGTACAAGTACCTGCGCTGCCTCGACCAGAAGCGCTGGAGCGAGCTGGCGGAGTGCTTCACCGAGGATGCCACCTCGGCCTACAGCGGTGGCAAGTTCTCCTTCGAGGGGCGGGACGCGATCATGGAGTTCCTCGAGAAGGCCATGGGCGCCGACAGCTTCCTCTCGAGCCACACGGTCCACCATCCCGAGATCGAGATCACCGGCGAGACCACGGCGACCGGCATCTGGGCGCTCCACGACACGGTGATCGAGACGAGCGCGAACATCATCATCCGCGGTGCTGCCTTCTACGAGGACGAGTACGTGAAGGTGGACGGCGAGTGGAAGATCCGGTCCACCGGCTACGAGCGGACCTACGAAGAGGCCCTGTCGCGCGCAGACATTCCCAGCCTGAAGCTCACCGAAAACTGCTGGGCCCGCGGGTAACCGCGGGCTAAGAGTTCCCGCGCTCATTCCTGCGACACCGGGGAGGGGGCGCGTTGAAATGGAACGGTCGTGGTACGCTTGGCCGCCCGGGCGGCCAAGCGCGCGACGCCCGATGCCACGGGGGAGCGAAGCATGGCCAGCGGATGCAGCAGGCTTGCCTCTGTCATCGCAGCGCTCAGCGCGCTCGCAGCCTTCGGATGCGCGACGTCCCCGAAGCCACCGGTCGAGCTCCCGACCGCCGAGGAGCGGCGCACCGCCGAAGCGGCCGGGTTCGAGCTTCCCCCGGTGCGCAACGCCCGCGACCTCCTGTCGCCCGACCTTCTGAAAGGCCCCCTCTACGCGGTCGATGAGAAGGTCTACACCGACGGCACCACTCACGTCTTCACGATCACCTCGGACTTCGGAATCTCCCACGCGCGCGGCGACGAGATGCTCCAGAACCGACTCCAGGAAATCCAAGCCCTGGCCGCGATGGGGAAGATGAGCGCGACGAAGGAGTTCGCAACCGCCGCGGCGAAAGCACTCACGAGTCCCTTTG
>JBDHFS010000381.1:0-2359 GCA_039590285.1 Gemmatimonadota bacterium
CACCAGCCCGTAGCCCACATCCTCGTTGAGATACCGATGATCGAGGCTGGACTGCGCCTTGATCCCCAGAAACCCCGGCGCCGTCCGATAGCCGTCCTCGTAGGAGGCATCGGTCATGTAGCCCTGCATGAGGCTGAGTTCCGGATCGGGTACGACTTCGATCCCGAGCGCCTCTCCGATCGCGATACGCTCACGGTCCACGGCCTCGATCAGCCGGCCCACCCCCGGCGTGACGCCCTCCTCGTAGAACAGGAAGTCGCCCCCCGTGCGCTCGAGCAGAGCCGCGTTGAGCAGCGTCACGACCGGATGGATGACGGGGTTGGCGTTCTGGAGCGTCGTCTGGAGGATACTCCGCCCGGGCTCGAGACCCGGATACACTTCGCGAAGGAGCTCCAGCGTGCGGTCCGTGTGGCGCGCCGGAAGCGTCGCCACAAAGAAGCCGCCGGTGAGCTTGAGGAAGACCCGGATATGGCCCGGCTCCGTGAGGCGCACGGCGTACGGGAGCGTGGACGTCTCGGATACGCGGATCTCGTCGGAGGCCACGCCGAGGCCGGCTTCGTGCTTGAACGCCAGAGCCCCGCCGGTCGACCCGGGACACACCACCACCTCCTGCCCGGCCTCCAGGTACGGGGCACACGCGGCGGCAAATGGCCGCGTCGCGAAGGCGGGACCCACGAGGAACACGATACCCGCCCCTCTCATCGCGGCCTCAAGGTCGTGGCCGGAGTACGCGACGGGGGCGACCCCCTCGAGATCGCCCTGAGCCTCGATTCGTCCTGCCATGGCAATGTGGGCGACGTTCTCCGGAAACCGCTCGAAGTCGTGCAGGAACACCTCGTGACCGTGCGCCGACCAGTCGAAGGCGACGGCCGTGCCGCCGGCGCCCGAACCGAGAACCGCGATCTTCATGGGTTTGCCCCTCGCATGTGCGCCGGTGATGAGGGAGGGTGTCCCGGTCAATCTCGCGATTCGGGAGCCGCGAAGCGATGTGCACTTCGAGGCGCTGGAGGAATGCGGAACCACTGGTCGGTGGCAGGCCGATCGCCGCTGGATACTTCCTTCCCTACACGCAAGAAAGTCTACGCCCGAGTAGGTGCGAGCCAGTGCAAGAACCAGAGCGCTGCCAGAATCGTCAGGCTACGCATCGCAATCTCGTAGAGCGGGTTAACGAACTCACCTGACCGATTCTCTCAAGCACAGTCTCCATCGGCACCCGCTTTGCCACCCAGGACGGCGCCGGTCCTGCTCAGCTCCGCCCGGCCGGCAGCCATGCGCGCTCGGGCGAGCCCATGACAAATGGAGGTAGCATGGTGAAGAACATCGTACGCAGCAGCCTGGTCGTGCTGGTGCTCGGCTTCGCGGCCTGCGACGAGGCGCCGACCACGGCTCCCGTGACGGACGGAGAGACCGTGTTCGAGGCATCCTTCGACGTGACCGGCCCACCGGACGGTGGTAGTTGCCCGAACGTGTTCTATGAGGAATCCGAGCTTCTGGACAACGGCGTCACCGTGACCTGGACCACGGTGCTGGCGGGTTTCGAGTACACGGTGGGCGCGGATTACCTCGCGGACGTCAACTGGTCCGTGGATCAGGGAAGCGCGACGTATGTCGACTTCACGGATCGCAGCGGTCCCAAGACCTGGACGCCTTGGGGCAAGAACAAGCCGGACGTGGACGGAACGATGACCCCAGGCGCGGACGGCGCAGGGACGGTAGCCGTGACCGTTACGATGACTCCGATGCACGCCGCCGCTGAGGATACGGACGGCGACGGCACCGACGAATGGGCCGGACAGATAGGGAATGGTCACTTCTGGCTTCGGCTCGAGATAGACGACGGCGAGGGTAACATTGAGCGGGTGAAGCTCGGAGTGAACTTCCACCTCGAGGACCCGGCGGACGGCTACGGAGACAACTGCCCGACCTGAAGCTCTGACGACTCAGACAGGAGCACGAACGCGAACAGGGGTGATCTTCGGATCGCCCCTGTTTCTTTGTGCGTCACCTCGCGTCGACATGCACCTTCCCGCCTTGATGCCGGCCGGAGGGTCCGGGGAGGCATGTGGCGTTGCGTGCGACGGTCTCGGACGGCTGATGCATTCTCGGGAAGATATCTTCCTCGATCTGTACCCAGCGGAAGGAGACCGCCCGTACAAAGGGTTTTCGTCGCGTCGCGGCCGACCTTGCGCCACCCGCCGCTCGAGGCCTGCACCAGGTCCGAGAGCCGTCGAGACCGCACTACTCCCCATCCGCCGATCCCCCTGATATCATGCCGCCATGAACAGGAGAATGATTCTCGCGGCCCTGCCGCTCGTTCTGATGATCGCCCTCCCTGCACACGGCCAGGACTCCTCCCCCG
>JBDHFS010000382.1:0-2336 GCA_039590285.1 Gemmatimonadota bacterium
CGAAAATGCGGCTCATGGAACCTCCAGTTCCCTGTTTCCCAATCCGCAGTTGACACTGACGACTGCTCGTCCCGCAAGTGCTTGCCTTGGCGCGGAGGAGCTGTCCTGAGCCTCCAGGCGGGCATTCTCGGTTCGGCATACCGGCATTCCCGCCGTGGCCGCTGAATACTATTCTGGGCTTCTGTCTGGCCCTGGTCGCGGGCACCGGGCTGCTCAAGCCGTGGCTTACTGCGGGTGTCGTCGCGCTACTGTTCGGCGGGCACCCGGACTCGCGAGTCGTGCCCGGCTGACACATTGGCTCCCGCGGTTACCGGCTGATCGGCCAGGTGTCTATATTGGACCGCATGAAAAAACTCACATCGGAGCTCCTCGCCCGCCGCGTTCCCCAGTTCGTGGGCCTCTACCTGGCCGGATCGTGGGCGTTCGTCGAGTTCCTGGATTGGGCGGTGGAGCAGTTCGTGCTCTCGCCGCATATCACAAGCTTCGCCTTCCTGCTGCTCCTTCTCCTTCTGCCGTCCGTCGTCATCGTGACCTGGCGGCACGGAGCTCGGGGGCCCGATCGCTGGGGGCGGATGGAGGCGATCGGCATTCCGCTGAACCTGATCCTTGCGGCGACGCTTCTGTACTTCGGTTTCTCCGGAAAGGACCTCGGCGCGGCGACCACGACGGTGTTGGTCGAGGATGAAGCGGGGAACGAGATCGAGCGGCAGGTCCCGAAACGGGCGTTCAGGAAGCGAGTCGCGGTATTCTTCTTCGATAACGAGTCGGGAGATGAGGCGCTCGACTGGTTGAGCTACGGCGCGAACCTGGCTCTCCAGATCGACCTCGCCCAGCAGATGTTCGTCATTTCCTCCAGCCCACTCGACGGAGTGGAAGAGGGCGGCATGCTGCTGGATCTCCAGGAAGCCGGCTTCGCGGACGGAGTCGGCGTTCCGTTGACCCTGATGCGAGAGATCGCCGACAGACGGCACATCGAGTATTTCGTCGCCGGCTCGTTCACCCGGAGCGACGCCGGCTTCACGCTGGAATCCGAGCTATACCAGACCAGGCGCGGGAATCTCGTCAGTCGACGGACTTTCACCGGGGAGAACCCTCTCGACATCGTGGACGAGATGTCCCTACAGCTCCGCCGCGACCTGGAGGTGCCCGAATACAGGATGGAGGAGACTCCCGATCTTCCGGTTTCCGAGCTGCTGACGGGCTCGCTCGCGGCGTTCGAGACAGCTTCGGTTGGCTTTCACAAGCTGGCGTCCGGCGACATCCCGGGAGGCCTTCCGCTCCTCTCGGCCGCCGTCGAAGAGGACCCGACGTTCGCCCTCGCGCAGGTCCAGAAGGCCCTGACGCACCTGATGTCGAATCAGCGTCCCCTGGCCGATTCAGCCATGCAGGCTGCCATGCAGCATCTCTACCGGCTGCCCGAGCGAACGCAACTGGGACTCAGAACCGTGAGCCAGTGGCTGTTCGAGCAGGACGCCGAAAAGGCCTTCCGGACAGCCACGTACTGGACCGAGCTGTATCCGGACGACATCCAGGGTCACCTGCTCCTGGCCCAGATCTACAGGAATCGGGGGCAGCCGGAGGAGACGATCGCGCAGCTGGAAACCGTGCTCGAGCTTGATCCGTCCCAATACGACTACATACGGCAGATCGGAGAGCTTCACGAGCGGGGTGGCGACTTCGACAAGGCGCTCGAGTACTATGGCCGCTACGCCGAGCTCCTCCCGGACGATTGGAGATCGTTCACGGCGATCGGCGGGGCGCACCGCAATCTGGGTGAACACGAGCAGGCAAGGGCCGCCTACGAGCGCGCTCAGGTGATCGAGCCCGATGAGAGCGGCATCCCACTCGCCCTTGCGCGGCTCGAACTGGATCTCGGCGATTTCGACAGCGCGGTCCGGTATCGGGACCAGGCCCTCGTGGCCAGCCGGAGCGCGTCGGATCGGTTTGCCGTGTACGGGTTCGACGAGTCGCTGCACTACAGGCAGGGCCGATTCGTAGAGCTGGAGAAGGACTATCAGCTCCGTATCGCGGCGGCGGCGGAGTTCATGAATCCGGTCAACATGGTGATCAATCAGGCGTTCTCAGAGTTTCTCCAGTATGCCCCTGAGGCCGGCCGGGAGGCGAGGGCATTGACTCAGCTCGATGACCTCGCTGAGCAGATCACGCCCCCGTTCGACGGTCTCCTGGGAATCGCCTACATGCAGATCTATCAGCGGCTCGGGAACGCGGAGCAGACTCAGGTCTGGATCGATCGACTCGAGACCACGATTGAGGCTCTTGGGACGGAAGTCCTGCGCTTCATAGTGCATCTGGGGTCGGGTCGGGTAGCCGAGATG
>JBDHFS010000383.1:0-4732 GCA_039590285.1 Gemmatimonadota bacterium
ACCTTGAAGAGCGGTGCCGTGTACTCACCGGTGCTGGATTCTGCGAGGAAGATGACCAGGAAGGCGGCGGCGGTCGTGGCCGACGATGTCAGCAGCGGGATCCGCAGTTCTCGGGCGGAGTCGATCGCCGCCTGAACCGCTGGCTTTCCCTCTTCCATCTGCACCATGATGCTCTCCGACATCACGATGGCGTTGTCGACCAGCATACCCAGTGCGATGATCAGGGATGCGACGGACATCTGATCGAGGCCGATGCTGAGAAGCCCCATGACCATGAGCGCCATGAGCATCGCCATCGGGATGAGGCTGGCCACCACCAGCCCTGTCCTAATGCCGAGGAACAGGAGCATGACCGCCCCGACGATTCCGATGGCCTGGAGAAGACTCCCGACGAAGTCGTCGATCTTCTGGTCCACGGCGTCGGGCTGGAACTGGACGATGTCGAACTCTACCCCGATCGGGTAAAAGGCCACGATGCGGGCGAGCGCGGCTCGCACCTCCTCTCCGAGCTCGATGATATTGCCGCCTTCGCGCATCGAGATGGCGAGAACGAGTCCCGGTACGCCGCTCGCCCGTGCCTTCGTTTCCGGAGGGTCGATATAGCCGCGGTACACATCAGCGACGTCTTCCAGGAACACGAGGTCCGCGCGCCCCGGAAGGTGAATCACGGTCCGCTTGACGTCCTCGACGGTCTCGAAGTTGCCGGATGGTTCGAGCGTAATCTTCTCGAAGTCGGTGCTTACCGACCCGCCGGGAATGATGATGTTCTGCGCCTCGAGTATGCTCTGAAGCTGCAGCGGGGAGAGGCCCATCTCCGCTAGACGAGCATTGCTGTACTCGACGAAGATGCGCTCCTCTTGAGCGCCGTAGATGTCGACCTTCGCCACTAGGTTGAGGAGCAGGAACTCGTTGCGCACCTCATCCGCGATGTCTTTGAGTTCCCGGTACGAGAAGCCCTCGCCCGTCAGGTTGATGAGTATGCCGAAAACGTCCCCGAACTCGTCGTTCACGAACGGACCGAAGATGCCGGTTGCAGGAAGCTCCGGACGTGCCTTCTCGACCTTGCGCCGGAGCTTGTCCCAGATGGGCCTCATCTCGCGGTATCGCTCTTCGATGTTCACGTACAGGACGGATGCGCCCGTCTTGGACTCGCTGTACACGAAGTCCAGCTCCGGAATCTCTTGGATCGCCTTCTCGAGCTTGTCCGTGACCAGTTGCTCGACACGCTCTGGGCTGGCTCCTGGATAGGCCGTGAAGACGGTCGCCATACGGATCACGAATCCCGGATCCTCCGCTCGGGGAGCCGAGAAGTAGGCCGACAGACCCGAAGCTGCGATCACAATGAGGGCCACCGCCGTGACGCGGTTCTTCTCTATGGCGAGGCGCGTGAAGTTCATCACAGGTCTCCCTCATCGAGAAGCTTCACCCTTTGACCATCCCGGATCCGGCGCACACCGGCCGTGACGACTAGCTCTCCATCGCTCAGGCCTTCGACGATCTCGATCCCGCCGAGAGTCGGATCGCCCATGACCACGTCCCGTCGCCTGGCGATGCCTAGTCCGTCTTCCTCGGGCTCCACGACGAAGACGAATTGCCCGTCCCGGTCTTCTCCCACCGCGACCGGCGGGACATAGATCGTTTCGCCCTCTTCGGACCCCTCGAACCTGAATTCGACGGTTGCTGTCATGCCGACCCGTATGGACGGGTCGGCACGCGTGAGCTGGACGATCACGGGAAACGTGGCGCCCGCGCCGGTCGGCGCCACGCCCACCTCGGTGATGACGGCCGGGTAGCTGTTGTCGGGTATCGCATCGAACCGGACCTCGACCAGGTCCCTCTGGCGCACCTGCGCGATCAGCAACTCGGGAATACCGACCTGCACCTCGGGTCGCGAACCGGACGTCAATTCCACAGCGATCTGGCCCGGGCTCACGTTCTCGCCGACGTCCACCGACACGCTCGAGATCGCACCGGTGACCGGAGCGGTAAGCCTCGTATAGGCGAGCTGCCGCTGCTCCATTTCCAGCCTCTGCTGCGCTGCGCGCACGGCCGCTCTGGACGATTCATCGGCGGCCTGAGCAGCGTCGAGCTCTGCTCTGGAGAGGTTGTTGTTCTCCCACAGCTCCTGCGCACGCTGATAATCAGCGCCGGCTCGCCGTTCCTGCGCGGTGGCCTGCGACAGGCCGGCGATAGCCTCCTGAACGGCCAGCTCGTAGTCGGCTGGGTCGAGTTGGGCCAGCCTGCGCGATCCCAGAGAACTCACGGACCCGGCTTCCTCCGGTCGCCAATACGGCTTCGTACCGAACGGGTCGGATGACCTCCTCCACGTCCGGGGCTTCGCCGCAGCCCGGTGCCAGGGCACAGACCAGAAGTAGTGTGGCGGCCGCCACCGGCTCTCGCTTTGCGACGCGCGAACCAGCGGTGCCCTCACGGTCCCGTGCCAAACGGATCTGCCTGCTCATAGGAGCGCTCCAATCGATCGAAGAAATCGTCCAGTTCCTCGGGCGTCGCGAAGAAGCTCGAGCGCCCGACGGCACGCTCGACATTCATCAGGTCGACCAGGAAGGCGTACAGGGAATTTGCGGCCGCCAGCTCGGCCCTGAGGTACGAGTTCTGCGCGTCGAGGAGCTCGATGATCGAAACAGTCCCGCGCGCGTAGGAGTCTGTTACAAGCTCGAAGTTGTTCCGTGAGGCCTCCGCGCGGTCACGCGACAGCGAGATGTTGGCATACGATGCACCGGCCGCGTGCAGGGCCGATCTCAGTCTCTGCTCGACGCGCAGGCCGGCGGCGTACAGGCCGAGCCGAAGTCGCTCCACCTCTTCCGTGGCCTGCGCCCGCTCGGCGATGCGCGAGCCACCGGTGAACAGCGGCAGAGTTGCGGCGAGGGTGAGACTCCACTGATTATCGTCGGGCTCGCTGAAGCCGATATCCCCGCCATCCGGAAGGCCTGGTATTACCGGCTCTGTACCCGCACCAGCCTCGGCCAGCCGACGTCCAACTGAGCCTTCCAGAGCAATTTCGGGGACCCAGAACGCGTTCCCCGTCGAGGCGAGCCGTCGTTCCTGCGCCTCTACGAGAGACTCAAGCACCTTGAGATCGGGCGACACGGAAAGCGCCTCAACCGCCATGAAAGATCGAAGGAACTTGAACGACCACTGATCCCGGAAGAACCGCTGGAGTCGCTCGCCGCCCGGAACCACCGATGGATCGTCGATCCCGATCTCCTGTGTACCGAACGACTCTTCGAGCGGCCGATTCAGCAGCCTGTTGAGAGCGATTTCAGCCTGGTTGCGAAAGGCCGAGGCGTCAATGACGCGTTGGCGATTCGCCGCGATTTCGCTCTCCCAACGGAATACCTCGCCCGGACCCGCCGCCCCGATGCTCCTGCGGACCCTCGCGAGGTCCAGGTTCGAGCGTGTTACGCGCAGGTTTTCTCGTTCGATCCGTTCCGCGGTCTTGGCGGCCAGAACGTTCAGGTAGGTCTCGGTGGTCGCCAGGATGATATCCTGCCTGAGGGTTTCAAAACCCTGTACGCGCGCCTCCTGCAAGCTTTTTTCAATGCTCACTCCGGCCCACGACGGTTCGGACACGATCACCTGCCTGAGGCTCGCCGCCGCTCCCAGCACTCGCTCGGGCTGTGAGCCGAACGACGCAGCGGCTCGGTCTTCATCGATGACTGTGCCCCGGGCGCCGATACCGATCTGCGGGAGGAGTCGCGACCTCGCTATTCGTGTGTCCTGTGCACCCGCCGCGACGGCTCGATCCCGCGCCCTGAGGTCGAGGTTCCCGAGGACCGCTTCCTGGGCTGCTCCGGCCAGAGTCAGTGTACGCTCGACGGCCCTCCGCTCTGCGTTAATGAGCGACGCTTCCGTCAGGACGCTCCACGGAGGGAATACAGGTATGGCCCTCGCCGTGGCCATGTTGATCGTGAGCTTCTCGCCAAGGGCGAACGCCGTGGGCAGAGTTCCCGCCTCCTCGCCCTCGAGGATACGCTTGGCATAGAGAGCGATCCGCCTGGCGAGACGCAGGTAACCAGTATCGGGGGTCCGGCCCGCGAGGATGCCCATTTGCACCTCGCTCTCACCGACAAACGAGAAGCTCGGCAAGTGTCGCTCGGCCAGCCCGGCTGCCAGATCCTCGATCTGTCTGAGCGAGAGCTGGGTGAGCGGGAAGAGATAGACTGCCTCTGCATCCTCGGGAATCGACTCAAGGATGCTCGCCACGTCACTCTCGCCGCCGACGGATACGAACTCGGCCTCGATTCCAAGTCCCCTGAGAGCCTCGCGAGTCCGCTCATTCGCCTGCGGGATGGCCTCGACGACCGCCATGTTCGCCAGCATGATGAGGCTGTCGAAAGGGACTATCTCCTGGAACGCTCGGACGTCGCGCTCTACGATGGAGGGGTAGGCGATGTAGCTGAGATTGGACACACCGCTGGCACCGGCACTGTCCGGGAACTCCTGGATCTCGACATCGATGACGAAAGGCGCGATGACCGGCTTGGGCAGCTCCGGCCGGCAACAGAGCACGCTCGATGCCTGGACTCCCAGAGCCAGCACGATGTCTACCTCGGGATCGGCTAGGAGGGCATCGAGAGCGGCGCTGGCGCCCGCCTGTGTCCAGTCCGCGGCGATTCGTTTGTCCGGCGGGAAACGCACCTCAAAGTCAGTCGAGAGCAACTCCTCGATCTGCTCCTTGACGCTCTCGCTGAAGGCCTCGTAGCGTTCGCTC
>JBDHFS010000384.1:0-2313 GCA_039590285.1 Gemmatimonadota bacterium
TCGGTCATCAGATCCTCTTCGGGGAATCCGAAAGAGAGCGCGAATTTTTTCGCCCCTTCCGCCACAAGCATGATGTGATCCGTTCGCTCCATCACGAGGCGGGCCACCGAGGACGGGTGCTTGATGTTCTCGATGCCGCCGACGGCGCCCGCGTTGTACGTGCGCCCGTCCATGATGGAGGCGTCGAGCTGAACCACACCGTCCTCGTTTGGGAGACCCCCGTAGCCCACGCTCGAGTCCTCCGGGTCGAGCTCGATCACGTTCGTGGCCTTCTCCACGGCATCGAGCGCCGAGCCGCCCGCCGCGAGCGCCTCCCACACCTCCTGGAGGGCCGCCTGCCCGGTCGCGTTCGTGTGGCTGGTGATGATCATCGGCGTGGAGCCGGCGGCGCGGAGGAACCGGTTCGGCTTCAGGCCGAGAGACCGGGCGAGCACCGCGCCCGCTGTGAGTCCGAAGCTCTGACCGAAGAAGCGGCGGCGCGAAACGGGGAGGATCATGAGAGTCTCCTGGCCGTGGAGTGGCAGCGGCAACGCCCTGGTTGAAGTGACGTTGACGGCATTCCGTAAGGTAATGCGGAAGGAGTGGTGGGCCCACATATGGCGCTAAGAAGCTACTTTGACAATGTAGCTACATGTAGCTACATTGATGCCATGAGAGCCGTGGGAATACGGGAGTTGAAGAATCGCCTGAGTGAGTACATCCGCCTCGTACGGGATGGCGAGAGGGTCCTGGTGACCGATCGAGGTGTGATCGTGGCCGAGCTTCGGCCACCCGGCACGCCGATCGAGGATGACCCCCACCCGCTCCTTACCGCTGCCGCACAAGAAGGAAAGGTCAGGCTCGGAGCCGCCAACCGGCCAGACCTCTATCCCAAACTCGATAAGGTCACGCCGGACGGCCTGGCTCTCGAGCTCTTGGATTGGGCCAGAGGCGACCGGTGATTCTCTACGCGGAATCGAGCGCCATCCTGTCCTGGCTGCTGGACGAAGACCCGGTGGATGAGATAAGGGCTAAGCTCTCCGCCGCGGAGTTAGTCGTCACATCCGACCTGACGCTGATCGAATGCGAGCGTGGATTGATCCAGGCGAGAGCTCGCGGGCGCATCAGCGAGAACGATTCCGTTCTTCGGGCGTCCCAACTGCGCCGGACGGCTCACCACTGGGTGTGCCTGGCGCTCGAACCAGAAGTCGCGGACCGGGCGATGGCTCCCTTTCCGGGGGAGCCGGTTCGTACGCTCGACGCCTTGCACCTTGCCTTCGCCCTGGCGGCGAGATCCCTGGTGAGTGGCACACGCATGCTGACGCTCGACCGTCGTATCCGGGGATCAGCCTTGGAGCTGGGGATCGACGTCGTGCCGGAGTCGGTTCAACCCGTCTGAGTCACCACCCGATGGCACGCCACGGTGTGACCCGGCTCCTTCGCCTCCAGCGCCGGCGTGACCTTCCGGCAGATGTCCTCCACAATCGGGCAGCGTGAGGCGAACGGGCATCCCACGAGCTCCTCCGTGGGCTTCGGCGGCTCCCCATGCAGCTGGATGCGCTTTCGTTTCTCGCCCGGACGCGTCGTCGGGACCGCCGACAGGAGGGCCTGCGTGTAGGGGTGGAGAGGCTCCGCGATCAACGTATCCGTGGCCGCCTCCTCCACTACCAGGCCCCTGTACATCACCGCGATTCGGTCGGCGATTCGCTCGACAACGCCCACGTCGTGCGAGATGAACAGCATCGCGATGCCGTCCCGTCGCTTAAGCTCGAGGAAGATGTTGAGAATCTGGGCCTGCACCGAGACGTCCAGGGCCGAGACGGGCTCGTCCGCCACGATCAGCTCCGGCTCGAGCGCCAGCGAGCGCGCGATGGCGATCCGCTGGCGCTGCCCGCCGCTCATCTCGTGCGGGTAGCGGTAGATGAAGTACGGCTCGATGCCCACCCGTTCCAGCAGCTCGATCACCTTCGCCTTGATTTGTCCCGGCGGCACGATCCGGTGGAGTCTGAGCGGTTCGGCGACGATCTGGCCGATCTGCATGCGTGGACTGAGCGATGCGTAGGGATCCTGGAACACGATCTGGAGCCGGCGGCGCGTCCGCCGGAGCTCCTTCCCCTTCAGTGCCATGAAGTCGGTACCGTTGATGTGAATCGTGCCGCCCGTGGGCTCGATCAGGCGCAGGACGGTCCGACCGAGGGTCGTCTTCCCGCTCCCGGACTCCCCGACGAGCCCGAGGACCTCGCCCCGGTGCAGATCCAAGTCCACTCCATCCACGGCCCGAACCAGGTCGCGCCGCCCGGCCCATCCCTTCCCCATGAGGAAATGCTTCTCGAG
>JBDHFS010000385.1:0-2240 GCA_039590285.1 Gemmatimonadota bacterium
CGCGGGGTGGCTCATGAGAGCCATCGCCTGACGCTCGGCCTCGAAGCGGGCCATGACGTCGGGCGTGCCGAGACCGGTACGAACGACCTTCAGGGCGACGCGCCGCCGAAGCGGTACCTCCTGCTCGGCGAGATAGACGATGCCCATACCGCCCGCTCCGATCTCGTCCAGAATGCGGTACGGACCGATCTGAAGGGGCTGCGGCGAGGGGGGCGTGCTGAGCGTCGCGCTGGCCTGCTCGTGTGCCGCGATGAGCCTCCGGACCCGGTTCTTGACCCGGGTCTCGGGCTCGAGCTCGGACAGGTAGGCTTCCCTCGCGCCGGTCGGCTGAGCAACGCACGTCAGAAACAGATCTCTCTCTGTCATGTCTGGCGGGGTCGGTGTGAGCCCAGGTGTGACAACCGCCCCTAGGATGCGCAAAGGACCGCGGAAACCGGTCATCGCCCTGGAGCGCTGCACCCCGCGGCGGATGGCATTGAACGGCGCAGCTCCTGGCCATCCCGGCCTCCATGGGAGGCGGCGCGGGCTCCCGATCTTGCCGGACCGGGACTGCCCCCCGCATCCTGACACCTTGAGGGTACCGCAGACTTCGGCCCCCCGAACCGAGCCCACGGAGACCAGCGAAATGATCCAGCCCGCCACGATCCTGATCGCTGACATGAAGGGCTATACCGACTTCATCTCGAGCACCGAGCTCGAGCACAGCTCGCACATCGTCAACGAGCTACTCGAGCTGATCGTCGAAGCCGACACGCTGGGGCTGACCGTGTCGGAGATCGAGGGCGACGCAGTGCTGTTCTACAAGACTGGCGGCGCCATCCCTTGCGACGATCTCGTGAAGCAGTGCCTCACCACGTTCGGCAACTTCCATCGGCGTCTGAAGATCATCGAGCGGGACTCCATCTGTCAGTGCGGGGCCTGCCAGGGCGCCTCGGATCTAGGGCTCAAGTTCGTGGCCCACTTCGGCCCCTTGAAGGAGATCTCGGTCGCCAACTTCAGGAAGGCGTCTGGGCTCGACATGATCGTCGCCCACCGCCTGCTGAAGAACGACATCCAGGCCGAAGAGTACGTGCTGGTTACCGACCCGTACCTCGAGCAGCTCGAGCAGGGACTAGGCTGCGATCTGAACTGGCAGGACTCGGTCCAGAGCTATGCCGACATCGGGGAGGTCGTTATCCACTACGCGATGCTGGATGACGTGCGAGCTCACATTCCGGAACCCACGCCGCGGTCTACACCGGTCATTCCGGAGGGCGACGACGCCATGAGCCTGGAGATCGCGGCTCCGCTCCTGACCGTGTACGCGAGGTTGATCGACACGGAAGGCAAGCGGGATTGGGTCGTCGGGCTGCAAGAGATCGAGCGTCAGGATATCACCGCCCGGATCGAGGAACAGCATACCTGCCACTTCGACGGTATGGCCGTGGACGTCACGCTCCTTCATGGTGAGATCGGTCTGGATCGGGCCATCTACAGCGAGGTCGTAGCATTCAGGGGGATGCCGTTCGCGCAGCAACAGACCTTTACGCTCACCGCTGAGTCGGGCGCCACCAAGTTGCGCGTCGACGTTGCCTGGCGAGACGATCCGTCTGCCCCGGACGACCTGAAGCACCAGTATATGTCGAATGCCGCAGCGTCGTTGGAGGCCTTCAAGGAGTACTGCGAACAGTAGGGTTGGCATCGCTCCTCTTCTGTGCCTCCCAGCCTCACTTCGGCCCTCCGGAGCGTGGGCACAGGAGACGGTCCTGAACGCAATCAAGCCATCTCGTCACCTTGCTTCTGTATACAATTCTGTATACAGTTGAGGCATGGTGACGCTCACGATCGACCGGTGCCACCAGCAGCCTGTCTACGAGCAGGTGGCGGATCAGATTCGCCGGCTGATCTCGGCGGACGAGCTGGCGCCGGGAACCGCGCTGCCGTCGGTCCGCCAGCTCGCCCGGGATCTGGGCGTCAACCTGAACACCATCGCCCGGGCCTACCGCCTACTGGAGGCCGAGGGCTTCCTCGCGATTCGTGACCGGGCCGGCGTGACCGTCGCCGCACCACCCGCCGAGGTGGATCACGCAGCCCGCAGCAAGCTGTTGGACCAGATGAGAGTCACGCTCGCGCGGCTCCGGCAGACGGGTATGACGACGGGCGAGCTCATGAAGGTGGTTCGCCGCGAGGTCGACGCTCTGGGGACCCGGCCCGGACAGGAGCATGGCCATGGGTGAAGCGATCGTTGTCAACGCGTTCCT
>JBDHFS010000386.1:0-2219 GCA_039590285.1 Gemmatimonadota bacterium
CTGCGTCCGAATGGAATCCGACGTGGTCCAGCCCACACTGTCCATGTCGATGCAGACCTCGCCGTGCTCGAGCAACATCGGCCCGGCTTCGACGGCGCTAGCGACCTCGGACAGGACGTTGAGTTCGAGCGTGAGCTCACGACCCTCGATCCATCCTTTAGGCATCTCTCCGCTTGGAAACGAGAACACCAGACCCACGGGGAGCACGGGCACGTCCTCGCCGGGCTCGGTCGAACGCAGCTCCATGATCCGGTTCCCTACCAGGCGAACGATGGTGCGCCCGTTGCCTGGAAGTGTCTCGCCGGGGTAGAGAAGATCGTAGAAGCAGGCCCCGGCGCCGGGGCATGTTGGGTTGCGGCTCGCCGTGGGGGATTCGACGACGGACCGGCCGAACCGGGCGCTCAGCCCCTGCGCGCAGCTGACGCGACGGATAGCGAGCGATCGGTCTCTCGACACCGTGAATGCCGGCTTGTCGAAGAGTGGCGGGCTGAGCAAACGACCCTGGGACACGATCAGGCCGAGGGGCGAACCGATGTAGGATTCCGGCAGACCGAGCTTGCCCACGAGTTCGGCATTCAGGATGTAGCCACCATTCCAGGCAATCCGTCCGCGGCGACTGCGCGATTGGCCGAACTTGCGAACGAACTCGGGAACTGTCTGGCTCCCCGCCTTGGCCGACAGAATCGAATAGCGCAGTCGACTGTCGGCGGCTACCTGCGCGATCACTCCCGACCAGGGACAGCCGTCCTCGTACACACCGTTGAGGGCCTCGTGCTCTACGCGTTCTGGCCTCGGTCGTTTCGACCGGCTCAGCCGCGCGAGCACGACCTTGACGGGAGACCCGCGTTGCTCCGCATCTTCTCGCAGCGCCGTCAGGACCGCGTCCTCGCCCAACCGCTTGCACAGCCGCCGAAAACGCCGGCTGCGAAGCGTGTCACTCAACGACCTCGCAGTCTGCACGGGCGTCGGATACGCCAGGGTACAGCGAAGTCCACTAGGAGCCCGCTGCACGAATCCGCTGCCGATCGGAATCCCGAGGATGTTGCCAGCCCCTGAAGCAAGGCCGGACCTTCACGCGGGGGCTCTTGCGGCGATTTCCTGTGCACGGGATAATCGTTCCGTTGCTTGTCGTAGGCTGGGATCCTCCCGCCCGAGCGTCAGCGACGCCCTCCTCGTCCTCGCGTGCGAGTGTCCGTGTCGACCAGAAGGTCCAGCATCTCACCGATCGTCCGCTTCGGGCTGATGGCTTCTCCCAGCGGCAGATGAGCCTGGATCTGGTAGCGATTGCGACGGCCGTCCTTCTCCTCCTTTTCCTTCACCACATAGCCGCCTTCGGTCAGGTCGGTGACGATGCCAAAGGCCCTGCGCTCGGTGATTCCCACCTTCGTGGCGATGTCGCACAAGCGCCCCCCGGGGTTGTGGGCGATGCACAGCAGGACCCGGGCATGGTTTGTGAGAAAGCTCCAGCGCGCCATGAGGAGCAAGTATAGCCAAGATATTCTAGAAATAGATTGCTAGTTCTAAATGACTAGGTTATGAAGACTTCACGACATCGAGGCTCAGCGGTCGCCGACCGCTAGCACTCAAGGGTCAACCGAAAAAGGATTCAGCCATGTTGATGCGATTCGAAACACTCCGCGGGTACGACCGGTTCACCGAGGAGCTGCTCAGCCAACGCCGAGTGCGGCAGATCCCTGTGGACGCGTACCGTCGGGGCAACGAGTTCAAGGTTCATCTCGACCTGCCCGGCGTCGATCCCGGCTCCATAGAGCTGACCGTCGAGAAGGACATCCTCTCCGTGCGAGCGACGCGCACCTGGGCCCCGGCCGAGGACGATCAGATCCAGATGTCGGAGCGGGCCCAGGGCGACTTCAGTCGCCAGCTATTCCTCGGGGAGAGCCTGGACCGCGAGCATATCACCGCCACGTACGAGAACGGCGTGCTCACGGCAACCATGCCCGTAGCCGAGGAGGCCAAGCCCCGCAAGGTCGAGATCACCCACGCGGCAGCCAAGCTGCCGGCCCACACGGCAATCCCCGTCGGCGTGTAAGGCACCCGGCTCCTGGCCCCAATGAAGTGGCTCCCTTCGGGGGGAGCCACTTTCCGGCCCTGCTGAGGGTGTGCGGAGGGCCAGCCCTGTCCTCCGGGGGCGGGGAGGATCTTCAAGGTCGTCGGCGAGACGTAGCACGGAGGCTGCCGACAGCTGCTACAGCCGTGCC
>JBDHFS010000387.1:0-2218 GCA_039590285.1 Gemmatimonadota bacterium
GAGCGACGAACGGGAGCCTCTCGGTGTGCATCGCGGCACTCAACTTCCATCCCGCGTATTCGGGAGCGGCCATCCGCTTCCAGCGGTATCTGCCGTTCCTCGCGGCACAGGGAGTGACAGCACACGTGTTATCGGGTACGCCCGAGCTGTCGAAGATGCCTATCTCGGCGGAGCGGGATTGGGCACACTGGAAGCCGGGCGAGACGCTCCCGGTCAGCGAGGTTGCGACAACTCCCCTCCACCGCGTGCGGCTGGTCGATCGCGGAAACCAACGTCGCGCCATTCAATTCGGACGGGCGCTAGCCCGACATTGCCGCCGATTGCAGATTCGCCCCGACATCGTGCAGCTCCTTGCCTGTAGCCCGTCCCTCATCCCAGCCTTACTCCACCTGCGTCGGCTCGGAATCCCGATCGTCTACACGGAGACGCTGCTTCCCGACCCAAAGAAGCGGCATCCGCTGCGGAGGGAGCTTCTGCACCGCTACATCTCGGTCCCAAAGCGGTTTGTCGACGCGATCGTGGTAAGCAGCGACGTGATGCGAGAGAAACTACGCGATTTCGGCGTCAGGACGCCCATGTACGTCATTCCGCACGGCGTGGACGTCAATCGCTTCCGTCCGGCCTCGGGATCCGACGACGCGATGAGAACGGAGATTCGGACGGCGCTAGGAATCGGGACCCGGGACCCGATGGCTCTATTCCTCGGCCCCATCGACCCCCGGAAGGGTGTCGACCTGTTGCTCGAGGCGTTCCAGCATCTGGCAGCCCGGTGGCCGCGCCTGCACCTTGTTCTGGCTGGTCCGCGGCTGGACCTGACGAAGCCGGACAACGCAGCCTTCCGCCGCCGAATCTCGGAGTTCGTGTCTACCTCCGGAGCCTCGGAGCGAATCCACTTCCCCGGGCTCATAAGGAACCCTGAGATGTATCTGCGCGCCGCGGACCTCTTCATCCTGCCCTCCCGCCGGGAGGGTATGCCGAACGTCGTGCTGGAAGCCATGGCCTCCGGCCTCCCCGTGGTACTCACCCCGTTTGAAGGACTGCCGGCGGAGTTCGGGCAGGCGGGTCACCACTACCTGCTCGCCGACTTCGGGGCCGACGCTCTCGCGCTGCAGATCGAACGGCTCCTTGTAGATCCGGAGTTCCGGAATCGGATCGGAGGAAACGCCCGCCGCTGGACAGAAGAGAAGCTGCGAGTCGAACGCAGCGTCAACATGTACGCCGAGCTGTACCGAAAGCTCGTTCCCGGGTACCCATACCGTTGACGCGAACCACGTGCAACTGGCACCGTCGGTCGGAAAACGACGAGATCTCGGAGGACGGCCCAAACCTGGTAATCTCCATGGAGTGTAAGGGGCCAGGTTCGTTTGTTGCGGACTGTGCTCAACGGAATGCCAGCGGGCTGGGACAAGCCCCTGGCCACGAGCCATCGACGCCGCTACGCTGGCTGAGAGCATGAGCATACAGAAATACGAGGGCCCCGGCGCGCTCACGCGGGAGCGCCACGACTTCGAGCCGAGCCGGTTCGAGGTGCCGGCGTCCCCCCGGTCTTCAAGGGGGGACCTCACGCAGTACCTGCGCGCGGTTCTCCGCCGCTGGTGGCTCATCATCGGGATGGGGCTCATCGCCTGGGCGGGCGCCTGGTGGTCGGAGCAGGGCGAGATCCCCCGATACACCGCCAAAGCTCTTCTGCAGCATCAGTCCGACGCGCCGCTATTGCCCGGTGGGATCCCGGGATCGGGTGGGCGCGAGGACTTCGCGTCCCACCTCGAGATCATACGGAGCCGATCGGTGCTGAACCAGGTGACCGAGCCTCTCGGACTCCAGCTGAATGTGGTGGACCGTATAGGGGAGCGCAGCCGACTTCTGGACTTTGTCGAGGTTCGGCCGGCCGCGCCGCGTGGTTTCTACAGCCTACAGACTGTCGATGGGGAATTGGTGCTCCGGGCAAAGGCGTCCGGGGAGATCCTTCAGAAGCTCGCGCCATCCGACACCGTGGAGGCTCGGGGGTTTCGGGTGCGGCTGGCAGAAGGGGCCGTGTTGCCCGAACCGGTCCGCTTCTCGATCGTCGACGCCGACCGGGCCAGCGACCGGCTCCAGCGCCGACTGCGGATCGAACAGGGCTTTGGCCGGGATCTGATTTGGATCCGTTTTACCGACCCCGACCCCCGACACGCGGCCGCCGTCGTCAACGGCGTAGCGAAAGGGTACCAGCGCTATC
>JBDHFS010000388.1:0-2218 GCA_039590285.1 Gemmatimonadota bacterium
TCCCCTTGAGCTCGTTGATCAGCACGAGCCCCTTGCCGGGCGCGTAGAACTTGTGCTCGACGTCTCCCGGTGAGAGCTGTGTCCACTCTTTCGTCTTGACGACGTTCTCGAGTTCGCCGCACGACTCGATGAAGACCGTGGCGTTCGTCTGGAGGACCTTGCCCTCGTCCTCCGCGATGCCCTCCGCAAACTCCTGGAAATAGGAGCACCCGGGCTGGGGGTTCGCGAGCATGATGATGCCCGGCAACGCGCCGTCGGCGCCGGCCAGCCAGGTCCCCTCCCTGCTGCATCCGAGGTACTCCCAAGTGTCCTCGTCGTACTCGTACTCCATCGTGTCCTCGCCGAAGTACCAGAAGTTCCCCTCGTCGTCCCACGCGTGGTAGTCGAGCGTTTCCTCCAGAACAAAGCATCCGTCGTCGGTGATGAGGTACTCCACGTCGTAGATCACCGTGCACTCGATGCCTTCGATCATGACGGTGCAGCCCGTCACCGTGATCTCGTTGATCAGCACCCCATCATCCTCCTCCACCACGTAGATGTCCGTGCGGGGAGCCATCGGGAAATGAAGATTGTCCACTTGGACCACGAAGTTGGCCGGATCGAAATCCGGACCGCACGGCTGTTCGGCGTATGCGGTCCCCGTTGGAGACCCGAAGAGCAAGGCGACAGCCACGATCCCACCGCAGAGGCATAAGACGCGTTTCATGTTGACCTCCTCGATCCAATAATCCTCTTCTACTCCCGGCCGTGAGCCCGACAAGCTCAATCCTAGTCCGGGTGTCCGTCGCATCGTCTCATAAACCTACGCGACGGTCACAGCTGAGCATTACCGCACGATTACGCAGCGAGAGATAGTGTTGAGGAGGGAGTAATCAGGGAGTAATCAGCGGAGTAATCAGCCAGCGGAGTAATCAGCCGGAGTAATCAGCCACCCACCTTTCTTGGAGCAATGAGTAATCTGAGTAATCAGCCACCCACTTTTCTTTGCCCCATCGGCTGCCGGACTGCGTTCTTGGGAAGATGGGAGACAACCTGCGCCCGCCGCATCTCTTTCCGCAGAGGGCCGCCATGCCGACTCCTCGTCGTGTCGTCGTCAACCAGGATCAGCCCGGCTTCTACCACTGCATCAGCCGGTGCGTCCGTCGTGCCTACCTCTGCGGCGAGGGTTACGAGCATCGCCGGCAGTGGATCCAGGATCGTCTCCGAGAGCTCGCCGACCTCTTCGCCATCGAGGTCGCCGGCTACGCCGTGATGAGCAATCACCTGCACTTGGTTCTCTGGACCGACCCCGATCGCGCTGCACGCTGGTCCAGGGCCGAGGTCGCTCGGCGCTGGGTCAGGCTCTTCCCCAAGTCCTCCGGAATCACCGAGCCCAGCGAGCAGGCCAGCCGGCGGGCGGTGCGGCGCATCGCGGCCGACGAAGTGCGAGTGGGCCGATACCGTCGGCGGCTCGGTGATCTGAGCTGGTTCATGCGCTGCCTGTGCGAACCGATCGCCCGGCAGGCCAATCGTGAAGATGGCTGCACCGGGCGGTTCTGGGAGGGACGCTTCAAGAGCCAAGCTCTGCTCGATGAGGCGGCGGTGCTGGCCTGCCTGGTCTACGTGGATCTCAACGTAATCCGCGCCAAGCTCGCCCAGACCCCCGAGCAGGCCACGTACACCTCCGTGAAGGACCGCATCGACGCGCGTCGCCTGACCTGCCGGTGGCGTCGACGATCGGCAACTTCCGCGATCCTGCTGCCACATCTGGCCGAAGTCCGCACTCCTCGCCACGCTGAAGACGGCATCTGGCTGACACCGATCGAGGACCGGGTCGAGCGCGACTGTGATCGACGGTCGCGCCGCCGTGGTCTCTTCGGCATCACGCTCGATCAGTACCTGGAGCTGCTGGATGCCACTGGACGCATCCTGCGTGGCGGCAAGCGCGGGGCGATCCCGGCGCACCTGCGGCCGATCCTCCAGCGGCTCGACGTCGATCCACGGCGCTGGGGCACCGCCATGGGCCAGGTCACCCGTCTCTTCGGCACGGCCATCGGTTCGGCCCGGGCCCTGGCACGCGAAGCCGTTCGACGGGGTACCGCCAGAGTGATCGGGGCGCTGGACATCTACCAGGAGACAGCACCCAGCTGATCTTCCGGCGTCGCGATCCATGTACCACGTCGCGAAGGACGGCGCAGCTTCAACGCACTGTCTTGATGCTTGCATACCCAAGCGACGC
>JBDHFS010000389.1:0-2206 GCA_039590285.1 Gemmatimonadota bacterium
ATCGCCCAAAGTTATCCTAAAGTCAACGTGGATGGACTGGACCTGGATGAACCTTCCATTGAGCAGGCTCGCAGGAACGCGGAAGAGACTGGTGTTGCTGAGCGTGTGACTTTCTCCGTTCGCGACGCAGGTGATCCTAGTCTCGCTGGACGCTACGACTTGGTGATGGCTATTGAGTGTATTCATGACGTCCCACAGCCGGTCGCGGTCCTCAGTAGTATGAGGCGACTGGCGAAGAAGGGCGGTACGGTCCTGGTTGTCGATGAGCGAGTTGGGGATCATTTCTCGCCTGCTGGCGACGACGTCGACTGGATGATGTACGGCTGGAGTGTCTTGCATTGTCTGCCGGTAGGGATGGCGGAACAACCGTCTGAAGCAACCGGCACCGTCATGCGATTGGACACTGTTAAGCAATACGCACAGGAAGCTGGCTTCAGGGATGTGGAAGTACTGCCGATCGATCACTTATTCTTTCGTTTCTACAGGCTGTGCCAAACCTGGTGATGGCTGACTGGATGCTAGTCAAGACGAAGTCGCCTTCAAGGAGAGTCGCAATTCAATGAACGTACCCACTCTAGATGTGACAAAACACTACGCGTCAGGTGATCTCGAAATGAAGATCCTTGCTGCACTGCGTAAGGCAGGAAAAGACATCGACGCTCTAACCGTGGATGACCTAGCTCCGGTTGACGAGTTCCACATCCGTGGCCAAGCGGCAACAGAAGAGTTGGCATCGTGGGCGAAGGTGAGAAGTGATCACCTCTTGCTTGATGTCGGTTCCGGTCTGGGAGGGACTTGCCGGTACTTGGCTCACAACTGCGGATGCGAAGTAGTCGGACTTGACCTTACCCCCGAGTATTGCAAGGTTGCGGGGATGTTGTCAGAGCGGGTTGGTCTCGCCGAGCAGACTAGCTTTCAGCAGGGCAGCGCTCTAGAGATTCCGTTTCCAGAGGATCACTTCGACGTGGTTTGGACGGAACATGTGCAAATGAATATTCAGGACAAGACGGGTTTCTACTACGAAATGAGAAGAGTGTTGAAAAAACAAGGCCATTTGGCGTTTCATGACATCTTCGCCGGCAACGGCGTTTTGCACTTTCCGGTCCCATGGGCCGACGACAACTCTATCAGTCATTTGATCTCTGTCAGCGAGCTCCGGGAATTACTAACCAAAGCTGGATTTGAATCGCTGCGTTGGGAAGACAGAACCGAGGCTTCCATCACGTTTTTTGAGACGACATTTGAACGAATTCGAGATAATGGTCGTCCTGCTGTAGGCCTGCACCTTCTCATGGGGGAAAACGCGAATGAAAGATTTGCGAACATGCTGCGTAATCTCCGTGAGGGCAAAGTAAGGGTGATCCAGGCGTTGATGCGATGAACAGAGTCCTCATCGATTCTTAGGCTCGAATCCGCTTAGTCTCTAACATATCTAACAAACACCATCGAGAGAACGGATCCGGGTTCAGAACCTCTTGTTCATCAGATTCTTTTTGGGAGAAGAAAGGAACGAACATGACTGTAGAACGTTATTTGCGACTGATCGCAGGTTTCTTTGTGGTGCTCAGCCTCGCACTGGGGTACTGGGCTAATCCTTACTGGTACTTTTTCACCGCCTTTGTAGGCCTGAACTTGTTTCAGTCAGCCTTCACGGATTGGTGTCCCATGATGACGATCCTGAAGAAGTTGGGGGCAAAATGCGATCAGAGTGAGTCTAAGCTCGCTTAGTCTGACAAGTGACTCTGGATTGTCTCCGCTGGCGGTGCTACTACGCGGGAGCTGTTCAAAGTGTGGATCTCATCTCCTGGGACTGACCTAACGATTCGCAACAGTCTTGAGCCCGGTGGTCATGCTTTCCCTTCTCAAAAATGAGACTCCAATCACAGGAATATTCCACCGTGACTCTTAAACTGGACCAATTGTGGACAAGACCGCGGAATCAGAGAAGAGTGGCAAGGTCAAAGTGGTGAAGATCGCCCCCGAACATTTGGGTTCCAATGCTTGGATTGCCTACCGGCTCGATACATCAGATTGGATAGATGAGATTAGGTTTCTTCTAGAGCGGGATGGTAATGCACGACTAAGTGTTCAGGTGGCAGAGATGCAAGAAGCCGACTACGAGAATCTGCCCGTATTCGAGGGCCGGTGACCAAGAGGCTCTGGTGTCGCCGCGGTCTCCTAGTCCCAAAGTCAATTTTGCTCCTCC
>JBDHFS010000390.1:0-2203 GCA_039590285.1 Gemmatimonadota bacterium
TCCGCCTGTCAGAGCGGAGGCCACCCAGAACGCCGTGGACCACCCCAGCGCGAACGCGAAGTAGGGGGTAGCTCCGATGCGGACCGCGCTCACCGCCCGATCCGACTGCTCGATCCCGCTCACTGGATCGGCACGCTCATGCGGGCCGCCTTCCTACAGCCGCTCAGCGATGACAACCTCCGAGGGGAGCGCGAAGGGGGCGATCTTGGCGTGGTGACGAACCGTCCACTGGGAGGAGGCGAGACGTTCGAGAAGCTCGAGCGGCCTGCAGCCACCGACCAGCGTGGGGCTCAGCTTGTGCACACCCGACCAGAGGTGGGCGACCAGGCGCGAAGCGGGCCCCGACCCGGTCGACAGACTCGACAGACATAGGAGGCCGCCGGGCTCCAGCATGCGATGGGCCGCCTCGAGAACTCCTCGAATGTCCTCAACGGACAGAAGGTCGAACACGTAGGTGGACACGAACCGATCGTAAGACGCGGCACCCTCCTGATCCGGGGCGCCGCCATCCGTGAGGACGACCTCTGCCCGGGAAGAGAACGGGGCCAGTCTGCCCTGGGCGAGGTTGACCATCGTCGGGCTGATATCGGTCGCTCGATAGGTCGCGTCCGGACGAAGCTTCTCCGAGAGGAGGCGGAGGGCAAAGCGCCCGGTGCCGCACCCGAACTCGAACACGTGCTGGGCGGTGGCGAATTCGCCATGACGAATGATGAGCTCGGTGGCACGGTCTTCGTAAAAAGCCTGGGAATCCTGAAGGGCCCCGATACGATTGTAGACGCGTCGCGCTTGTTCTCGAGAGAGGGTTCTCATAAGACCTACCGGAGGAGCTGAGCAAAGATGATCAGCTGCTCTCTTTCCGCAGAGGAGACTTCTCCATCGACCGCGATGACCGATTCGACTGCTCGAAGGAAGCGCATCCGGTGCTCTTTGGGCACGAGAGATGGGTCGACCGACTCGGGCGGGGGAGGATCGGTGAGCCAGGCTTCCACCTGGCGGCTCTCCTCGTCGTCCAGGTTCAAGCGGCGGATCAGGTCCGAGACGAATTCTCGTTCCCGCGGATGAATCTTGAGGTCGGCCCAGGCGAAGGAGCAGACGAACTTCAGAAGCAGCAATCGCTCCTTTCGGGTGAGTTCTCGCAAAGGCAATGCTCCTCTAGCTCTTCCATTGCCTCCGAATATTATAGACGCTCGGCTACGGGGGCGCGTGGGGTCGAATCCACCGCGGGGAGCCGGCGCAGCTCCGCCGCGATTACGAACATGAGGACCGCGAACACGCTCACCGACAGCGCGCCGAGCGCGACGGTAAGTGGGGCGCCGATCCACTCCGCGAGCGCGCTGGCCGGTAGGCCTCCCACCGCGGAGAGGAACCAGGTCATCGACCACACCCCCATGACGCGCCCCCGCAGCTCATCCGGCACGAGGGTATGGAGAACGGTCATCCCGATGTTCAGGTACATGGATGACGAGACGCTCGCAAAGAAGAGCAGGATCATCGAAAGGAGCAGGTCGCGACTCGCTGCGAAGCCCGCGATGAACACGCCGAATACCGCCGCGGCAACCACCATTGTGGGCCCCGCATACCGACTCGCGCCGAGCTTGATCATCGCAAGGGTGCCGAGGAATCCGCCGCAGCCAGCGGCCGTCTCCATGAAGCCGAAGCCCTCCGAGCCGGCGTCGAGGATGTCATCCGCGAAGATCGGAAGCAGCGTGTGGTAGGACATCCCGAAGACCGACGTAAAGAACGAGAGGCCGATCGTGGCGAGGAAGACGCGGTGGCCGAGTATGTACCGGAGTCCTTCGAGCATCCCTCCCGTTCCGTCCTCGCTGCGGCGCTCGAGAGGATCGAGACGCAGCGTCGCGATCAGGAACGCGGAGAGTGCGAAGCCCACTGCGGTCACGAAGAAGGCCTGGCCGATCCCGATCGCCGCAATCATCAGGCCGGCAGCGGCTGGGCCGATGATGCGCATCGTGTTCCATACGCTGCTCGTCAACGCGACCGCGCTCGACATCGCCCGCCTGTCGATCAGCCGCGGCAGGATCGCGGACAGTGCAGGCAGCCCCAGTGCCGAGAGCGATCCCGCAGTGATGGCCCAGGCGATCAGCAGCCAGATGCCGACCGCGTTCAGTAGGATCCCGATCGCCAGAAGAAGGCTCAGGACCGCCGTCAGCACCTGGCTGATCAGCAGAATTCGGCGGTGCTCGTA
>JBDHFS010000391.1:0-2195 GCA_039590285.1 Gemmatimonadota bacterium
CCGGGAGTACGCTGGGCCTCGGTCCGATCAGTCGGCGGAAGCCTCCGACGGAGGACGGCCCGATCGGCGGGAAGTGGCTCGAGCGCCCGTTCCGGATCCACTCGAAGCGGTACCGGAAGTACCTGGGGGACAAGCTGTCCACCGACGCACTCTCGAAGGGAGGGTTCGGCACGTGAGTTCCGTAGAGCCGTTCCTCGACAAGGAGGTGGCGGAGTTCCTGAAGGAGCAGGGGTTCGGGAACCTGTACTCCGACCCCTACGAGAAGAGGATCTTCGTGGGGCACCAGCCCGACACCCCCACGTTCGCGATCACCGTCCAGGAGGTCGGAGGAGGCCCCCCGAGGCTGGAGATCTCCGAGGCCAGGTCGATCGTGATCCGGGTACGCCACAAGTCCGCGAATCTGGCCAAGGCCACCGCCCAGCAGATCCACAGGGCGCTGCATGAGCAGCAGGGGGTGCTACCTTCTACGGGCGTGATCCGGGTGGCTCGGATGGTGGCAGACACGAATCCGATCCCGCTCGGACGGGATGAGAACAAGGCCTTCACGTTCTCGCAGACCTTCTCGGTGCTCACGAAGGTCGTCGAACCGTCGCCGTAAGAGGCACGTCACACAGGGAGCCCCCACCAATGCCCGCAGATACCCGTCCCTCCGACAACATCACCGAGGACAACCTCCTCATCGGGATGCCGTTCGTCGAGTTCGCCCCGGCTCTGTCCGGCGGCGGGTTCGGCGCGTTCCGCAACCTCGGGATCATCAACGAGGCTGCCATCGCGAAGGAGATCGAGACCGTCGCACTCCGCTCCGCCCAGTCCGGCATCGAGGTCCTCGTGCGCGAGCTGGTGCGGCGCTTCGAGGCGCGCCTCAACGTCGAGGTCTTCCAGTTCTCGAAGGACAACATGCAGTTGTACTTCGCGGCCAGCACCGTCACCGACGTGGGGGCGAGTTCGACCGCCGTCGTGGACGAAGCGGTGACGCTCGGCGCCGACGACGCGACGCATGGCCCCACCTGGAAGGACCTGGCCAACACGAGTGTGGTCAGTCCGTTCACCGACCTCGACCCGGCGCCGATCGTCGGCGAAGCGGTGGGCACCGGCCAGGGTGGGACGTTCGGGGAGACCACGGGCGACTTCGCTCTGGACTTCAAGATCAACGTGATCGGCGACGTGACCACGTACTACCACGACGGCGTCGACGTCACCGGCACCCCGGGCAAGACCCTCGTCGCGGGCTCCGCGCCCACCACGGACCAGATCGCGTTCGTGACCGGCACGGGCGCCGCGGGCGGCGACATCACCTACGCGACCGGCGAGGCGCCGGCGAGTGGCGTGGTGATCACCGTGGACTACACCCCCAGCTTCGCACTCACCGAGAACACCCACTACGTGGTGGACTACCTCGACGGGCGCATCCGCCGGATCACCGGCGAGCAGGAGCTGCGGGGCAGCCAGCCGGTCCTCGCGGACTACAGCTACCAGACCCTCGACGAGTCCCAGATCGATCCCTTCACCCAGTTCGTGTTCAGCGGGAAGGCCCGCGTGCGGCACCTGACGGACGTGGGGATCAACATCATCTGGGAGATCCCCGCGGTCGACCTGCGGCTCACGGACGACGACTTCGCGTTCAACCGCGAAGAGTTCGCCGTGGGCAACCTGTCGATCACCCTGGTCGACGACGGATCCGCGGCTCCCTACGGGACCCTGCGGTTCTTCGACGAGCCCACCGCGAATCCGTGATCCTGAGCCCCGGCTGGTACATGTACCGGCCGGGGCCTTCCCCCCGCCGAACACCCAACGGAGGATATCGTGGCAGAGACCACACCCGCAGAGTCCGTTTCCGAATCGACCGACGCACTGCTCGGCGAGGGCGTCGTACCGCTCGTCAGCGGGGAGACGGTGTTCGTCCGTCCCTGGGGCATCAAGACCGGGCGCCGCGTCGTCGCGCGCATCCAGACCGTGTTCTCGATCATGCGCGCGACGCAGGGTGGGGACCTCACCCTCGGGCAGGTGCTGGAGGGCTCCTACGACGAGGTCATCGGCCTCGTGGCCGACACGATCGGCTGGGACGTCGAGAAGCTCGACGACGACAAGTACCAGCTCGAGGACCTCCTGAACATCGTCAACGAGATCGTCCGGGTGAACTTCGTGGAGAGGCCGGGAGGGAGGGGCCTGGGAAAAGCGGTGGAGAGCCTGATGGG
>JBDHFS010000392.1:0-3034 GCA_039590285.1 Gemmatimonadota bacterium
AGCGCACGATGAACCTGAAGATCAAGTTCCGGGAGTCCTTTCGGCCCTTCGCGCCCTGCGTGCTCCGTGACCACGTGCACGAGGTCTTCGACGTGCGAGAGGAGGAGGACTGGCCCTACATGCTCTTCGTGGCCCCCGTGCGCGAGGAGATACGGGCTCCCCTCGGCCCGGAGGACCGTCGACGCCAGGAAGACCCCGATCTCCGCGTACGGGTGTCGGTGCCCAGGTCGTCGGTTCCAGCCGTCACGCATATCGACTACTCGGCGAGAGTCCAGACGGTCGATGAGGAGCGGCACGGCAGGCTGCACGCCGTAATGCAGCGCTTCTACGAGCGCACTGGATGCCCCGTCATCGTGAACACGAGCTTCAACATCCGCGGGGAGCCGATCGTCTGCACGCCGGCGGACGCCTTTCGCTGTTTCATGGCGACCGACATGGACTGCCTGGTGCTGGAGAACCACGTCCTCATGAAGAACGAGCAGCCCGAGGGGCTCGCCGTCGACGCCTCCGAGTACCGCTCCCAATTCGATCTCGACTGAACGGCCGGAATCCGTTGAATCATCTACCGCCGACTCTCCCCAGGCATCCGGGGCGCGAAGAGCTCTCGAGCTTTGCACTCCTCTGTGGCCTTGCAGCCGGTTTTTCGGTATTCGCCGTCGGAGCCACCGTCACGCGACCGGGCGTGGTGCTCGGCCTGGCGGCTATCCTGGCCACAGGCGTCACGGCTATCGGGATTCGCCGGACCGGTGTGGCTGGGCGACTCTACGATCTTTGGGCGCGCCTGGCCCGTAGGTACACGGGCGGCGCCCGACTCGTCGTCGCCTGGCTCTCCTACCAGACGGTGCTGCTGGCATCCCGGGGCAGCGGGCGCTCCCTTCGGCTTCGGCAGCCGTCGGCTGGAGAATCGATGTGGACAGCGGTCGACCCGCCCGCCGCCCGCTCGAGCGGGCGCGGGGCGCGGGACGTCGGCGGAACCAGGCAGCCCTTCTAAGGGAGGTGTCGGAGGCTTCGTGCGGTGGAACATCTCGACGCGGAGGTTTTGGGCGCTCCCTCTGGTGCCCTTCCTATTGCTGCTTCGGGTGTTGAGCGAGCGGGAGAAGGGCTACGCCGGATCCCCGTCTCGCGAAATCTACACGCTCTATTGACCGATCCGTGGCCGTGCTGAGAGCTTTCCTTACGACCCTGACCGCGAGCCTGGGGCTCGTCCTCAGCCTCCCCGTCGTCCTCATCGGCCTTCCGTTCTGGGGGGTGTCGGCCACGGTGCGGGCCGGCGCCTGGCTGCAGCGGAGGCTGAGGCCCCAGCCCTCGCCCTGGCAGGATCTCGTCCAGTTCGAGCCGATCGTCGGGTGGCGTCCGCGGGCGGAACTTCGAGCTCACGCGGAGGGAAGCCGGGTGTTCCACGTGACGACCGACGCCGGTGGCTGGCGCGGTCACACGGCGCTCGCCGACGCGGACATCGTCGTGTTCGGCGACTCGTTTGCGTTCGGGCACGGCGCGGACGACCGGGACTTCTTCGCCGAGGTACGGAGCCGTCCCACCATCAAGGCTATCGGCTCGAACGGATACAACCTGGTGCAGTCGCTCTTTTGGATGGAGCGCCTGGCCCCACAGCTCGAGGGCAAGCTGGTCGCCTGGTTCGTGTACTACGGCAACGACCTCTACGAGAACCTGCGCCCGAACCTGGACCGCTACCGAATGCCCTTCGTGCGCCAGGTCGCGGGAACCACAAGCTGGGAGATCGTCACCTCGCACGTTCGCGAAGAGCCGTGGCCTTTCCCCACGCAGCGTCGCTACCACGAGCGCTTGGCCGAGATCTGTTGTCCGACGTTCCTCTCACAGCGGGCCTTCGCCGCGGTTCGACATCTGGCGGAGCGCGGAAGAGAGGTATGCCGGGAGGTCGGCGCCGACCTGGCGATCATCGGCATCCCGGACATCACGCAGATCAACGCGGAGGGCATCCGGCGACTGGAAGGCCTGGCCCCGGCCGGCCACCGGCCCGACGTGAGCCTTCCCGACCGACGGCTACGGGAGATCTGCGCGCAGCTCGGCCTCCCGTTCGTGGCGCTTCGCGATCATCTGGGTCCCGAAGACCACCTGCAGGGCGACTGTCACTGGAGCCGGGGAGGGCATCGGAAGGTCGCAGCGCTCCTCGCGGGACTCCATGCGGAGCATGAGGTCTCGTCGGCGCCGGTTCACGCGGGTGGCCGGGCCGCGGCTCCGCTGCAAGAGGCCGTGATCCGGTGAGCTTCCCCCGCGAGCTCGTGGCGATCGCCGTTCCGGTCACCGACCGACCGAACCTGGCGCCCGACGAGGAGGTGTCGTTCCGGCACCTCGTCCGGCATCTCGGGGGGTACGACCGGTACCTCATCGCGCCCAAGGGCGCGACGATCCGCCTTCCGGGCTGTGAGGTGAAGACCTTCGGCCGCCGCTACTTCGGCAGTGCGGAGGCCCACAAGAAGCTTCTCCTCTCGCGGCATTTCTACCAGGCGTTCGAGGCGTACGAGTTCCTCCTCATCTATCACCTGGACGCGCTCGTCTTCGGCGACGATCTCGGGGAGTGGTGCGAGCGAGGCTTCGATTACATCGCCGCGCCATGGCTCGTCGACCGGGACGATCCGACGAAGGGCTTCTCGCGGGTCGGCAACGGCGGCTTCTCGCTTCGGCGAGTCCCATCCTTCCTGCAGGTCTTCGATTCGAAGCGCCGGTGGTCGGATCCGAGGGACTACTGGCGCACCCGCGTGGCCCAGGGGCCCTGGAGCGCCAGCCTCGCGAACCTGCCGAGGGCGATCGCGAAGCACGTTCAGGTCTTCAACGGACCGCGGTGGCAGATGCGGAGGTGGTACAAGAACGAGGATTTCTTCTGGGCAGACCGGGCCAAGCACTACGATCCGGAGTTCCGGGTGGCCCCGGTGGAGGAGGGGCTCCGCTTTGCCTTCGAGTGTGCACCCCGCTACTGCCATGAGCGGAACGGCGGAAGGCTGCCGTTCGGCTGCCACGCCTGGCCCTTCTACGACCGGGCGTTCTGGGAGCCCCA
>JBDHFS010000393.1:0-2174 GCA_039590285.1 Gemmatimonadota bacterium
ACGGCCAGCGTCCCGATGCTGAGCCCCAGGGAGACCAACGGGTTTCCACCGACCAGTTCGAAGAGCCCGCCGCGCGCCATCGCACGGCGAAGATGGCGGATGTCGAGGGCGTATTGGAATGGGCGGTCGTCCGTCGCCGGCCAGATGCTGAAGGGCGCCTCTGCGGCCAGGGATTCGAGATCGTCATCGGACGCGATCCGAACGTAGAGGTTCGCCGCTTCTCCTTCACTCCCCGCACGTGGATGCAGCGCGACGAACTCGAGTCGCCGACAGTGTTCGAGGAAACGGCTCCGCTCCTGCTCCGAGAACGGGCGCCGGCTGACGACGATGTGAACGAGGTCGTAGCGGGGGTTGATGACCCTGGGAAGTGCGGCCACCAGGACGTGATCCGAGAATCGAGCACCGGGAACGGCCTCCTCGAGCGCCAGCCGAAGGCCCGTCAACGTCCGGAGGGCGGGAACGTAGGGCTGAGCCGGCAGCCTCTCGCTCTCCATGAGCTCCGCGACGATGTCCGAGCGCGTCGAGTACATCACGTAGGAGAAGACACCGTCGTCGTTCAAACGGTCGAGGTAGGTTCGGAGCGCCTCGATGGTGAACAGGTCGTCGACTCGCACCAGATCCATCTTCTCGAGGTTCATCCCGCCCACGATGCTGAACTCCACCAGATCGAAGCGGTCACTCGTGCGCTCGGTGAAGCTGCGGCCCTCGTCGGCGACTGCGCGGACACGCGGGTCCAGATAGAGCCCGCCGCTGAACTCGCGCAGGTAATCCTTCATGATGTCCTCGACCACGACATCGCTGACGTCAACAGCGGTGACGCGTTTCGCGCCGTGGTGGAGCGCGGCCAGGGTCTCGCGGCCTCCGCCCGCGCCGATGTTGAGGACGTCCTCGTACGTGCGGCCGATCAGGTGGTGGAGGGAGCCGAGATCGGCGTCGAGCCACGCGCCGAGTGCCTGCGGGTCGCCGGCTTGCTCGGTCACGTAGGTGCTGAAGCGCGCGTTGTAGTTCACGAGGCGCGTCGCCGGGATGGGGCCCTCGTAGCGCGGGCTCAGCCCCCAGCCCTTGAAGTCCTCCCACTGCTGCGGAATGCGGTCGCTTCGGATGATCGTCCAGGCGTCGAGGGCCCAGCGCTCGTACTCGATGTCTCCGGGTCCGATCGAGAAGCTGCGGTACCGGGGCGCGCTGACTTCCCCCATCGTATTGATCGTGGAAAAGCTCAACAGCTGGGGTCGCGCTGCTCCGGCCACCAGCAGGAGTGCGGGGAGAATGGCACCCGCGCGCCGCCACCCGCGGCCTTGCAACGCGAAGCCCGAGCCGAGCAGCGCGGCCGGGACGGCCCCGATGAGGACGGCACCCGGCGCTCCGAAAAAGGAGAGCAGGGCGGGGCTCGCCGCGCATCCGAGCGCGGCTCCGAAGAGGTCGGCGAAATAGAGGCTGCCGATCCGGTCCGCGCCGCTGCGGAACAGGACCGCGATGGTGAGGCCCCCGATGAAGAAGGGCACCACGGTGATGTGGTAGACCGCGAGCTTCCAGAGCTTCACGGCCGGGCTCGCGGCGTGGTAGATCAGGTCGCCGTGACTGATCGGGACGGCCATGATCGCGTAGGTACTCAGGATCAGTGAGATGGCGAACCAGAAGACCAGGCTGCGCGAGAGCGCCGCTGCACGCTCTGGTGCGTGAAAGGAAGGATGGACGTAGGCGAAGATCCCGCTCGCCGAGAGGCCCACGAGGGCGATCGCGATGGCGGCCACGGTGTTTCCCGCTCCCAGCAGGACATGGAACACCGCGCTCAGCATGATCTCGTTCACGAGGAGACCGAAGGTGACGCCCAGGATCAGCGCAAACGCCAGTCGGTTCTGGCTCATGGTCGCCCGTCTTCTCCCGGGCCGGCCCCGGCGCGCGAGAGGATTCGCTGCTTTCGCTCCTCGCTCAGAGCGGCGAGGGTGATGGCTGCCTTCGGTGGGAGGTTCTTCACGAAGTCAGCGGGGTTGGATAGGTGCCTCGAGAGCTCTCGAACGTTCTCGAGTGATGTATGGAAGAGGTCGCCCGGTACGAAGTACTCGAGGTAGGGGTAGTCGTCGGTATTGGTCGGCACCGCGTCCGCGTCCGCGATGTAGGCGCGGATCTCCTCGGGCCCCATCATGAGATGGCTCAGAAGCTCTTCGGGGGAACGG
>JBDHFS010000394.1:0-2148 GCA_039590285.1 Gemmatimonadota bacterium
AAAATCGACACCCTTCAGCGTCCGAAGCAATACGTTGCGATCGCTGACATCGAGCGTCTGCGTCTCGACCTTGCCGGCGGGGAGCTTCTCGGCGATCTCTGTCGTGCGTCGCTCATCGATGTCTGCGAGGACCACCGTGCTGACTCCGGGCTCGCCGGCCACGGTTCGCGCCGTGACCTCGCACACCGAACCCACACCCAATTGCAGAACCCTCATCACAAGTGTCCTTCCTCTACCCTAATGGTGCGCTTATTTGCGCTTTCCCGAAGCCTACCGCAGATGGTGGTGTAATTTTACAGCGGACCGTTGGCCTCATGAGCTGTGCGGCCAGAACGTGTCGTATTCGTTCCGCCAAAGTTCGAGCAAGCGATCTATCCCTTATATCCTCTGGACTTTTCCCGTCTCGAGAGGGCATCTGGTTGTATATGTCAACCATCCGTTGTCGACGACACGCACATTTATTGGGTCAGAATGGGACAGGTTTGCACGCGTTGGGGAAAGACCCCCCGCGTTAGTCCGATAAGCCGAAAACGCAGCTGATATGGATCTTCGATCCCTAGAAGTCGCGCATAGAGAGTTCGATCTTGCATCGCGACAGTGTACCGGGCGCCGAGCAGCTCGATCCGAGCCGAGAACGTCCCCGCTTCCAGTCTTCACGTCCCAAAGCTAGAATCGGTGCCCACTGGACCCACACGAAATCCGGAAGAGCCGGAAAGATCAAGCTGCATTTTCGGCAATGTCCGATAAGACACATTCCGCTAAGTAGCTGAAGAGCGGGGAGAGACCCCCCGCCTTGGGATCGGATGCGCCGACAGGGGTGCACCGGGGAGGTAACATTCCGCGCGATGTCCAGGTCAACGCGGCAACGAGCCCAGCCACGCCAGGAAGCGCGCCTCGTCCCGTCCAAGAAGCTCCAGCTCGCCCTCGGCGCTCTGGCTCTCGTCGCCCTGGTCGCGGGCGCGGTGACGCTGGTGTCGCAACGCCATTCCGCGGCCCGCCGCGCGGTGTTCCCCGCCCAGCTGACACCGGGGGCCGCAGCCGGCTTCAACGTTCTTCTCGTCACGCTCGACACGACCCGTGCGGACCGGCTGGGTTGTTACGGCTGGAAGCGGTCCGAAACCCCCGTGCTCGACGGCCTGGCGGAGAGAGGCCTCCTCTTCGCCGACGCGGTGACGGTCACCCCGCTCACGCTCCCGTCCCACGCGACACTCCTCACCGGGCTCTATCCACCGAACCACGGAGTCCGAAAGAACGGAGAGTACCGGCTGGCGTCGGAACACGTCACGCTCGCGGAGCTCCTGAAGGACCGGGGCTACGACACCGGGGCCTTCGTCTCCGCCTTCGTGCTCGACGCCCGGTTCGGGTTGGGCCAGGGCTTCGACACCTACGACGACGGCGTAGCTCTCTCGGAGTCGTCCCCCCTCACCGACACCTTCGAGGAGCGACCGGCCCGCTCGGTGACGGACGCGGCCCTGGCCTGGTTGCGCGACCGCGGCGGAGACCGACCGTTCCTCGCGTGGGTGCACTACTTCGATCCGCACGCGCCGCGCATCGCACCGGAGCCGTACGTGACGCAGCTCGGCGACCCCTACGACGCGGAGATCGCCTACGTGGACTCCGAGCTGGGCCGCCTGCTGGAGGAGCTGGAGCGGAAGGGCCTCGGGGACCAGACTCTCGTGGTGGTCGTCGGCGATCACGGCGAGGGCCTCGGCGAGCACGGCGAGCCCACCCACGGCTTCTTCATGTACGGCTCCGTCATGCGCATCCCGCTGATCCTCTCGTGCCCGGGCCTGTTCCGCGGCCCTCGTGTGTTCGAAGAGGACGTGGTGTCCATCGTGGACCTGGTTCCCACCCTGCTGGAGCTGTTGGGCGTGGAGCCCGGGCCGAACCTCGACGGGTCGAGCCTGCTCGACGCCGTCGCGCGTCAGGGGCGCACGGTCTACATGGAGAACATGGCCCCGTACCTCGACCACGGATGGGCTCCCCTGTTCGGTCTGAGGCGCCACCGCGACAAGTACGTCCGCGCGCCCACTCCCGAGTACTACGACTTGTGGCGCGACCCGGGCGAGCAGACGAACCTCCACGTCGGCCCGCCGGCGGACCGGAAGGATTCGCGGGACCAGCTCGCCGCCGAGCTGGAACGCATGT
>JBDHFS010000395.1:0-2358 GCA_039590285.1 Gemmatimonadota bacterium
TCCACGCACGATTCGTCGTCCGGGGCGACGTTTCCGAGGTCAAGGCGAGGCGGGCTGCAGACCTGTCGTTCGAGAAGTACTGCAGCGTGTATCACACGCTCAGGAAGGATCTGGAGACGACCTGGGAGGTGGTTCTCGAGCCCTGAAGCTGTGGGATGACTCGCGACAGGACTCGGCGTGCTTTGGGAGACTCGGGAGAGACCCTCCGGTGGCGCTAGCCTTCCTCGTCCGGAATCGGGCCCTCCTTCGTCCACACGATGATCAGGCCGCAGGAGTTGCTCGCCCACTGAGGCGGCATCTGGGTGCCTCCCTTGTATAGCTCCATCGCGAGAAGGTCGGCAGCGGTGATCTCGTCGATGGTCATGGTGGGAGCACAGCGGCCTGCAGTGCTGCCCTTCGTGAAGTAGACTTCCGTTTGTCCTAGCTGCTCAGATCCGACCACCACTCCCGCGATGCCCCGCAGCATGTCGCTTGGGACCCGAGGCTGTCGGCGTTCGATCTGCTGCGGGGTGATGAATTCGCCGAAGCCCTTGAAGCGCCGCTCCTCGAAGCCCTTCAGCTTGCCCGTGAGAGTGCGTCGAACCTCCACCGTCAGATCAGCCACCTCCAGGACGGTGTTGCTGATCAACAGCGTCGCGTCGGTGATGTGACCGGGCTGCAGATCGACCACGGTTGCGCTGGGCTCGAAGCCGAAGTAGCGGACCTGCACCGTGTCGACGCCCGGTGCGACGTCCTCGATCGAGAATCGACCCTCGGCGTCCGTCATCCCTCCTTTACCGTTCCCCAGGAGGAAGACGAACGCCTGTTCGACGGGCTCCGCCCGACTGCGCGACAACACCCGTCCTCTCAGGGTGGCCAGGGTGTCTTCGACTTGTGCCGAGATCCCGTCGGGGCGAGCCAGCGCCACGAGGCTCAGGAGCAGCAGAGCGCTAGGCAGCCGGTACGATGTCGTCAAGAGCTGAGTCATATCGCATCTTGTTAGGTGTGTAACAGGAAGATAAAGGTCAGAGCCTGTCCGAGTAATGGGGCCAGCGGGCTCTCAGGGCGAGCTAGGGTCCCGTGTCCATAGCACGATTGCGGCGCACGGCGTGAGCGGTCCCCGAAACTCGGGCGGAACGGACGCCGTGCCCTTGTAGATCTCGATGCCTTCCACGCTGGACGGCCGCACGTTGTCCAGATTGAAGAAGGGAGCCCGAATCCCATCCACGAAGTAGACGATGTTGCAGCTGCGCCCGCGCATCCGAATGGACGCCCGACCCAGATTGGTGTTCGCAATGCGCACGCCCGGCACCGTCCTGAGCATGTCCGTCGTTCGGATCGGGCCCCTGTCGAGGATGTCCGCCCGCGTGATGAAGTATCCCTCTCCCTTCTCTTTGCGCCGGTTGAACTCGGTGAGCTTGCTGGGCGCATCGAGCGCCTCCACCTGGACGATCAGATCCGCAACAGGAAGGATCCTCAGCTCGACGGCGACCTCGAGCTGATTGAGCTCGTCCGGCAGGAGAAAGACCCGCGTAGAGTCCGAAAAACCCAGGTAGTGGATGACGAACAACTGCTCACCGGCCGGAACGTTGCGGAACCAGAACCGACCGGTCTCGTCCGACTCCATGGCCAGCTCCAGCTCGGGCATCTCGACCACCGCCCCCGCCAGCCAAGCGCCGGAGCCGGCCTCGCCGACACGGCCGAGGATGTTGGCCAGCTCCTCCTGGGCCATCGCCGGCTGTACCGCACCCAGGACGAATGGCGCAGCCGACGCGAGAGCGGCGATGACGCTCCGGTGGCGGCTACGACGCGCGATCGAGCGCATTTCGTGCAATGCGGCCCTCCTTCAACCCGACGAACGACGGGTCATACGGCCGATCGGCGCTATCGTTCCCTACGTGGGCGGCGAAGCCAGCCTTCACGTGGGTAACGGACGAGTCTTCTCACCTGTGACAGAACGTGGCTGGCAAGCCGATCGATCCCGGCTCGACCGGTTTACCCCCGGGCGCCGATGCCGGCGATTGGTGCAGAAGCGCTGCACCATCGCGCGGCGAATGATGCGAATGATAACGTGTGGCGGATGATGACTTGCCGCTCCAAACACTGGTACACGCCTCATAGCTCCGGAGGTGGAACATGGAGTTCGAGAAACTCGGCGTCTTCTACCTAGGGCGGCGCTACGATGTCCCGGCCGGTGAGCTGCAGGACCAGCTGGTCATGTACGACGCGCGCGATCTCACCACTCATGGCGTCTGCGTGGGCATGACCGGGAGCGGCAAGACAGCGCTCTGCATCGGATTGCTGGAGGAGGCCGCCATCGACGGTGTCCCGGCGATCATACTGGACCCGAAAGGGGACATCACCAACCTCTTGCTCAGC
>JBDHFS010000396.1:0-2135 GCA_039590285.1 Gemmatimonadota bacterium
CGTGCCGCAGAGGGAGCCGCGGGGGGGATCCTTGCGGGTATGGCCGCCAAGATAAACTCGGGGTCCATCGGCGAGATCTTGAAGGATTTCACCCCAGGGGAGTCAGGCCGAATCTACCTCGTCAACGGCAAAGGCAATCTCATCACCAACCCGTGGTCGACCAGCGGCGAACCGACGCGTGATCGTCTTGACATCTCACTCGGGTCGCTCGCGACCCGAGAGGACTCGTCAGTGGTCGAGTACTCCGGTTTGCAGCAACAGCCGGTCGTCGGGACATTCAGGGACGTGCCCGCATTGGATTGGACGATTGTCGCCGAGATTCCGCAGCAGGAGGCTTTCGCCCAAATCGCCCGCTTGAGGAACGTCACCGCCTGGATCGTCGTCGTTCTCTTGCTGGTCGTGGGGTCGATCGCGTACGCGTTGGCTCAGATCATCGTTCGTCCCTTGGACCGGCTCGCTTCCGGAGCGGCCCTCGTGGCCAGCGGCGATCTGGCCGTCGACCTTCCCGTGATGAGCGGTGGTGAGGTTGGATACCTGACCCAGGTCTTCAACAACATGGTGGCGCACCTCCGTGAGGGACGGCACGAATTGGACGCCATCAACCAGACGCTGAGCAAGCAAAACGTGGAGCTGGCGCTCCGCTCGGTCACGGACGTTCTGACCGGCCTCCATAACCGGCGCCACCTGATGGAAACCCTCGAACAAGAGGCGAAGCGATCGCGGCGACGGGAACGTGGTTTCGGGATTCTGATGATCGACGTCGATCACTTCAAGAAATACAACGACACGTTTGGCCACCTCGCCGGTGACGCCGTGCTGATCAGGCTTGCTACGATCCTCAAGGAACAAGCGCGGGAGGTGGACTGCGCGGCTCGATACGGCGGAGAGGAGTTCGTCGTCATGCTTCCCGAGACGGAGCTACAGGATGCCGTGCACGTGGCGGAACGGATCCGCGCTCACCTCTCCGCAGAGAACTTCGGCTCCGCGAGCGAGCACGTCGCCGTGACCTTGAGCATCGGGGTCGCCGAATTTCCCCCGGACGGAGCCACCCCGGAATCGGTTCTGGCGTGCGCCGACTTGGCACTTTATAAGGCAAAAAGCCGTGGTCGCGACCGGGTAATCTCGGCGCGCCGCCGGCGAGTGTCCAGACCCATGAAGAAACAGGCGTGACCGCCGTCACGGGAACTCGGGCGCTTACCGATTGACTTCTCGCCCGCTTCCCACCAACGTGTGAAAGATCCAACCCTCACGCCCTTCCCCATCAGTAACGCGAACCCACTCGTCGGTGTGAGAATGACCTGTCAACCGGCTTCCTTCATCGAGCGTAAAGAGGATCGCGAATTGGCGCCCCGGCCCCTCCCGCACATTGCTCCGCGTCATCACCAGAAGCGGCACGGGTAACTCGAAGGGTACCTCCCCCGAGCGGCGTTGACCGCCCACCTCCCGCGCCTCGGCCGCCGCGGCCACTCGTCTCGCTTGATCCGCGAGGTAGAGGGCGCCGCCGTAATTCGGTTTGTTGAATTCCGCTGCACTTTCGATCAGGAGTTGCTCGGCCTGAGCGACCTCCCGTGATCCTTCGGACCCGACGGCCGCCCGCAGCGCCTCCAGCGCGATCTCGGCCTCGGCCATCCCCGAGGCAGCCTCCGCGCGTGTGGCCAAGGTTTGCAGCCGGGCCATCGCGCGCACCACCTCCCGCCTGGTTTCGGCGAGGAGTTCCTGGAGCTGTTCCACCTGGGCGTCCCGCTCCAAGAGTTCCAACTGCAGCCGTGCCATTCGTTGCTCCAGTTCCGCATCCCGACTCGCCGGCACGGTGATCCGGACGGTATCCACGACCAACACGGTATCGGGGACGGGAGCCGGCACGTCGGCAGACCGAGGCGGAACCGTGGCACAGGCGGAGGACATCGCGACGAGTGCGAGCAAGCGAACCCGCCGCTCCACGAGCCCACCGTCAAACGTCCGGCAGCGCAACCGATCTTCTTGCACGGTCTCCCTCAACGTGCGGCGGGCGCCTCGTCCGGGGGAACACCGACCAGGACCTGCGCCGCGATGTCGCGGTCCAGAGCCAACTCCGTCTCCCCGACCCGAACCACGCAAGCCGGACGCTGCTGCACCACGGTGACCTCCGCTCCAGG
>JBDHFS010000397.1:0-3066 GCA_039590285.1 Gemmatimonadota bacterium
GCTTCCTGGAGTGCCTGGACGCCGTGGAGCGGGCCAGCGGCTGGAAGGAGAAACACCGAAAGCTCCCGTACGGCAGGGGCGTAGGTGTGGCCGGCTCGTGCTACATCTCGGGCACCAACTACCCGATCTACCCGAACGAGATGCCGCAGGCCGCCGTGCAGGTGCAGGTCGAGCGGTCCGGCCGGGTGAGCGTGCTGCACGGCGCCTCGGAGATCGGGCAGGGCTCGGATGCCACGATGGCGGCGATCGCGGCCGAGGAGCTGGGCGTGCCACTGGGATACGTGCGGGTGCTGTCCGCGGACACGGATCTCGTTCCGGTGGACCTCGGGGCCTACTCGTCGCGCGAAACGCTGATGGTTGGAAACGCTTGCGTGCATGCGTGCCGCCAGGTGGCGGATCTCGTTCGCGGCAGCGTAGCGCAGGCTCTGGAGCTTCAGGCGGAGCGCATCCGTCTGGCCGGGGGCTGGGCTTTCGATATCGAGACGCCGAAGGACGACGGCTGCCGCATGCCGATCGCCGCCGCCTTCCAGCTCGCCGAAGCTGAGCACGGCACCCTGGGAGCCCTCGGGCACTACAATACGCCCAAGGAAGGCGTACACGGCGACTACCGCGGCGGCACGATCGGCGCATCGCCAGCCTACAGCTTCACGGCGCACGTGGCTGAAGTCGAAGTGGACCCCGAGACCGGCTTCGTGGACGTGCAGACGATATGGGTGGCGCACGACTGCGGGCGCGCCCTCAATCCGACCCTCGTCGAGGGGCAGATGGAGGGCTCGGCCTACATGGGGTTCGCCGAGGCGATCATGGAGCAGCAGATCATGAAGCGGGGCGAGCCGGAGGGCGGATTGCACGATGCGCCGTCCCTGCTGGACTACAGGATCCCCACGTCCCTCGACTGTCCCGAGTTCGTGGCCCTGATCGTAGAGGCGGCTGATCCCGAGGGCCCGTACGGAGCGAAGGAAGCCGGGGAAGGGCCATTGCACCCGTCGCTCCCCGCGATCGCCAACGCGATCTGGGATGCGGTGGGAGTGCGAATGGACTCGCTCCCGTTCACGGGAGAGGGAAGAGTGGAAACCGCCACGCTGGCGGGAGGCTGTTTCTGGTGCCTGGACGGGGCGTACCGGGATGTGTGGGGCGTGGTTGCCGTCGAGTCGGGATATTCCGGGGGACACGTGGAGAATCCCACGTATCAGCAGGTGAGCACCGGAAGCACGGGGCACGCCGAGGTCGTGCGGGTGACGTACGACCCGGAGCAGGTCACGTACCGCGACCTGCTCGAGATCTTCTTCTCGATCCACGATCCGACGACCCTCAACCGCCAGGGGATGGACGTCGGGACCCAGTATCGGTCGGCGATCTTCTTTCATGATGAGGCCCAGAAGGATGCGGCGGAGGGCATCATCGCGGAGCTGCGAGCGGATGACGTGTTCGAGGACCCGATCGTGACCGAGGTGGCGGCCCTGGGCGCGTACTTCCCGGCCGAGGACTACCACCAGGACTACTACCGGCAGAACCCGAACCAGGGCTACTGCCAGGTCGTGGTGGCGCCGAAGCTCGCGAAGTTCAGGGCGAGGTATGCCGCCAGACTGAAGGAACGCTAGACCGATGAAGCAGCCGATCTTCGATATGGAACGGTGGCAGTCTCACCACGAGAACGAGGTCGACTTCAACCTCGCGGAGAGCGGCGTGCAGCCGGTCACGCTGGAGGAGTTGCGCGAGATTGCCGGTGTAGACCCGTCGGACACCGTTCTCGGCTATGGCCACACCGACGGCAGCCCGCTCCTCCGGGAGCGCGTGGCGTCCATCTATCCGGGCGCTTCCTCCGCCAACGTCGTCGCCACGGTAGGCAGCGCCGAGGCCAACTTCATCGCCATGTGGAGGCTGGTGGAGCCGGGTGACAGGGTCGTGATCGTGCGCCCCACGTACGAACAGACAACGGGTCTCGCCGCCGGACTGGGTGCCCGCATCGAGAGCTTGTGGCTCGAGGAAGAGCGCGGCTGGCAACCCGCACCCGGGGCCACGGCCGAGGCGATCCAGCCGGGTACTCGCCTCGTCGTGGTCACGAACCCGAACAATCCGACGGGTCACCCGCTGGGCGACGCCGCGATCCTCGAGATCGTAGAGGCCGCGGCGAAGACGGGCGCCTGGATCCTCGCCGACGAAGTGTACGCGGGCGGCGAACTCTCGGGGGATCCGACCCCATCTTTGTGGGGTCGGACGGACCGGGTACTGGTCAGCGCATCGCTGTCCAAGGCGTATGGCCTCCCGGGACTGAGACTCGGTTGGCTCGTTGCGCCCGCCGAGGTCCGCGAGGAGCTGTGGGCCCGAAAAGACTACACGACGATCGCTCCATCGCCGCTGTCCGATCGACTCGGGGCCGCCGCTCTGGAGCCAGCCGTTCGCACCGCGCTGCTGGAGCGGGGAAGGGGGATTCTGCGGCTGAACCTGGAGGCGCTGAAGAGTTGGACGGCCGGGCACGCGGGAATCCTGAGTTTCAGGCCTCCCGAAGCCGGGGCCATCGCGTTCTTCAGATACGATCTCCCGATCGGCTCGACCGAACTCGCCGAGCATCTGCTGGCGGAGCAGAGTGTGCTGATCGTGCCGGGAGACCAGTTCGGGATCGACGGCCACTTCCGCATCGGCTACGGCTACACGAACCCGCCCCTCGAGCCCGGCCTGCATCGCGTGTCGAGCACGATCAACCAGCTCGCCGCCGTGCGGGCGGATTGAGGGCGGAGGACGACCTGTGCTGAGGCTTCACCCGTACGAGTATCACCGCCCCGACACGGTGAAAGAGGCGATCGCCCTGCTGGCGGAGCACGCGGGTGACGTGATGCCGATCGCCGGCGGTACCGACCTCGTGCCCAACATGAAGCACAGGCTGTTCACGCCGGGGCACCTGGTGTCTGTGCGTCGGATCCCCGAAATGCGGCGATTCGAGGAGGACGAGGACGGCTTCCGGATCGGCGCGGCGGTGACACTCGACACGCTGGCGAGGGACGCGGCCGTTCGGAAGTCGCTCCCGTCACTCGCCCGGGCCTGCGCACTGATTTCCGGACCGCAGCT
>JBDHFS010000398.1:0-3896 GCA_039590285.1 Gemmatimonadota bacterium
CTCAGGCCTTCCTCAGTTCCACGGGAGGAAGACCGACCGGCTCGGTCGGGGACCTGGCTGTCTTCTGCCTGTACAAGAGTTTTGGACTCCCCGATGGCGCTGCGACGGTTTGCTCGGTTCCGACGCCGAAGCCACACACGGGAGCCCACTGGGGCCTAGGCTCGCTCGCGAAGAGGACCGGATCCGCACTGGCGCAACGCAGCGCCGGTGCGGCGTGGCTGCAGGGGAAGGTGCGTCCCCTGGATGGAGCCGGCCGACCGTTCGGGGAGTTCCTGGAAGGCGAATTCGACCTGGGTGATCCCTTTCGGCCTCCGGCTCGAGCGACCACGAAGTCACTCGCACGCGTGATCGACCATCGCGCCGCCGGCCGAAGGCGGGAACACTACGCCGCGCTTCTCGCCTGTCTGGGCCACGTGGTACCGGAGCCGTTCAGAGAACTCCGCGATGGAGCTGTTCCGATCGCGTTTCCCGTCCAGGTCGAGTCGCCCCGCTCCCTGGGGAGCGCGCTGGCGGGAGAAGGCATCGACAGCGGATTCCTGTGGCCCACCTGGCACCCGACGCTCCCCGTGGATCGCTATCCCATCGCACGACACTTCCGGGAGAAGGTGCTTGCCGTGCCGGTTCACCAGGAGCTCACTCTGGCCGATGTGGCGCGGATCGCGGACGCCATCCAACGCTGGCTCGATCGGCGATAGGATGCTCGAGGGGCAGACGACGCGCGCCGCGGACGTGACCGAGGAGCGTCGGGGAGAGACGCTATCTGCCATCGTCTTGCGGGACCTGGCCGAGGCGCGGCCCTACGAACCTGCTTGGAGGGCGCTCGCCGGGGCGACCGATCAACCGTTCGGCACGCCAGCCTGGATGTGGGCGTGGTGGAAGAACGCCGCACCCGTGGAAGCCCGGCTCAGGACCGTCGTGGTGTCCTCGGGCGACGAAGTCGTCGGGATCGCGCCGCTCTTCGCCGAGCGACGATGGGGCGTCTGGCGTTATCGAATACTGGGGGCCGGAGTGTCGTCGCGAGTGGACTTCCTCGCACGACCGGGCCGGGAGCGAGAGGTGGCTTCGGCCGTCGCCGGGTGCCTTCGGGAGGAATCCCCGCGACCCGACGTCATCGTATTCGACGGAATCCGGAGCGACTCTCCGTGGCCCGAGCTCCTAGCGCAGGTCTGGCCCTCGAAACGTAAGCCCCGACTGTACAGGGAATATTCGATGCCGAGCCCGTTCTTGGGGCTTTCGCCGCCGGATTTCGCGGCGTGGTTCGGTGGCAAGAGCTCGCACTTCAGGGCCCGCATGCGCAGAGGCGTACGCAAGCTGGAGGCGATGGGGGGGGCCGTGCGGCTCGTTTCCGAGCCGCACGATGTCGAACAGTACGTCTCCGAATTCGCCCGTCTGCACAGGTCCCGATGGGTGGCGCGCGGCGGTTCGGGCGTGCTCACCGACCGAGTCGAGAGAGCATTACGTGAGGCGGCGTTGCGGCCGGAGGGTGAATCTCCGGTCGATCTCTGGGTCGTCGACCTGCCGGGTGGCACGCTCAGCGTGCAGGTGTTCGTGCGAGCGGGAAGGGAGGTGTGTTACTGGCTGGGCGGTTTCGACGAGGAACTGCCCGGAACCCGGCCCGGTCCCGCGATCCTGACACTGTTTCGTGTGGTGGAACGCGCGTGCTCATCGGGCGCGACCGGGTTGGATCTGGGGCCGGGAGATCAGCCGTACAAGGGAGAGTTCGCTGAGGCTGCGGAGACTCTCGAGTGGCTGACCGTGTGCCTCTCGCGGCCCAGGTGTCTCATGGCCCGCACGGCCTTCACACGGGCCCGCGTACGTAACGGGGTGACGCGTCGGCTGTCGCCCGGCGTCAAGCGATATCTGCGACGCCTCCGACGGGGGTTGACCGGGTCGCGTGCTGATCGGCGGCGACTGCGGTAGCCGACACTCCCAGGAAAGCCCGGGCTGCATCGAGCATTCGCCCGGCGGTGGACTCGTCAACGAGCAGGTCCCGCACGGCGGCCGTCACGTCGGAGGGGTCCCTGCCAACGAGGCGTGCGGCTCCGACCCTTACGGCTTCGATCCGCTCGGTCACATCCCGAAGGACGAGGACGGGGGTGCTCAGGGACGGTGCTTCCTCCTGGACACCTCCGGAATCCGTGACGATCAAGTGCGCGGCCTTCATCGCGCAGACGAAGTCGAGATAGTCGAGCGGTTCGGTCAGATGAACGCGCGGTTCATCCGCGAGCTCCGACCAGACGACTCGACGCACGTTCGGGTTCGGATGGACCGGATACAGGATCTCGACATCGGGATGGTCCGTCGCGATCTGTCTGAGAGCCGAGCAGATACGGGCCAGGGGTTCGCCGAAACTCTCCCGGCGGTGAAGCGTGACGAGAATCAGCCGGTGCCCTGAGGCCCCGAGCCCGGGGACCAGGGAATCCACCCGGCTCTCGTCCACGGACCCCGCGGCTCTCAGCAGCGCGTCGATTCCGGAATTGCCGGTAACCACGATCGTGTCCGGGGCCACGCCCTCGGCCATCAGCGTCTGGCGATTGCCCTCCGTGGGAGCGAAGTGAAGGTCGGCGATCCGGCTCACGATCTGGCGGTTGATTTCCTCGGGGAAGGGGTTGCGCTTGTCGAGCGAGCGAAGTCCCGCTTCCACGTGCGCGACCGGCAGACCCAGGTAGAAGGCTGCAAGTGCTCCGACCATCGCGGTCGTCGTGTCACCCTGTACGATCACGAGACCTGGACGCTCCGCTTCCATGACCCGGCTGAGCTCGGACATGGCCCTCGATGTCAGCTCGGAAAGCGACTGATCGGGCCGCATGAGATCCAGGTCGTAGTCCGGACGGATGTCGAAGATCTCGAGAACCTGGTCCAGGAGATCCCGGTGCTGGGCCGTGGCGATCGTGCGCGACTCGAACCCGGGATCGAGATGGAACGCCTCGATCACGGGAGCCAGCTTAATCGCTTCCGGACGGGTTCCGAATACGGTAACGACTCGTGCCTGGCTTTGCGTCGTCATGTCGCGTTGGCTCGCGCTCGAGAGGACACCTAGTCGAGCGTCGCGATGAGAAGAAGCGTCACGGCGGACAAAGTCGCCCCGATGATGACGCCGGCGTACCGAGACGCCCAGCTGCGCTCGGGGACCATGATCTGGTCTCCGGAGTAGATCTGCTCGCCCACGAGCGTCGAGGCGGGCAGGTCCTCGCGCACGACTTCGCCGCCCCGGATGATCTTGACCCCATCATACTTGCCGATCGGAGTGGCGCCCCCAGCCAACGCAATCGCGTCAGCCAGGGTCATCGTCCCATCGATATGATACAGGCCGGGGACGTTCACGGCGCCGAACACACGAACGCGGCGCAGCCACGTGATCTGCACGGTCTGGTTGCGGAGCTGTCCGTCATACTCGTCAACGAGCTGCTGCTTGAGCTCCGCCGGAGGGAGCGTCCCAACCGAGCGGGATCCGAGGATCGGTAGATTCACCCGACCGCTCTCATCTACGGAATAGATGCCATTGAGCTCGGGCTCCATCGAGAAGGATACCTGCAGCGCATCTCCGGGCTGAAGCGGCTGAGACGACCCGGGCGCCACGTCCTGCGCTCGGAGCGGCGGTGGACCTACCAGAAAGGGAAGGAGCAGGGCGGTCAGGAGGTGACGGGTGATCGTGGTCTTCACAAATGACTCCCTCGTTCGAGCTTCTCCGTCCGATCTCTTCCTGAGCCGGCTACGCGCGCCATACTATCCCCAGGCGACGGCCCCTACAATAACGCTTCCGAGCCAACTGGCGGCGGCCTCCGGGCGGCCCGCATGTAGCGGCCGGGCCACATTATGCCCGCCGATGTGTCGAGAGGGCACAACGACGCCTGGCCGTCCGATACCGGCTGGCGAACACACATCCCACACGCTGT
>JBDHFS010000399.1:0-3006 GCA_039590285.1 Gemmatimonadota bacterium
GGCCACCGAAAGGGTGCGGGACACTTCGGATCTCCTTGTGTCGGTCGTGGCCAGAAATATGGTCATATTGACTATTATGACTATAAGAATCAGTGCGCAAGCCCGCAACGGTCTTCGAACGGCTCGGGTAACGTGGGCCGGACTTCCGCCAGTCGGCAGGGACCTGCCGGGCGTCCGAGGGCGGTGATATGTTCCGCGCATGCCCCTGAGCCTGATTCGGTCCGATTCGAATGCTGCCCTGTGGTCCGCCTGCCTGTCGACGTTTCTCGACCGGGCGGGACAAAACGCGGGCCCGGACGGTCACACTTCGTTCCTGTGGCTGACGCACAGAACCCAGCGGGATGCTCTCCTGGAAGAGGCGGCCAGGCTGGGTCTCGCGGGTTGGCTGGCGCCGCCGTTCGCGTTCTTCTCCGAGTTGCGAGAGATGTTCGGGATCGAGGCCCGGCCCGTGGGAATCCTCACCGGGCGGATGCTGGTGGCCCGGCTGGCCGGGCGCCACGCGGTCTCTCATGGACTGACGACAGCCGGCGAGGGGGGCAGCCCGGCTGGATCTCACATGCTCGACAGGGTGTTCAGCGAACTCCTGCCAGAGGGGGTGTCTCACGAGGCGCTCCGGGCAGCGCTGGAGACTGTGGGAGGAGACGAGTTCGCGGCGCGCAGAAACGAATGGGTAGCGGACACGTACTCGGACTTTCTTGGCGAGCTGGAGCGCCGCGACCTGTATGACCCCCGGTCGATCCACTCGATGGTGGCAGAGAGAATCGAGAACGGTGGACTTCGAGCCGCGATCGGAGGTGCCGGTACTCTCCACGTCTACGGCCTGACGTCACTTCGCGGCCGCCGCCGACTGTTCCGTGCCCTCGCGGAGCAGGACGAGGTCCTGGCGCGGGTCTATCTGCCGACGGAAGAAGAACCTTCCGAGTGGGAGACCGTAGCATCACCCGTCGCGGAGCCGCCGGCCGTATCGCCGAGCGACGCCGCGCCGGGCACCCCGGTGCCATCACGCGTCGAGGTTCAGCCTACCCCGGATGCGATTCGGGAGGCCGCCTGGGTGGCCCGCCGGGTCAAACGGCTCCTGGCGGATGGCACGGCCGAGCCTCACGAGGTGGCCGTCGTGGCGCGCTCGGGCCACCGCGATACGCGGCGTGTTCACACCGCGCTGGAGGCCGCCGGGGTTCCGTCCACGGCGCGGCTCCGGACCGTGCTGGCCGAGGTTCCAGCCCTCAAGGCCATGCTGGGGCTTCTGCGCTCGCAAGCCGACGGCTGGCCGTACGACGGTCTGAGGCAGGTTCTGTCCAGTCCCTACTTCCGGGTGGGCGTCGACTTGAGGGCGGTGGACTATCTGGCCGCGCGGAGGAGGTTCCAGGGCCTGGCGGCGTGGGAGGAGGCTCTGACCCGCCTGCGGAGCGAGCTCGATGAGGACGGCGAGCGTAGGCTCAACCGGCGAGGCCTGTACGCCGATCGCCTCGACGAGGACATACCTCGCTTCAGGGCGTTTCGAGAGGCCGCCGCCCCGCTGGACGGCAGACGGCCGGAGACGGAGTGGATCGACGTCACACTGGCGCTGCTCCGGGGGGATCACTTCGATCTGCGGCGCAGCCTGTGTCTTCCCGTGGGCGACCGGCATGATCTGGTACGCCTCGACCAGCGCGGCGTGCTGCAGGTGGAATCGCTGCTGCGGGAGTGGAAGGGACTGGTCGACGTGGATCAGGAGATGGATGTGGGTGAGTGGTACACTCGTCTGTATCGGCTCCTGTCCGCCAACGATCTGGCCCTCTCGACCCCGATGCAGGAGGGCGTCCAGGTTCTGGAGGCGCACGAGGCGGCTCTGACGCCCTTCCGCCATGTGTTCGTCGTTCACGCCAACGACGGCGAGTTCCCACGGACGCAGGCGTCAAACGGCGTGTTCAGCGACGAGGAGCGGAGCCGTCTTCAGGCCGCGGGGCTCTCGTTGACGAACCGCGAGGAAGCCATGCGCCGGGAGCGCACGCTATGGAGGGCGGTGACGGGCAACGAATCTGTTGTGGTCACGTATCGGACGACGGACTCGGCCGGGACGCCAAGGCTCCCATCGCTCCTCGTGCCGGACCACGACGTCGCGGGACACGGATGACCTGACGCCCGTGAGTCCGGCCCAGCACAGACGAAGGGAGGTCCAGCGGATCGCGGAGCTGAGACGCGGAGGCGAAGCGGGACCCCTTCAGACGCCGGAGCCGGAGGCCATTCGACACGCCGTGCTCACCGCGTTTGCCGACGCGTTGCGGGACGGAACGCTGGACCCGTTCGTGCGGCGCGAAGCCGACCTCGTCCCGGTGGGTGCGGTCACTACGGAATCCGGCGAGCCGCCGGATGCGGCGACGCTGTTCGGGCTGGACGTGCCGATCTCGCATCGGCCTACGGCGTGGAACGGGAAGCTGCGCGACCCGATCGTGCTCGAGCTCCTGAACGACAAGTTCGATGCGCGCTACACCTGGTCGGCGAGTCAGCTCGAGTCCTACGGCAAGCGGCCGTTCGACTTCCTGCTGCAGAGGGTCCTGTACCTGGAAGAAGTCGAGGAGGCAGAGGAGGAAACCACGCCACTGGCGTTCGGCAGCGTGGCCCACGGGATCCTCGAAGAGTTCTATCGGGCCGTCATGGACGATCTGCCGGCCGGCTTCGACGATCGGGCCCGGGAAGTGTATGAAAAGGCGGCTTCGGGGGTCATCGACGCCGCGGAGGCCGACGGAGAGCAGTGGCTCGGGCTCCCGCCGCTGTGGGCGGTCACGCGCGACCGCGTGCGCGATCATGTTCGGGACTACGTGGCGGCCGAGCTCGATCTCCTGGCCAGTTCGGGAGAGGTACCGGTCGAAGTGGAGCTGCAATTCGGCGGGGCCGGCGAACCCGAGGTCGTGATCTCCGGCCGAGACGCTGGGGGAACGCATTCCTCGCTCCGTCTCCGCGGCAGGATCGACCGCATGGACCGAGCGGGAACCGGCGAGGGCGCCGTCCTGCGGATCCTCGACTACA
>JBDHFS010000400.1:0-2053 GCA_039590285.1 Gemmatimonadota bacterium
CCGTCGTTCTCGGAGGGAACCCATGAAGACGTATCTCGCTGACGGCGTCCAACTCGAATACCAGGTGCGCGGTGCCGGAGAGCCGCTCCTCTTCATCCACGGCGCGATGATCGCCGATACGTTCGAAATGATCGCCGACGAGCTCGCCGCCTCGTACCGGCTCGTCACCTATCGCCGCCGTGGCTTCCACGGCACCCCGGCCCACGAGGACTGCACGATCTCCAAGGTCGTCGCCGACGCCGTCGCCCTACTCGATCACCTCGGCATCGCCACCGCGCACGTCGCCGGACATTCCTACGGCGGCGTGACCGCGCTGCAGCTCGCAGTCAATGCCCCGACGCGCGCGCACACGCTGGGGCTCCTCGAACCCGCCTTGATGACCGTGCCGTCGGCTGCGGACTTCGGCTCGGAGGCCGCCTCGATCGGCGAGATGTTCCAGTCCGGCGACGGCGCAGGCACCCTAGTCGCCTTCCTCACGCTCGTCGGCGGGCCCGACCCGGTACCGCGTCTGGACAAGACCCTGCCGGCGGGCTGGTTCGACCAGGCGGTGGCCGACCTCCCCACGCTGTTCGCCGCCGACCTCGCCTCGCTCGGGACGTGGCAGTTCGGCCAGGAGCAGGCCGCCGCGATCACCCAACCCGCGCTGACCGTACTCGGCTCCGAGTCCGCCGCGATCTTCGCCGAGACCCACGCGCTGTTGAACCAATGGCTCCCGAACGCCGAGCCGTTCGTGCTCGAGGGCGCCGCTCACATGCTGCAGATGGATGAGCCGGACGGCATGGCCGCCGGCCTGCTCGCCTTCCTCGCTCGCCACCCGATGGGCTGACGCCATCCAGCCGCTACCCGACGGCACAGTCTTCTCGCGAGCCACTGTCTTCCCAGGGGTAGGTGTCGGTTAGTGCGCAACGCTACGGTTTGTTGGCCTTTATAATCCCGGGAGGGCAGAGTCCCAAGATCAGGAGGTTGGCCACGCGCAAGGACAGTAGCAACGTTCCCGAACTGACGGTCGGATTGGATCTCGCTATGAACCAGTACGGAAGAATCTGGAGCCGGGCGGACAGCTTCGTAGTGGGGGCTCGGAGGTTGAGACGGGTGGCCTGACCACCCGGATCTGACCGAGATTGGACCGTCCGGGCGACGTGCCCCCGAAACTGGGCCCTCTTGGAGCATTCGACTTTAGTCAGCTGTTCCCCGAAGTAAGCGGAAACAGGCGCCTGCCACGGGTTTTCAGCCACTGGCCGACGGCGACACCGTCGGTCGTCCGCACGTGAACGCCGACGTAGCCCGCCTGGTCGGCGATGCTCCCCACCTCATCGAGGAGGTCCAGGCGCTCCTGGGAGGGCATCCGGCTCCACTCGACGAGGTCCAGCTCCACGACCAAGCTGGGCGGCCTGGCGATGAGGTCTCGGACCGCTTGAACCTGCTGAAACTGCTCCAGCGTCAGCACGGGAGGGCCGACGTACCGACCTCTGTTGAGGGTCAACACCGTCCACGCGAGGAGACTGACGCCCAGGAGAGCCAGCAGGAAGATCCGGACCTTGCTCGTCTTCTTGACGGAGCCGCGGTAGACCATTCTGACCGGTGCGGGATCCTTCTTGTACTGCACCGGGGCTTTTCTCTGTTGCTCCTCCTCTTCGGGAGCCTCCTCGGGACGGGGAACGATCATCTCCTTGGACTTGTCCTTCGCCTTCGCGGACGCCTCGTCGCCGATAGAGCTTCTGATCCCGGCCAGGCTCTGACCCACCGCATTGCGGAATTCGGTGAGCCTCTTGGCGGTGGCGATGTCCCCGGAGCGGATTACACGGTCGATCTCCCACTGCAGCTCTTTCGTCAAGGCCAGCCCGATCGCCGTGTCGGTGATCAGCTCGTCGATGATTTCGGCACGCTCGAGCAGCGACGCGTCATCCTCTTCCGTCCGGTCCGCTTGCATCCGGCACTTGGCCCGAAAGGCGATACCCTCCGCGACCAGCGAGAACCAGGATCGACCCTTGCCGTCCGCCGCCTGGCGAATCTTCTCCAAGACGGATCGCTCCCACGGGTCGAGATCCAGCCC
>JBDHFS010000401.1:0-2020 GCA_039590285.1 Gemmatimonadota bacterium
AGGTCCACTGGGTTCAGTCGGGCAGCGTCGGTGTCGAGGGGTGCTTCTTGAGCGGCACACCGCCCGGCGAGACCAACCGAATCCTCCGTGAACGCAACATCGTGGTCACTTCGATCCGTGGCATGACCGCGCGCGCCATTGCCCAGCATTCTCTTACGCTCATGCTCTCCTTGATCGGTGGCATGGACATCCACGACGAGAGACAGCAGAACCACATCTGGGGGAGAACACAGACGGATGTGGTGAAGGACAAGAACCTGGACAGGGAGTTCCAGGACCAGACGCTGTTGGTGGTGGGGTTGGGGAGCATCGGTACGGAGGTGGGTCGACTCGCACACGCCCTGGGCATGCGAGTGATTGGCATTCGCAACACGAGCAAGTCCGGCCCGGCCTTCGTCGACTACGTGGGTCTTTCCGATGAGCTGTACACGCTCGCCGGTGCGGCCGATGTCGTGTACGCCTCGGTTCCGAGCACGCCCGACACACGAGAGATGTTCGATGCGGAGTTCTTCGACGCGATGAAGGAGAGCGCGTATTTCGTCAGCATCGTCCGGCATCCGGTCGTGAACTGGGACGACTTGAAGGATGCGCTCAGGTCAGAGAAGATCGCGGGCTTCGGGACAGACGATTTGCCTCAGACTGACTTCGAGCTCTGGGACATGCCGCGTGTCATCATGACGCCGCACGTCTCGGACTACTCCAACCGGTATCGCGACAATCAGTTCCTGCTCTACCGAGAGAACCTCCGCCGTTATGTGGCGGGCGATAGGATGTTGAACGTGGTCGATCTTCAGCGGGGGTATTGAGGCTCTCCGCGACCGGCGAAACTCGGAGGCCAAGGGGTCTCGACCCCGTAGGAACGCCGTTGCTCGGGATCGGCCATCAGAGGGTCTGGCGTCGCGATCAAGACACGGGGTCTCCCTTCGCGTGATAACTCAACCTGGATCTCACCGTCCGGGAATTCGAAGAATAAGAGGATCTCGTCGTCGTCCTCATCCCGCCAAAAGGGCGTTCCCCATGAGGCGGTGAGGTCGCCCTCACTTCGCAATTCCTCGACACGCAACTCGCGGCCCCTGATCCTCAGGCTCCCGACGAATGGCCGTACTGGTTGCTTAGACGACGCGCCAAGGAACGCACCAACTCCCAACGCCAGCGTGAATCCGTCAAATTGATCATCGGCCACATCGATCCGAAGGCCCTTTCGATGATAGTCCAGGAATGGGGACTCGCTCGGCCCGAGAAACGAGAGTCGGGTGTACGGGTCTCCAAACCCGACCCCACCCAGTTCAAAGCGATCCAGGTCGGCGATCAAACGAACGCCACGATCTTCTCGCCATTCCGCGGTCGGGCTTCGCCGCCGGCGCAAACGATCGAGTAGGGACATGGGATGGCCGGTTGCCTCCTACAAACCTGAGTCGAGACGCGCGAGCTCTAACATGCCGTCTTCCATCGCGCGCTCATCACTGCGATCTCGACGTTAGACGGCCTTATCCGCCCAGGCCTCGCGCAAGGTCAGCTGCATGACCTCATTGAGCGGATCAACTGATGGCAGCTCCGTGGGCCTTTCCGGGGCATCACGGCGAGACTGCGCAGTGAGGAGTCTGACCCACGCACGGCGGGGGTGAACAGCGCGGGCGCCCCGGCGCGGGACGCCCGTCGATCGCGTCGCTTACTGGCTGTCAGGATCATCCACCCAGTCGGCGATGAACACGTTCGTGCTCCCCGCCTCGCGCTGGTGGCGGTTCGACCCGAACACGAGCTTAGAGCCATCCGGCGAGAACATGGGGAAGCTGTCGAAGTCGTCGAACGTGGTCACACGCTCGAGCCCCGTGCCGTCGATGTTGATGAGATACAGGTCGAAGTTCCGGCCCGTCGGCTCGTGCAGGTTGGACGCGAAGATGATCTGTTCGCTGCTGGGGTGGAAGTACGGTGCGAAGCTCGCGCCCTCGAAGTCCGTCAGCTGCCGCTTGTTGGACCCGTCCGCGTCCATCACCCAGATGTTGAGCACGCCCGGCCGCAC
>JBDHFS010000402.1:0-2012 GCA_039590285.1 Gemmatimonadota bacterium
CACGTTCTCGCCCCGCGCCCGGGCACTGCCGGGATTCGATCAGCCAAGAGCCAGATAATCAAACACGGGCGAGCCTCTTCGGGCCCTGTGCTCAGCAAGGAGTGGTTACGATGAGAAACGGATTGCGTCATACCGTGGCAGCGGCGGCCCTCGCCGGCTGGTTGGGGCACGCTTCGGTCTTGCCGGCGGGACCACCGCTTCTGGATGCGAGCGACCATCCGAAGTTCGTGAATCCGCTGCCGATCCCGGCGCGCATCGATGCTGACGGAGGGGGACACTTCGAGATGGAAATGGATGAGACCGTCCAGTGGCTGGGGTTGGTCAGTCCTCAAGGCCGGCAGCTGACGACGACGGTCTGGGGCTATGGGATGGTAGGGGGCGCGGTGACGTATCCGGGGCCGACGCTGGTGGCGCAGCGCGACGTACGGATCACGGTCACGTGGCACAATCACCTGCCGAACTACAACTTCCCCGATGGTGGCCGTGCCCACCTCCTTCCGGTGGATCCCAACATCCACCTCGCTCATCCCGTGCAGGGAGGGATCCCGACCGTGACCCACCTGCACGGCGGTCATACGGAATCCGCCAGCGACGGCTTGCCAGAGGCCTGGTTCACTCAGGGATTCGAGGAGACGGGTCCGTTCTTCGTCAAGGAGACTTACACCTACGACAATGACCAGGAGGCGGGGACACTTTGGTACCACGACCACGCGCTCGGCATCACGCGGCTCAACGTTTATGCCGGTCTCGCGGGGTTCTACCTGCTGCGCGACGAAAATGAAAACCGCCTCGTCGACCGCGGAGTCCTTCCCGGCGGCCCGTACGAGACCGAGATCGTGATCCAGGACCGGATGTTCACGAAGCAGGGCGAACTGTTCTATCCGTCAGAGGATCCTGAGATCGAGCCCGGCTTCCCTCCGCTCCCGAATGGTCCAAGCATCATCGCGGAGTTCTTCGGCGATTTCATCCTCGTAAACGGCTCCGCCTGGCCGGTTTTGCACGTCGAGCCTCGCAAGTACCGCTTCCGCTTCCTCAACGGGTCGGACTCGCGCTTCTACGTGCTCGAGTTCCGAGGCGATTCAGGGATCGGAGACGCGCAGCCGCTTCTCCAGATCGGAACGGACGACGCACTCCTGCCGAGGCCCGTCGCCTTGACGCGGCTACTCTTTGCTCCCGGGGAGCGCGCCGATCTCGTGGGCGATTTCTCCGGTTATTCCCACGGAACGGAGATCGTCGTCCGAAACTTCGGTCCGGACGATCCGTTCAAGGGATTCAATGAGGACGGAACTCTGAGCGATGGGGAGGGAGGAGCCCTCGATCCGGCCGACCCGATGACGACCGGTCAGGTGATGAAGTTCATTGTCGATCTGCCTCTCGACGAATCGGTCCCGGACGCCACCGTGAACCCGAACAGTCGTCTGCGGTCGCCGATCCAGCGGCTTCGGCAGACCGGAGCCACCCGACAGCTCGTGCTCTTCGAGGGATTGGACGAGTTCGGTCGCCTGCAGCCGCTGCTCGGGACGCTCGGTGAAGGCTCTCTGGCCTGGTTCGAGCCCATCACCGAGACGCCGCACCTGGATGACGTCGAGCTGTGGGAGGTCTACAACGCGACGGAGGATGCTCACCCGATCCACTTGCATCTCGTCGCGTTCCAAATCGTCGAGCGCGAGTCCTTCGAGGGAACGGTGGAGCCGAAGGAGCAACCTCAGCACGACGGCACGACCGGAGTCGGCGGGATCCTGACCGTTGACAGCCTCGGCAACGATGCTCGAGTCCCCGAGCCCAACGAGGATGGCTGGAAGGATACCGCGGTGATGTTTCCGGGGGAGGTCCCCCGTATCATCGCGAAGTTCGACCGCGAGGGGAGGTACGTGTGGCATTGCCATATCCTTTCGCACGAAGACCACGAGATGATGCGGCCATACGAGGTCATGGGATCTTCCCATCAAATGGCACGGCCGTCGGAGGCGGCGGCGCCGAGCCTGGCGGTCACGACCCGCGGCAGAGAGATC
>JBDHFS010000403.1:0-2007 GCA_039590285.1 Gemmatimonadota bacterium
AGAACCTCCCCTGGCTCCCCGGCTGCGTGCCCGAGAAGAAGGAGGGCCAGGCGGGGCCGCTGGAGATCTTTGCGGGGGAGGAGAGTCGGCCCCACGCACCGGCTTCCAGCAGCGATGCGATGACCGGCAGGTGGCCCTCGCGGGCCCAGCTCTCGACGAGGTCCGGATCCGCGGCGTCCAGTCCGATGATGACGATCCCGTCTTTCATGGATGGCATTATCCTCCGAGCCGTTCCGGCTCCCGGGCGGCCCCGGTGGTCGCGAGGCTCACCCCGATCACGAGAGCGGCGCTGATCAGAACCGGCCCCGCCTTGAGGTCCAGGAAGCCCTGAAGCGCGGCGGAGTTCTTCCAGACGATGGTGCTGACCAGCCCACCCAGCATACCTGCCAGCGCCCCCCAGCGGGTCGTGCGTTTCCACCACAGCGACAGCACGAGCGCCGGGCCGAACGACGATCCGAGACCGGTCCACGCGTACTCCACCGACTTGTAGATCCCGTCTCGAAGCGAGAACGCCAGTGTGAGGGCGCACAGGGTCAGGACGACGGTCACGATCCTCGACAGCACGACGAGCTTCTTCGGAGAGACTTTCGGACGAAACAGCCGGACGTAGATGTCCTCGACAACCGCCGAGCTCGCGACCAGGAGCTGGCTGTCGGCGGTGGACATCATCGCCGCGGTTGCGCCGGCGATCATGATCCCGGCGAGCCACCCGGGTAGCAGCGCGATCGTCAGCAGCGGCATGACCTGGTCGGGATGCTCCAAGGCCGGACCCAGCACCGCGAGGCCGACCAGCCCGATCATCGGCGCGCCCCAGTAAGCGATCAGCACCCAGCCCATGGCGATGGCCTGGCCCTTCGGGACGTCCTCGACCCTACGGATCGCCATGTAGCGCACCAGCAGGTGCGGCTGGCCCAGATAGCCGAAGCACCACGAGAACCCCGCGAAGGCGACTCCGAACAGGAACGCGGCCCCCGTCTCGCCCAGATCCATGGTCAGCAGCGCCGGGTCGTGCGCCGCGATCACGGCCCACAACTCGCCGAACCCGCCCAGGTGCGCGATCCCTGCCAGCGGCAGCACCACGGCGACGCAGGCCATGAGAAGCCCCTGGATCAGATCGGTCCACGCCACGGCCAAAAACCCTCCCATCAGCGTGTAGAGGGCAACGACCGTGGCGCCGATCAACATGCCGCCCCAGTGCGGGATTCCGAAAGACGCGTTGAGGATCTGCCCCGCGCCATCGAGCTGCGCCGCAACATAGGCCAGGTAGAAGAAGAGGATCGCGAGCATGGAGACGACCCGGAGCAGCCGGGTCCGGTCGTCGAAGCGCGCCTCGAAGTAGTCCGGCAGCGTCAACGCGCCGAATCGCTCCGTCTGGGTGCGGAGCCGTAGCGCGATGAAGGTCCACGAGGTCAAGATCCCGGTGGCGATGCCGATCACCGACCAGAACTCGACGAAGCCCACGGCGTAGGCCGCGGCGGGCAAACCGAGCAGGAACCCCGCCGACTCGCCCGACGCTCGTTCCGATATCGCCGCCACCCACGGGCCGAGCCTCCGCCCGGCCAGCACGAAGTCGTCCAGCGACTTCATGTAGCGGTAGGTGTACAGCCCAACCGCGAGCATCATCGCGAGGTAGAGCAACAACCCGATGAGGATCGGATCCACGCCTAGCGCCTCTGGGACCGGTTGAACCGGTAGGCCACCACCGTCAGCACGGCCAGCACGAACCACGAGCCGACGACGATGATGAGCGTGGAGCTCGGCATGGCCGGATTATAACCGTGAGCCCGTCGATCCGGACCGCGATTGGTGCGCGGCGCCGTCGTCCGGTAGACTCTCCGGAACGATCCGGGACCGACGTTTTCCGACTCCACGCCGAGTGGGTCGAGGAGTGCTGAGGATGCACCGTGCGATGCTGGCCGTGGGGCTGTGTCTGGGCTGCGCCCTGTGGGCGTGCGCCGGCGACTCCCCGGGAGGTCCCGCGGAGGGGGCGACGGGTGCCGAGTCGGT
>JBDHFS010000404.1:0-2005 GCA_039590285.1 Gemmatimonadota bacterium
CGGCTCTCGGTCGGCCCGGATCTTGGGCCCCAACTACAAGAGCTGTTGGACCTGGCGAAGCTGGGCGACTATCGCAAACTGCTGTCGTCCCCGTCGACGATTCACGTTTCGGCCACGGATGACAACGGCGTCGCCTGTTCGATCAGCATGTCATCGGGATACGGGTCCGGCGCGGTGCTCCCCGGCACTGGGATCTGGTTGAACAACTCCCTGGGCGAGGTCGAGCTCCACCCCGAAGGCTTCCACTCGGTGCCGCCGGGTAGCCGCCTGATCTCGAATATGGCTCCGACCGTCGCCCGCTCCTCGCAAGGAGCTGCCCTTGCGATCGGTACCCCCGGAGCGAGCAGGATCACGAGCGCGGTCTCGCTCACGATCCTCAACCTGCTTCGCTTCGGTATGCCCCTGGCCGAAGCTGTGAACCACTCGCGCCTTCACGTTGAGATATTCGAGGACAATCCCACGGTGGCGTTCGAACCCGATATCGACATCGGAGAGCCACCGGGATTCCAGCTGCGTCCCTTCCCTGCGAACTCCATGTACTTCGGTGGTGTGCAAGCCGCGATGTGGGACCCGGTGGCGGGGCTGTCGGGGTTCGCCGACCCCCGACGCAACGGCGCGGTAGCCGTGGCCGGCTAGCCGCGGTCGGCCCTTACCATCTCGATCGTGCGCAGCGTGTTGCGGCTGCTCCGCAAGCCCCGTTGGATTCTCGCCACTGTCGTGGCCGGCAGCGTGATCGTGGCCTTCATCGCGCTTGGATTCTGGCAGCTGGGCCGACTCGACGAGCGCCGCGATGCCAACAACGCGATCCAGATATCACTGGCATCGGCTCCCGTGCCGCTGGAGGACCTGTTGTCGAATGACACTCTGGAAGAGATCGAGTACCGCCGCGTCACGGTAGAGGGGTCATACGAATCTCAGGCGATGATGTTGTTGGCGCCGAGAACCCGCGGCGGGCAGGCCGGCGCCCATGTGCTCATGCCGCTGACCGCCGACACCGGGGCGGTGGTCGTTGATCGAGGCTGGGTACCTGCAGAGGGCGGCGAGGAGTTGGAAACGCCTCCGGGCCTGGTTGCCCTTGTGGGAAGGGTCAAGCCCGGCGAAGCCCCCGGTCGATTCAACACCGAGACCGCTACCGTGACGCGGGTCGATCTCGAGCTCCTCGAAACCGAGTCGGGCATGGCCCTGGCTCCGTTCTACATCGAGCTAGAGACGCAGTCGCCGGCCCAGCAGGGGAGCCTTCCCACGCCGGCTGATCCTCCTGACCTGGGGGAGGGCAACCACCGGTTGTATGCCATTCAGTGGTTCCTATTCGCCGGCATCGTGGCCGTGGGCCTGCCTCTCCTTCTGTATCGCAACGCCGACAAGGTACAGGTAGGTGACGAGCTCCGGTAGCCTCGCCCCCATGCGCCGTCTCGCCATCGCTTTGAGCGCCCTTGCCTTGGTCGCTACAGCCTGTGCCGGCGAGGGCACAGCGACGACAGTCGCCGGCTCCGAGAGTGAGTCCAATCCTCCGACGAGCCAAGCGGATGGAGGACTCGAGACCCGGGGGTCGATCACCGAAGCCGAGGTTCCGCCGACGACCCATGCACCTTCTGCGACCGACGCCCCGTCGGCCCAGGGAACCGAAGCCCCCGTCACTTCTGCAGCCGAAGATCCCACCCCGCCTTCCGACCTGCCCGACGTCCCGCTCATCGATCTTGCCACCGGCGCTGAGTTCTCGGTCGCCTCGCTGGTCCCTTCGGACACGCCGATCCTGCTCTGGTTCTGGGCCCCGCACTGACCGTATTGCCGGGCGGAAGCGCCCGTTGTCGAGCAGTTCGCTCGCGATCACGGAGACAAGATCACCATCGTCGGCATGGGAGCGCAGGACTCGCTCGAGCAGGCCGAGGACTTCGTGGGCGAATACGGGACCGTGTCGCTGCAGATGCTGTGGGATCCCGGTTTCGACTCGTGGTCCCAGCTCGGCATCCGGGGCCAGCCGGCATTCGCCATCTTCGACGGCAAC
>JBDHFS010000405.1:0-2000 GCA_039590285.1 Gemmatimonadota bacterium
GTTGGTTGCGAAGCGCCAGCGCAGCTGCAGGTTGCCACCCGCCAGGGATGAGAGGTCGGCCTCGACCGTTTGCCAGCCGTCCGAGTCGCCGGCCCAGGCGGCACGCCCGTCCAGGGGCGAGCCCGCTCCTTCGGCAATGCTGCTGGTGTAGCCGCCGTGCAGGATCAGCGGACCCAGGTCTTTCCAGGCGCTGCCGTTGGCGCGGTACTCGACGACGCCGCCGTCCCGGTTGCTTTCCGTATCAAAGCGATGCCGGAAGCGCAGGGCGGCGTGCGGCGGCAAATCGGAAATCGTGGGCATGATCAGTGACGTGTCCCGCGGCTCCGCCGAGTCGGGTGCAAACCAGCTCGCATCGAGAGGATCATCGGCCGAAGTCGCGAGGGTCCAGCTCGTCGCCAAAGGCGGCGTGGAGATCCAGCCGTCGACGGCGGCGTCCATGTCGTCCCGGAACAGCTCCCGGACCCGGACGCTGCCGGTCGGCAATGCGAGGTCGACCGTGTACGGATCCGAACCTTCGACGGACAGCTCCAGCTGCAAGTCGATGGGTTGACCGCACGGGAAATGGCGCTGGATGTCCAGCGTGAAATGCGGGGCGACGGACGGTCGAACGGATCCTTGCGGGATGTCCGGCCACACGGCGATACCGGGGTCGACGGCAACGAGGGGCGATCTGGTCGAGAGCCGCCCCACGGGTCTCGCGGCCCGCTCCGTGCCGTCGTTCTTCAAGCTGATCTCGACGGACAACCGCTCGCCGGGGTCGAGATTACCGTCACCGTTTCCTTCGTCCTCCAGGACTCGATGGGTCGCGACGGATAACCTCTGGGCCGGGTTCGCGCAGGTGCTCCGCGCGACGCCGGCGATGGACGATTCGCCCGAGCCCTGCGGGTCGAGCCAGTCTGCCAGACGCGACGCGGCCACACCGCCGCCGGTCCACGACTCGGCCAGCTTGCCGTACTCGTCCCAGCTCGGGTTATCACAGGACGCCTTTCCGCCGTGAAGCTGACCCACGATGCGTCGGTCCGCGTTGAACAGCGGCGATCCGGAGGAGCCGGCCTCCGTCGTGCCCAGCTCCCACTCGGTGACCCGCCAGTGGCTCGCTCCCCACCCGGACGATTGCCCGCTCACCAGCGGATCGGCGTTGTAGCTGATCTTCTTCACGGATCCGCCGGGATGGTGGATGCCCCAGGATTCCGTGGCGGGATCCGGCGAGCGGTCCCAGCCGTTGAAGAACGGGTCGACACCGGCGGGAATCTCGCCGTCCAGCTCGAGCAGCGTGAAGTCGCTGGGGGCATAGGTCGCGAGCAGTGTCGATCCCGTCGTGGTCCTGTCGATCGGTGCGGTTCCCGACTCGCACAGGGGACGTTCGTAGTCGAAGCGGAAAGTCGTGCTCGCTGCATCCGACTGGGTGCTCAGACAGTGGTGCGCGGTGAGCACGTAGGTCCGGCAATCGTTCGCCGTCGTGTTGACCAGAGAGCCGGAGCAGTACGCAACGCCGCCCTTGAGGATCTGGACCACACCGCGACCGGCGTCGCGCCATTCGTCTCCCAGCGGACAGCTCACGTCGATGTTGCACGAGCCGGTCTCCGCCGGCTCCCGAGCCTCCGGCACGGAATCCCCCGCGGTCGGATGAAGCCACGCGTCCTTGTAGCCGTGGGACACCGTGCCGAGATGGATATTCGGGGTCACATCTCGAAGCCTTGCCGGCCAGTAAAGCTCCAGAACCAGCGTGTCGCCGTCGACCGGAGGAAGCCAGAGCTGACCGTGCCCGCGGACTTGCTCCGCGCCGAACGGACCGAGGACGGTGCGTCGGGCGGCGTCGTAAACCGTCAAAAGACCTCCAGGCTGCGGTCGAAAGGTCCCGAAGCCCAGTACGATCCAGCGGGCACGCGGGCTGCGCACGCGCAGCCGCCAGATCCGATCGCCGCCGGGCAGGTTCTCCCAGGTGCCGCTGTTGGCCGGGGACAGATCGGTGGCCCTGGGATAGCCGACCCGCAGCGGTA
>JBDHFS010000406.1:0-3795 GCA_039590285.1 Gemmatimonadota bacterium
GGAGATCCTCCCCATGTGGGGCCGGATCCTCGCGCGGCACTACGGCTTCACGACGACGGTCTTCTTCACCCTCGACGACGAGGGCTTCATCGAGCCGGGCTCCTCCAACATCCGGGGTCTCGAGGTGCTGCAGGACGCCGACCTGATGGTTATCGGGCTCCGCTTCCAGGATTTCCCGGAAGACGAGATGCAACACATCGTCGACTACCTCGACCGGGGCGGGCCCGTGATCGGGATCCGTACCGCGACGCACGCCTTCCGCGTCCCAGACGGACCCCACCGGAAGTACTCGTGGGACTACGAGGGTGAGGAGTACTGGAAGGGCTTCGGCCGACAGGTCTTGGGCGAAACGTGGGTGCGGCACTACGGCACCAACCACGAGCAGAGCTCACGCGTGAACCCGGTTCCCGATGCGGCGGGCCACCCCATCCTCCGAGGCGTACGCAACATGCACGTGCAGTCCGGAGGCTACTGGGCGGAGCCGATGGAGCCCTTCACGACGCTGGCCGTGGGCGAGGTTTTGAACGGGATGGAGCCCGACGCGGGCGCCGATCCCACGAAGGAACAGATCCCGGTGGTGTGGACCCGGTCATACCAGGGCTCCGACGGCACGGTGGGCCGCGTGTTCACGACCACGCACGGCGCCGGGGAGGATTTCCTGAACGACGGGTTCCGGCGGCTGCTCATCAACGCGTCGCTCTGGGCAGTGGGCCTGGATGACGCCATCCGCCCGGACTCCGACATTTCGTTCGTGGGACCGTACCACCCCGTGCGCTTCAGCTTCGACGGCTACCGTCGAGGCGTGCGGCCCTCCGACATGGCGGGCTGGGACACTCCGATCATGACCCCCGACAAGTCCACCAAGGACCCGGGTGACGATACGCCGAAAGGTTGATCCGATGCACCTGCGCAACCTGACGCTGGGCCTCGCGCTCTTCGTTGCCGCCACCGCCTGTACCGAACCGATGGTCGAGTTCGCGGAGGGCGACCACATCGTCCTGATCGGGAACAGCCTCGCGGACCGGATGCAGCACGACGGCTGGCTCGAGAGCTACCTGCAACTCGCGCGGCCCCGGCTGAATCTGGTCGTGCGCAATCAGGGCTTCACCGGCGACCGCATCGACGCACGGCCCCGGGTGCGCAACTTCCCGAGCGCGGACGAGTACCTCGCGCACTCCGAAGCCGACTGGGTCTTCGCCATGTTCGGGTACAATGAGTCGTATGACAACGATCCAGCCGGCTTCGGCGCGGCCCTGAGCGAGTGGATCGATCACACGCGCGAGCAGGACTACTCCGGGGACGGTCCGCCCACCATCGTGCTCTTCAGTCCCATCGCCCACGAGGACCTCGACGATCCGAACCTTCCCGACGGCGCGGAGAACAACGTCCGTCTCGCCGCCTACACCCAGGCCATGGAGGTCGTCGCACTGCAGAAGGGCGTGCACTTCATCGACCTCTTCCGCCCTTCGCTCGCGCTGTACGGCGAGCACGAGGAGCCCCTCACCATCAACGGCGTGCACCTGAACTCGGACGGGAACCGGGCGATCGCCGAGCACATCGTGCGCACGCTGCTGGGCAAGCTCCCGGGCGCTCGGGGCTCGAGGCTCGAAGAAGTCCGCCAGGCCGTGCTCGCCAAGAATTTTCACTGGCACAACCGCTTCCGCACCACGGACGGCAACGACGTCTGGGGCTCGCGCGCCACGCTGGCGTTCACCGACGGCCAAACGAACTTCGAGGTGCTCCAGAAGGAACTCGAGCAGCTGGACGTCATGACCGCCAACCGTGACGCCGTCGTCTGGGCGGCCGCGCGCGGGGAAACGATGGAGCCGGACGACTCGAACGTGCCTCCCGCGGTCGAGGTCATCTCGAACCTGAACCCGGAGGACCCGCAGCTGCAGGGCGGGGTGTCGGGCGCACCCTCGACTACCTGAGCGCCGAAGAGAGCATGGCGCGCATGACGCTGGAGGAGGGTCTGGTCGCCAACGTGTTCGCCTCCGAGGAAACGATCCCCGAGCTGATCAACCCCGTGCAGACGGCCATCGACACCAGGGGCCGGCTCTGGGTGGCCACCTGGCCGACGTACCCGAAGTGGGAACCCACCAAGGAGATGGACGACCGGCTCCTCATCCTGCCGGACGAGGACCGTGACGGGGTCGCCGACCGGGCCATCACCTTCGCCTACGTGCACAACCCCACGGGTTTCGAGTTCTGGAACGGGGGCGTGATCGTGGCGTCGGTTCCCGACCTCCTCTTCCTGAAGGACACTGACGGCGACGACGTGGCCGACGTCCGGATCCGCCTCTCAGGGGCGTACGGCTCGGCGGATACCCATCACTCGGCCAACGGTTTCATCTACGGCCCCGACGGCTTCATCTACTATCAGCGCGGGATCTTCAACGTCAGCAACGTGGAGACGCCCTGGGCGGCGGCGAAGCTCAACGACGGCACGTCGGGCATGTACCGCTTCAACCCGCGCACGCATGAGTTCAGCTTTCATGCCCCGAACAGCCCCAATGCCCACGGCATCGACTTCGACTACTGGGGCTACCACTACGCCACGGACGCGACGGGCGGGTCGGCGTACCAGGTGCAGCCCAACGACGACGGGACCTTCCGGATGGACCGGCTGCTGGACCACACGGTCCGTCCGGTGCCGGCGAGTGGCATCCTCTCCAGCGACCACTTCCCGCAGGAGAACAACGGGAACTTCCTGATCCTGAACGTGATCGCGTATCTGGGGATCAAGCAGTACACGCTCGACCGCGACGAAGCGACCGGTGACGTGTGGGGCACCGAGACCGACGACTTGCTCGTGTCGTCCGATCCCAATTTCCGCCCCACCGACTACGAGATCGGTGACGACGGTGCCCTGTACGTGGTGGACTGGGCGAACTCGATCATCGGGCACATGCAACACAACATCCGGGATCCCGCCCGTGACCACGAGCACGGGCGGATCTTCCGGATCACAGTGGAGGGCCGGCCCCTCTCCGAGCATGTCGCCATAGACGGCCAGCCGATTCCCGTGCTCCTCGCGGCGCTCGAGCACCCCGTAAACATTGTACGTCGCCGCGCACGCATCGAGCTGAGCGAGCACCCGGTGGACGCGGTCATGGCGGCGGTCGGTGATTGGGTGGCCGGGATGGACCCGAACAGCGCGTCCGACGCGCACCACCTGCTCGAAGCCCTCTGGGTGCACCAGCAGTTCAACGTGGTGAACACCGAGCTGCTCGACGTCGTGCTGAACTCGCCGGTGCCGCATGCCCGGCACGCGGCGAGGACCGTGCGGATCATGTGGGAGCATGGCGAGGCGACCGAGCGTGCCGACATAGGGTCCGGCGACGTGGCCGAGGCGGGCGCCAACGCAGTCGCCGATCCTGACGCCGACGCCATCGTCATCCGCACCGTGCCCGAGGAGATGCGTTACGACACGCCGGCCTTCACGGTCACGGCCGGCGAGAGTGTCAAGCTCTGGTTCGCGAACGACGATTTCAGCCCCCACAACCTGGTGATCGGGACGCCGGGATCGGGCGAAGCGATCGGGGCCGCCGCGGATGCTCTGGGCGCGGACGGGTTCGCCGCCGCGTTCATACCGGATCACGACGACGTCCTCGTGGCGTCGAAACTCCTCACACACGAGCAGCACGAGCTAGTGGAGTTTACGGCGCCCGTGGAGCCCGGCGACTACGCGATCATCTGCACCTTCCCCGGACACCGAGGAACCATGAACGCCGTGATGCAGGTGGTGGCCCCATGATCGTCCCCCGCACCTCTCGCACCGAGATCATGGCCAGG
>JBDHFS010000407.1:0-2749 GCA_039590285.1 Gemmatimonadota bacterium
GGGCTGGTGCCTGGACTGTCACTGGCAGCCGGGCGAGGACACGGACGTGGCGACGGATCGATTGCTCATCGAGCGCTATCCGCCGCCCGAGACTCCGGATGAGAGGCAGCCCATAGGCCTGTATCCCCGCCGGCTCGACCAGCAGTACGGAGCCAACCGGGGTCCGATCGACTGCTTCGCGTGCCACTATTGATCGCGAGTCGAGACTGAATGAAGGACGGCGATTTGAGACATAGCGGTAGCGGGACGACGATTCCGGAGTCCGACGGCGACGGGACCTCCGCCGAATTGACCCGCGGCGACGGTACCTCCAGGCGCGAGTTCCTGAAGGTACTCGGCGTGGCCGGCGCCGGAGCGGCCGCCGCCGCGTGCGGGCCTCCGGATACGGGCGACAAGCTGATCCCGTACCTGATCCCGCCGGACGACATCGTCCCGGGCACCAACGTGTCGTACGCCACCGTCTTGACGGCCGTCGGTCCCGAGCCGCTGGGCGTCCACGCGACGGTTCGCGACGGTCGCGTCATCAAGCTGGAAGGAAACCCTTCCATGTCGACGGGTGGGGCGGTGTCGGCGTTGGCCCATTCGGCGCTTCAGGACCTGTACGACCCGGACCGCGTCCCCGGTCCTCGCCAGAGAACGACCGAAGGCCTGGTGGATGTTTCGTGGGAGGATGCGGTGGAGGCGGCCGGCGCCGCCGTGTCGGGGGGCTCGGCGGTCCTCCTGACTCCGCCCGTGTTGGGAAGCGCGGCCCGCTTCTACCAGGAGTGGGCCGCTGCCGTGAACGCGACGTGGATGCCTTGGGAACCCCTGGGTCTCGAGGCCCTGCGCACCGCAAGCGAGATCGCGTTCGGCCTGAACGAAATCCCGACGTACGCTCTCGAGGACTCGGACCACGTGGTGTGCTTCGGCGCCGATTTCCTCGGGACGTGGCTGGCCCCGGTGGAGTTGGGGGCGCGATTCGCGGCTGGACGGTTCGTGGATCATGGGATCCAGGCACGGTTCACGTTCATCGGCCCCAGGCTGTCCCTTTCGGGGCTGAAGGCGGACGAGTGGATCCGGGCTCCGAGACGCTCGTCGCCCTGGCCCTGGCCCACGAAGTAGCCCGGGCCGCGGGAGACGGACGGGCCGCTCGCGTCGAGACGATGCTCGCCCCGTTCACTCCAGACGCCGTGGCCGAGTTTACTGGCGTATCCGCCGAGCGAATGCGAGAGCTCGCGGCCTTGATAGCCGCGGCGAACGCGCCGATCGCTTTGCCGCCCGGAATCGGCGGGCAGAGCGTGGCCAGCACGGATGCACACCTCGCGGTCATGATCCTGAACTACGTGTCGGGCGCGATCGGCCGAACCGTTCGATTCGATGGCGAGACCGTACGAGGCCGTCATGTGCAGTTCACCGCTATGGTGGACCTGACTCGACGCATGCAGGCCGGCGAGATTCGCACGCTGCTGGTGGCTGGCGCTAATCCGGCCTACGCTCTCCCGAAATCGGTCGGTTTCAGGGAGGCGATGGCGAGCGTCCCCACCGTGATCTCCCTCACGCCGCATCTGGACGAGACGGCGAGCGAGGCGAATTGGATCCTCCCATCGCATCACGAGCTCGAGAGCTGGGGAGACGCGCTGTTGGGGCAGAGCTTCATGGCGCTGGCCCAGCCCGCGATGCAGCCGTTGTTCGACACCCGGCAGCGGGAGGACATCCTGCTGCGGATCGCGGAGGCGGCGGGCGCGACCGATGCCTTCCAGGTCGATGACTACCGTGGTTACGTCGAGAGCGTGTGGCGGGATCTGCACGCCCGGCTCGGGGAGGGCGGACCCACGTTCGAGGAGTGGTGGCACCAGGCGCTGGCGCTGGGCGGCGTCGGTCTGGCCACCGCGGAGCGCGACGTCGCCCCGGCCCTGACCGCGGCCGGCGCGAATCACGACTTCCACTCTCCGCGGCCGAGTGACGATCTCACTCTGGTCACGTATCCGACCGTCCAGTTCTTCGACGGACGGGGCGCGAACCGCCCGTGGATGCAGGAGCACCCCGACTCGGTCACCAAGGTCGTATGGAACGCCTGGGTCGAGATCCATCCGGAGACCGCGGGTCCGCTGGGCGTGGAGAACGGCGACATCGTGCGGGTCGCCACGGAGGCGGGCAGCGTGGAGGCTCCGGCGTACCTGTACAAGGGGATCCGTCCGGACACCATCGCCCTCCCGCTCGGCCAGGGTCACACGGCCTACGGCCGCACGGCATCGGGACGCGGCATTAACGCTCTCGACCTTCTCGGAGTAACGGCCGACGCACGGAGCGGCGCCCTGACCTACGGGGGCGTGGCGGCAACTCTCACGGCGACGGGCCGAGGCGGCAAGCTCGTGATCATGCAGGGTCACGACTACGACGAGGACCGGGAAATCGCGGAGCTGATGCACGTCGGCGAGGTGCCGAACGCCATGCAGGCTCACGAGGTGGACCTGACGGCCCTCGTCGAGGCGGCCTACGACTCCGATCCGCAGAGCCCGTACCGCTGGGGCATGGCGATCGATCTCAACGCCTGCACGGGTTGCGGTGCGTGCGTCACCGCATGTTACGCGGAGAACAATCTGCCGGTCGTGGGCGAGGACCTGTGCGGCCAGGGCCGCGAGATGTCCTGGATGCAGATCATGAGGTACTACGAGGAGACGGAGGAGGGTTTCCAGGCCGTGCACTTCCCGACCCTTTGCCAGCATTGCGGTGATGCCCCATGCGAGCCGGTATGTCCGGTATATGCCGC
>JBDHFS010000408.1:0-2698 GCA_039590285.1 Gemmatimonadota bacterium
GGCGCCTGGCCCATCTGCGGTACGCTCCGATGGCCGGGGGTGATCTGGCCGCGCGGAGGCCCTGGAGAGCGGCCGCCGGGTACCTGTCGCTCGCGCCCGAGCAGGCCGCTGCCTTCGAGGAGGCGTTCTGTTGCGTGCCGGAGCGGGAACGCCGGCTGGCCGCGGCCCAGATCGAGCGCCGCGTGAATGCGCCGCTCGCATCATCCATGGGCCGCCTGTTCGACGCGGCGGCTGCCGTGCTCGGCGTGCGACGTGTGGCGTCCTACGAAGGTCAGGCGGCCATGGAGTTGGAGGCCCTGGCGTCGACCGCGCTGCTCCGCCTGGCCAGGCGGCTCGCGGATCCGGCTGAGCTGGTCACCAGGTCCCGGGTCACGGATCGACTCCCGGACCTCGACCTGCCGACTCTGGCGGATGGAAAAGGCGCCGACGGACCGACGTTGATGGATCCGGTTCCACTGCTCTCGGAGTTGGGTGGCCGGGTGGCATCCGGCGAGGAGGTCGGGCGCCTGGCGGCGGCTTTCCACCTGGCCGTGGGGCGAACCACGATCGAGCTCGCGGCGGCGGCGTGTGGGGAGGGTGGGGTCGAGAGGGTGGCTCTGGGCGGTGGTGTCTTCCAGAACGCACTGCTTCTGGCGATTGTTGGGAAGGGGCTCGAAGACCGCGGGTTCGAAGTGCTTCTTCCGGAACGCCTCGGACCGAATGACGGCAGCATCAGCTACGGACAGGCGGCGGTGGCGGCCGCTAGGCTGTCCGCCGAGCGTGGGAGGTGACCGCATGTGTCTCGGCATTCCCGGACGGATCACCGACGTGTACCCGAATGAGGGCCTCCCCATGGGGATGGTCGACTTCGGTGGTGTGCGACGGGAGGTTTGCCTGGCGTACGTCGCGGACGAAGTCGACACAGGCGACTACGTGATCGTCCACGTGGGCTTCGCGATCTCCAGGGTGGATGAGGAGGAAGCCCGACGCACGTTCAAGATGCTCGAGGAGCTCAGCGAGCTGGATGAGCTGGACTGGATGAAGGAAGTGGCGGAACAGAGCCTCGCGCGCATGGAAGGTCCACGCGAGGGCCAGGCGGGAGATTCCGGAGGGAGAGGATGAGATACTTGAGCGAGTACCGGGATCCGGTCCTTGCCAGGTCTCTCATCGATCGAATCCTGTCGACGGCCTCCCGGCCGCGCGTGTTGATGGAAGTATGCGGTGGTCCTGGCCGACGCGGTCGAGATGATCCACGGTCCCGGCTGTCCGGTCTGCGTGACGCCCCTGGAGCAGATCGATCGAGCGCTTCACCTGGCCGCGCGACCCGACGTCATTTTCACGTCGTTCGGAGACATGCTGCGCGTGCCCGGCAGCGAGTGCGACCTGTTTCAGGTGAGGGCTCGGGGTGGGGAAGTCCGGGTCGTATACTCGCCGCTCGATGCGCTGGATATCGCCCGCCGCCACCCCGATCGTGAGGTGGTCTTCTTCGCGGTGGGCTTCGAGACCACCGCACCGGCCAACGCGATGGCGGTTTGGCGGGCCCACGAGCTGGGCGTCACCAATTTCAGCGTCCTGGTATCGCACGTAACGGTGCCTCCCGCCATCCAGGCCATCCTTGACGCGCCCGACAATCGGGTGGAGGCCTTTCTGGCGGCGGGTCACGTGTGCACGGTCATGGGGTGGAAGGAGTACGAGCCGCTCGCGGCCCGATACGGGGTTCCCATCGTCGTGACGGGCTTCGAGCCGGTAGACATCCTCGAGGGTACCTGGATGGCGGTGAAGCAGCTCGAGGAGGGAAGGGCGGAAGTCGAGAACCAGTACGTGAGGTCGGTGCGCCGCGAAGGCAACGTGCCCGCCCAGGCGCTGGTCACGCGAGTGTTCGAGCTGGTGGACCGGGCGTGGCGCGGGATCGGCGAGATACCGTCCAGCGGACTGGGCTTGCGCAAGGAGTTTGCCGCCTTCGACGCCGAGCGGAAATACAACCTGGAGGTGATCCAGGCGTCCGAGCCGGCCGAATGCATGGCGGGTGATGTTCTTCGCGGTCGAATCAAGCCGTACGAGTGTCCGGCATTCGGCGGCCGGTGCACGCCCGAGAGTCCGCTCGGCGCGCCCATGGTCTCGTCGGAGGGAGCCTGCGCGGCCTACTACAACTACACACGGTTCCAGCCGGAGACGGCTGGAGACACGGCGTGACGGAAGCGGGGCGGAAGCCTCACGACGAGCCCGCGGAGGAAGCGATCGGCGGGATCGGCTCCACGGGGCTGACCTGTCCGACTCCGGTGGGGCAGGAGGATCGGGTCCTCCTGGGCCACGGGTCGGGAGGCAAACTGAGCGCAGCCCTCCTGCGGGACAAATTCCTTCCCCGGTTCGGCAACGAGATCCTGGCGGCCCTGGGAGATGCCGCCGTGGTGGACACGCCCGGGGAGGCACTCGCCGTGTCGACCGACAGCTTCGTCGTGAGCCCGCTGGAGTTCCCCGGGGGTAATATCGGTCACCTGGCCGTGCACGGAACGGTCAACGACCTGGCCATGATGGGCGCGAATCCACTCTATCTCGCCGCCGGATTCATCCTCGAGGAGGGTCTCCCGTTCGACGTGCTGGACCGGGTGCTCGACTCCATGGCGGAGGCAAGCGCGGCGGCCGGCGTGCGGATCATTACGGGTGACACGAAGGTCGTCGAGCGCGGCAAGGCCGATGGCATGTTCATCAATACCACCGG
>JBDHFS010000409.1:0-2109 GCA_039590285.1 Gemmatimonadota bacterium
CGGATAAGCTCCCGCTCGGGCAACTGAAGCGATTCGATCACGTGGCTCGTCAGGAATCCGTCCTGGGCCACCAGTCCGGGATTCAGGGACAGCTCGGCGATCCGGTGAGCGATCAGCGTCAGGTCGGCGGCCTCCTGGACATCCTTCGCGAACAGCTGAATGAATCCGGTGTCGTCCACGGCGTGATAGTCGTCGTGGCCGGCATGGACGTTGAGGGCTTGCTTGGTCATGGCGCGGGCGGCCACGTTGAGCACGTAGGTGAGCCGCTTGCCGGTCGCCGCATAGAGCGACTCGTGCATGTAGGCGATCCCCTGGCCACTGGAGAAGTTCGTCGCCCGCAGACCGACCATGCTCATCCCCGCGGTGACGGCCGCAGCGGCGTGCTCACCTTCGGGCTCGAAGAACAGGAGTCGGCGGCCGTTGACGTTCGTCTCCCCCGAGGCGACGGCCTGTGCCCATCCCTCGCCCATCTGGGTCGACGGCGTGATCGGATACGCACCGGCGGCTTCGCTCGCCGCAGTCTCCACCGCCACGACCGCGGTACCGCCATCCAGCGCCGCCGGGACGCCGGGATATTTCGGCGGGTCCGACGTCGATTCCTTCTTATCTCGCAGAATCATCATACCTCGCTTCCCACCAGGGACGGCTCACCGGCCCCGAACTGTGCGCCTTCCACCCAGGCGATCGCTCCCGTGGGGCAGCGGGCCGTGGCGGCAAGATCCTCAAGGTCGATACGGTCATAATCGATGACGGCCAGCCCATCTCTCATCTCGATGAGGCCCGAAGCCGCGTCCACCGCGCACCGTCCGCACGCGTCACACGCCACTTCGCAGACACCCGTGGCCGTTTCACCCTCCAGGAGGCAGCGGCACTGAACAATCAAGTGCGCGTCAAGAGGGAGAATCACGAACAGATCCAATGGACAGGCATCCACACAATCTCCGCACGCGGTGCACGCCTCCGGGATGACCACCGGCAGATCGACATCGTTCATCACGATGGCATCGAAGTCGCAGGCTACGGCGCAGTCCGCCAGGCCCACGCATCCCCAGGCGCACCCCTTCCCCCCACCACCGACAGCCAGAGCCGCGCCGCAGCTCTCGATTCCGTAATACTCCGCCTTCCGCATCGCCACATCCGAGCCACCGGCGCACAGCAGCCTGGCGACTCTCTTGTTCGCCTCGCCCGCTTCGACGCCCAGCAGCATGGCAACGTCTTCGCGCTCGTCCTCGCCCATCACCGTGCACTCCGCGGGAGCCACTTCGTTTCGCACGGCGGCTTCCGCGAACCCCCGGCACCCCGGTAGGCCCTTCCGATGCGCCACGGCGATGAGGATCCCGAAAGTGAGCCCGACGCCGCCGAGAATGGCGACCGACAGAAGGGTAACGCTCGCGTTCATTCGGCCGTTTCGGCTTCGAGCGGCGGCAGGTCCGTGTTCTTGATAAGCCAGGCCGCCAGTCGGTCGGCCGGTTCGACGGGCATCGACGGCTCCGCCGCGGCGGGACCCCCTCCATCACGGTCCGCGCCCACCGCAGCCACCGGGACGATCGCGCTCGCCAGGATCTTCAGGAGATCCAGGTCTTGAGCCTGCTGGAAGGCACTGAACGCTCCCAGACGGCGCCGCGGCTCCTCTTCCGGCAAAGCGCCCACGGAGAGTCGCTGGCCCAGCGTGGCACCCGCTTCCGGGTCGTGGACGAACCGGGCGGCGGTGTCAGGGACCAGAGCGACGATCGCCGGACCGGCCGCGGCCGCCGCCCGACGAACCACCGACGATTCCGTATCCTGAGCCACGAACACCCCCGGCGTGACGAGCCGAGCCAGCGGGGCTGGAGGCGAAGGACCCCAGACGACGAGGACGATCTTCACCGCGCCATCGAAAAACTCGGCGAGACCTGCGGCGTGCAACCGATCTCCTTCGACTTCGACCACCAGGGGGGGCGCCATCGCCCGCTCCGCGCGATTCCATCGGGAGAACGGGAACGCTTCAAGAAACCCTTCGTGCTCGGCCGCACGGTAGCTTCCCGATCGGGCCAGCTCCACGACTCGTGAGGCTCCGAACGCGCGCCCCGCATCGGCCAACCATCGATCGACGGCGTCGCACAATCCCTC
>JBDHFS010000410.1:0-2119 GCA_039590285.1 Gemmatimonadota bacterium
GCATCCAGCTGTCGGCCATGTCCTCGTATGCGTGGAGCTGCCCGTTCCAGAAATGCGCGGCCTCGTGGGCGACGAGGTAGAGCAACTGCTCCGCCGTCTCGGGCGTCGCTTCGTGCCAGCCGCTTCCGGCGGCCGACATCTGGACCAGCCCGGTCAACGTGCCTCCGCCGCTGGACAGGCCGGACACTTGCGTGTCCTGAAAGCCGAACAACACCACGGGCTTCCAGGGCAACGGCTCGCCGAAGCTCTCGGCGTACATCGCGAACATCTGCGGCAAGAGATCGTTCATCCGCTCGACGAGCCAGCCCGGGGCCCCGGGATCGACGATCGCCACCATTTCCTCCGTCTCCAGCGGACGGATCCTGCCCACGTAGAAGTACGTGCCATCGCCGTGAGGGTCCGTCCACACGGTCCTGCCTTCGACGACCTCGCCTTGCACCACCAGGGTTTGGCCTGCGCCCGCAATCAGCTCGACCCGGCGCAGGAACTCCTCTTCGTCGGACGACTCGGCGGTCGAGGACGTGACGTAAAGGTGACCGGAGTAGATGGCGACGCTGCCGTCCGTGAAGGCCAGGAAGAGCTCGTACTCCTTCGGGATGAAATCGGTGTGGACCGGAAACTCGACGACGATCCGTGAGCTCTCGGACCCGGGCTCGGCAACCAGCGTCTGATCATCGCCCGCACGGTCGAGCCGCCAGCCGGGCGTGCGGATCTCCCACACGTCCTCGCGGTAGAAGGCGGCGGGCCGCTGGAAGCGTAGAAGGCCGGTGGCGTCCCCCAGCTCGTAGGTCGCCCGCCAGTGGCCCGCGCGCTCGGCACGCTCGAGCACGATGCGCGGGCCGAGCTCGTCGGGGGAACCCGCACAGCCCGCGGCGAGGCCGACGACCAGGAGCGCCCACAGGGACGTACCGGGTCCCCGCACTATGAACCTCGCCCGTAGCGCGTGCCAAGTGTGCACCCGTGGGGAGCCGGAATGACGGCTAGGGGCAATCGCCGATCTCCCGATCGAGACAGGTCGAGAGGCTGGTCGTTCGCGAGCCGGCCGAACTGCAGGCACCGTAGGAACCCTCGCGGGCCAAGTTGCGGGGCACGACCAGAAAGTAGCTGCTATCCGGCCCCGGCGCGAAGGTCCTGGTCGTGACACCGCCTGTGCTGCAGAACCTGGGAACGTGCTTGGTGAAATCGCGAGAACCTTCCGGGAAAGGGCCCTGATAGATCTCATAGTCGAGGTCCGTGGGGACGCACGACACCTCCGTCGGGGACGCGGCCGGCGGCATCCGTCGGCTCCGCGGTCACGTAGGTCACGTTCAGCACCGGCCGTACGGCGCTGTCGGGATGGTCCTTCGAGTCAAAGCGCTTGCCCGTCGGAGCCACGCTCTCCTCGCCAACGAGGATCCAGCCGAAACTGGAGCTCGGGGTGTCGAGCCAGTCCTGCACGTCCGCCACCATCGCGGTCGTCGAGCCCCACGTGTAGCTACCGGATTGATCCACGACGGTGGACGCTCTCGCCACGGGCGCGAAATCCCCACCCGGTTCTGACCAGAAATCGGTGTCGTAGCTCGTGTGTTCCCAGGTGGCGTCTCCCGGGGTCGACGGCGCGCCGTTCGCTTCGTTCCCGGTGGCGTCCGAAGTGCCTTCGCCCCAATCCGCCAGCAGACGGCGCAGGGAGACGCGTTGAGGTTCCGCAGAGGCATCGGACAGATTCAGCGTGAGCGCTGCTCCCGTGACAGTGACACCGGGGGGAAGGTTACCCGCGACGTCGAACGCGATCACGGCTCGCCGGGTGGCCCCGCCGCCGGCCTTTCCGGCAAAGAGGTGCTGTCCCAGCCCGTTGCTCAGCACGCCGTTCTCGATCTGGTACAGCGTGTTGTCCTTGTCGGGTGTCAAGGCGGCTGTGGAGGCGTGGATCTGGCACGTTTCCAGGAGATAATCCCGTATCTGATCCGATCCGGAATGGGTGATGTTGATCGAGTGGATCGAGGAGAAATCAAGCAGCTGGCCACCGATCACCGCCTCGCCGATCTCCGCCCCCTCCATCCGGTCGGCGGTGAGCCTTAACTCGTTTTTGTACAGTCGGATGAAATTTGGCACCTGGCTCGCGTCGTCGTCGGCGACGACG
>JBDHFS010000411.1:0-2001 GCA_039590285.1 Gemmatimonadota bacterium
TGCTTCAGGGCGAGAATGCTCTGCAGCCCTACGACTCATCGGTCGATGGCCGGCTGGCGTTCTACCTGAACGGCAAGGTCCGCGAGCACTGGCGGCTGACGGCGAGCGCGGATACTCGCGAAGGCCCGGTAGAGGACCTGTTCACCAACTTCCTCGACAAGTCGCCCGATTCGCTATTCCGGCGTATCGACCCCGATTACCACTACCCGACGTTCGGCGACGACAGTGTCGTGGAGGAAACGGCGCCGACCCTGGGCAAGTTCTACGTCAAGGCGACCCACGGCGATGATTACGCGATGTGGGGCAACTTCAAGGTCGGCTACATGGACAACGAGCTGGCCCACGTCGACCGCGGCCTGTACGGCGCCAACGCACGCTACGAGTCCAGGACCACCACCAGCTTCGGCGAGCGACGGTTTGCCGTAGACGGATTCGCCGCCGAACCCGGAACGATGCCGAGCTACGAGGAATTCCGGGGAACGGGCGGCTCCCTCTATTACCTGCGCCACCAGGACATCCTCACGGGCTCCGAGCGCGTGCGCATCGAGATCCGTGACAAGCAGTCGGGCATCGTCACCGGGGTGGTCAACCTGCGGCCCGACGTGGATTACGACATCGACTGGATCCAGGGCCGGCTGCTGCTCACCGAGCCGCTGTCCTCGACCGCCGAAGATAACCTGCTGGTGCGCACCAGCGGCTTGAGCGGCGACGAGGCGTATCTCGTGGTGCGTTACGAGTACACGCCGGGTTTCGACGAGCTGGACGCGATCGCCGCCGGCGGCCAGGGCCATGTCTGGTTCAACGACCACGTGCGGCTCGGCCTGACCGCCAACTCCAACGACGAAGGCGACGCCGACAGCAGCCTCGGTGCCGCGGACCTGACCCTGCGGATGAGCACCGATACTCAAGGCGCAGGCGGGCCGGAGCGAGGGTCTCGTCTCCAGCTCGCTGCGGTCCGATGACGGCGGATTCGAGTTCGGTGGCCACGATCCCCAGTCGTTCACCGACGCCGATGCGGGGGCCTACCGCGCCGACCTGAGCGTCGGGCTCGGCGACTTCTTTACGGATCGCGACGGTCGCGTCACCCTCTATACGCAGAAGCTCGACGCCGGCTACTCGGCGCCGGGTCAGTCGACGATCAAGGACACCGAGTTCTACGGCGGCACCTTCAGGATGCCCGTGACGAGCCGCCTGAGCCTGGCGGCCAAGGGAGATCAGAGGACCGAGGACCAGGGGCTCGAGACCCGGGCGATCGAGGTGGACGTGGGTTACAAGGTGACCGACGAGTGGAGCGTCAGCACCGGCGTGCGAAACGATCTGCGCGAGGACCCTTCGCCGAGCCTGGACCAGGGCGAGCGCACCGACGCGGTCGTGCAGGTGATGTTCGACCCCGGTGCACAGTGGCGCGCCTACGGCTTCGTCCAGGATACACTCGCGTCAAGCGGCGGCCGCGAAGACAACGGGCGCGTCGGCGCGGGCGGCTCGTATCGCCCGACGAAGCGCTTCAGGCTCGACGCGGAGGTTTCCGGCGGGGACCTCGGGCCCGGCGGCAGATTCGGCACCAGCTTCCTGTATTCCGACCGGACCAGCGTTTACCTGAAGTACGCGCTGGAAAACGAGCGCACGGACAACGGCCTGAGGGTCCGCCGGGGCAACCTGGTCTCGGGCGTGAAGAGGAGGCTCTCCGACAGCTCCAGCGTCTACCTCGAGGAACGTTACCAGAGCGGCGGGTCGCTGACCGGCCTCATACACGCCACCGGAATCCACTTCGTGGCGAGAGAACGCTGGAATCTGGGTGGCAACGCGGAGCTCGGCACGCTGCGCGATTCGCTCACCGGTGCCGAGACCGATCGCAAGGCGTTCGGAGTCCGCCTCGGTTACGGTCTGGACACGATGCAGTTCTCGAGTGCTATCGAGTATCGCCGGGATGACCGGGAACAACTCGACACGACGGTCACCGAAAGGACCGTGTGGCTGTTCCGGAACACCTTCAAGTTCCAG
>JBDHFS010000412.1:0-7534 GCA_039590285.1 Gemmatimonadota bacterium
AAAAAATTCCGCCTCGAACGAAAGGTCGTAGATCCCGTTCACGTTATACGGATAGTCCCTGTCCCCGGGCAGCGGATTGCCCGAGCACGCGGCCAGCGCCAGCGCGGCGACGACGACGAGGAAACGTCCACACACCGTATTCATCGGGTCCTCCTCCTGTGGCTTCACCGAGTATTCGATCGGTCCGGCGGTTCCGTCCGGCCAGCCGGAGTCCATCGGTTCACGCGATCGAGAATTCCGCCGCCTCGATCGCCCGGTCTTCGTCATGCGTCAGGTCGATCCGGGCGCAGCTCACCGCATCGAGTGCGTGCGACACCGTCCGTGCCCCCGGTATCACGATCACGTTGGGCGCGCGTCCCAGCACCCAGGCCAGCACCACGGCGTGGGGTGAAACGCCTCGCGAACGGGCGATGCCTGCGACGACCGGATGATCCGGGAGCTTCAGATTCAACCTTCCTCCGCCCACCGGACTGTACGCCAGAAAGCCGATGCCCTGCTCGGCCGTGTATCGCACCACGCCGCTCTCGATCGCCTCCCGGAAGAAGGGACTGAGCCGATTCTGCACGGAAACGATCGGAACGATCTCACCGGCCTCCTGGATCTGGGCGACCGAGACGTTGGAAAGACCTACCCGTCTGATCTTGCCCTCGGCGCGGAGCCTGGCCAGTTCGCCGACGCTGTCGGCGAACGGCACTTCGGGATCGTGGCGATGAAGCTGGTACAGGTCTATGGCGTCCACTCCGAGCGCGGTCAGCGAGGCTTCGCACGCGCTTCGCAGCTGCTCGGGCCGGGCGTCGCTCGCCCAGCTTGCTCCGGGACGCGTCAATCCGCCCTTGGTCGCCACCACGATCCCGTCGGCATCTCCGGACCACTCGCGCAGGGCCCGGGCGATCAGGCGCTCGTTGTGCCCTACGTCCGAGTCGTCGAGACAGTACACGTCCGCCGTGTCGATCAGGGTCACGCCGGCATCCAGCGAGGCGTGCAGCACGCGCACCGCGTCCGCCGCTTCGGGGCGCCGCGCGATGGACAGCGGCATGCCTCCGAATCCGACAACGGTGACGTCGGGGCCTCCCGGGCCCAGCGGGCGATTCTCCATGAGCCTCCGATTCCGGGGGCCAGGCGGCGGCCGTGCGACGCGCGGCCGGCTGCCGGGCCTACCGATCCATGATCTCCAGCATATCATCCACGCAGACCACCTTCACGCGCGGCCTTCCCAGTGGCTCACCGCGAGCCCTCTCCTCCGCGTCCAGCTTCTTCCAGTCATCGAACGTCACGTAGCGCACGCCTCGTCCTGTAAGGAGCTCGGTGATGGCCTCCATCTCCGGCTTCTCCGGATCGCGTCCCGTGCCCGCGGCCAGCTCCTCCATCATGGATACGACGGTCTCGGCCGCATCCGGCTTGTTGGTGCCGATGATGCCCGTGGGCCCGCGCTTGATCCATCCCGCGACGAACTCCCCGGCGAGCGGGGCCCCGCCCGGAGCGTCCAGAACCTGCCCCCGCAAGTTGGGAATCACGGCCCGATCTCGATCGAAAGGCACGTCCGGAAGCGGAACGCCGCGGTACCCGACCGATCGGAGCACCAGCCCCGCCTCGAGCGAGTCGAATTCGCCGGCCCCCTCGCTGCGCAGGTAGGTACCCTCGCCCGGAACGAGCAGGTTCTTCTCCAGGCGGACCGATCCGACTCTTCCACCGGTCTCGTCCTCGAGCAGCTCGACGGGCGATGTCAGGAAGCGCAGCACCAGGCGTCTCGGGGCTCCCGTCGGCTCGCGCCCGGCCAGGTCTCTCAGGATCGCGAGGTTCTTGCCGGCCACCCGGCTGCGCTCCGCGGCGGCGGCGCTCGCGAGATCGAGATCCAGCTCTCCCGGGTCGACGACCACGTCGACCCCATCCAGCCGGCCCAGTTCCTTCAGCTCGACGCTCGTGAACTTGGCCTGGGCCGGTCCGCGGCGGCCCACCATCACCACTTCCCTGACCGCGCTCTCCCGGAGGGCGGCGAGCGCGTGGTCGGCGATGTCCGTGGTGGCGAGAGCGTCGGGATGGGTCACGAGGATCCGGGCGACGTCCACCGCCACGTTTCCGTTGCCGATCACCACGGCACGCTCGTGGTCCAGATCGAACGAGCGGTCGAAAAAGTCGGGGTGGCCGTTGTACCAGGCCACGAATTCGGTCGCGGGGTGGCTGCCGGCGAGCTCCTCGCCGGGGATCCCCAGCTTGCGATCGGATTGGGCTCCAACGGCGTACACCACCTGGTGATAGTGGCGCAGCAGATCCGCCCTGGTCACGTCCCGACCCACCTCCACGTTGCCGAAGAACCGGACGGGATGCTCGTCCACAACCTCGTCGAACCGGTTCGTGACCCGCTTGATCGACGGATGGTCCGGCGCGACACCCTCCCGCACGAGCCCGTACGGCGTCGGGAACCGGTTGAAGATGTCCACCGAACAGATCAGGTCGACTCTCCTGGCCAGGGCCTCCGCCGCGAAGAAGCCGGCGGGGCCGGCTCCGACCACGGCGACGCGGAGTGGGCGCTTCTCGGTGCCGAGTGACGTGCTCACGGAGCGGTTGCCGTCCTCCGGGTGCGGTGGCCGGGCCGGCGAGGACCCGCGGGGCCGCGCCGTCGTCAGGTGGCTACTCTATTCCGGTCCTGGCTCGGGCGTCAAACGGCCGATTCCAGATCAGGCCGGCACCTCACTCGGAACCGGCGCCACCCTGGTTCCGCCTGTGACGTTGAAACGGTAGCCGAGATAGATGAGCAGGATGCCGGTGAGCTCGGTCACGTAAAGGACTTCGACGTGACCGAACCGCGTGAAGGACCCGCCGATCCCCGGGAGCAGCGCCCCGATGGCGATCAGCCAGTTGCCTGTTACCCGGTGGGACATGTCCGGCAGCTTCCGGTACTTGAGAGCCGAGTAAACAGCTCCGCCGACCAGGAATATCACGGCATACAGGTTGATGAAGGGACTGAAGGCCCGTACCCAGCTCCACTCCATCACACGTCCGGACAGCCGGTGCGTTTCCACCAGGGCCGTGTCGATGGGAGTGAGAAGCACGAATACCGCCGCCACTGCCGCAACCGAGAGAACGGCCCACGTCAGACGGTCCGCCTTCCGACGGTCCATGAGCAGGTACACCGTTCCCTGGGCGAGGGGGAATCCCCCGAACAGGGCGCCGGAGATATACCACGCCCTGAATACCGGCTCCTGCCAGCCTAGAAGGGTGGTGAGCGACTCGGTGATGGTCCCGGCCGCGAAGGCGAACGCGCCGACGGCCCACCAGAAATGGTGCAGGCCTCCCCGCTCCCGATAGCGTCGCACGAGAACGGTGCCGAACCACAGGGAGAACAGGCTGGTGGCGATGGGGATGAAATGGACAAAGCTGCGCATCGGTCACTCCTCGGCCGTCGCTGGATCTCGCTCCGTTCCGGCACGCTTCGGCGCGCGGACGGACCGGAGCTCCCGGGTGCGGACTCCGCGTAGCGCGGAGCCCGGCCCGGGATCAACGTCCGACCATTCTCAGTGGATCAGAACGTCGAGGTCCAGCCGATCAGGAAGGTCCTTCGCGGTTGCGGCCGGAAGAAGGTGGCGTTCGAGAACTCGGCGTACAGCTCGTCCGTGAAATTCTCGAGGCGGGCCGTAATGTAGTGCGACGTGCGCCCGATCTGCGCGATCCGGAATCCGCCCCTCACGCCGTGGACGTTGAACGACGGGAGCACGTAGCCGACGGCCGGTTGCACCACCTGCGACCTGCACGTGTCGTTGGTGTCGGAGCAGATGGTGCTCTCGCCCTGGAAGCGGAAGTCGTACGTGGCCCACCACTTGCCGCTCGGCCGCCGGTACGTCAGGTCGCCGTTGAGCCGGGTCCGGTAGCTGTCCGCGATCGGGCTGTTCTCGTCCAGCACGTCCTCCGCATCGAGGAAGCTAAAGCCGGCTCCGACCTCCAACCCCAGGACCGGGGCCCACCGCCCACCGACCTCGAAACCCCGATACAGGAGCTCCCCGAAGTTCTGGTTCTGGAATACGGGCAGGTTACTGATGATCGAGTCCTGCACGGCCGCGATCCGGATCCCGTTCCGAATGTCGTTCCGGAACACGAAGGCCTCGAACGACACGTTGTGCCGAGAGTATTTCACGCCGAGATCGATATTGAGGCTCGTCTCCGACTCCAGATCTGTGTTCGGGATCAGGTAGCCGGAGCCCTCCGGGGTCGGACCGTTGAAGTAGAGCTCGATGATGTTCGGCGCCCGGAAGCCACGACCGACCGTACCGACCAGGTTGAGCGACGGAAGCACTTCCCACAGGACGTTGGCCGACGCCACGACCGTCTGGGAGTTGTTCGTGATCCCGACCACGAGCGGGTTGTCCAGGTTCTCCGTCTCGCGGGTCTCCGACCGAGCGTTCTGCCACCTGGCTCCGACGATCAGCGAGACCTTCTGATGGAGATGAAGGTCGCCCTGGGCAAAGGCGCCGAACCGGTTGTACGTGGCATTGGGCACGTTCGGCGTGTTGTCCGTATCGGGCGGCGACGGGGGCGCGTCGGATCCCGTCAGCGCCGTCACCGTCTCGTCGGTGTTCTTCGAATCGTCGTAGTAGAAGTCAAGCCCATAGGTCAGCAGATGCTTGCCATCCAGCAGCTTCGCCGCCTCCGCCCGTGTTCCGACGCTGGAGATGTCCGTGAAATTCTGGCTGAGGATCTCGAGATTCACATCGAGGCCGGGGCCGAACAGGTTCGGGATCCCTATGTTCTGCACCAGGTCCCGCTCGTTGTTCATGTAGAAGCCGGTGATGTCGAGCCGGTCCGCGAAACCCCAGCTCAAGTCCTGGGCCCGGTATCCGGCCGTCACCTTGCCGACCGTCTGATCGGGGTACTGGATGACGATGGACACGTCGTCGGGCGTGCCGAGATCATCGTTGGACACGTACCCGAAACCCGCATCCTTGGCGCTGTAGTATTCGCCCTTCAGGAACACGCTGTGGTTCGGGTTGAAGCTGTAATCCGTGAGCAGGCTGAAGTTCTGGTCCTCGACGCCCGTGTCGTTGACCTCGGTCTTACCGTCCAGCGTGATGTCGCCGAAGCTCCCGGATGGGGCGAAGTAGTTCTTCGCGTTCCGGTACGAGGCGCTACCGCGGAAGCCGAAGCGGCCGATGCGGCCGAACAGGTCCACCGTGGGGCGCACCTGCTCGCCTTCGTCCCTGTACAGGAATGTCACGCGGCCGCCGTACATATCACCGGCGCTCAGGGAAGGCACGTCCGAAGTGCGCAGGTTCACGACGCCGCCGATCGCGTCGGTTCCGTACAGGACCGAAGCCGGGCCTCGAACGACCTCGACCTGCGATATGTTGTTCACGTCCACGATCGCGGGCAACTCGCCGAAGTCCTGCTGACGCCGGGCGTTGTTCAGGCGAAGGCCGTCCTCGAGCAGCAGGATCCGCTGGCCCCGCTGGCCACGGATCGTGGGCCGCGTCTGGTTCGTGCCTACGCCGTTGACGTCGACGCCCGGCAGGCTCTTGAGGATGTCCGACGCCGTGTTGGGCGAGATGGCCCGGAGAGCCACCGTATCCAGCACCGACACCGGCGCGGCGATGACGAACAGCTCCTTGGGATCTCGCGTAGCCGTCACGGCGAGCGGCTGCATGATCACAGGCTTGAGCGTGTCGGAGGCCGTCTCGTCGGCCTCGTCCGTTGGAGCTTCCTGTGAGAGAATCGAATCGGGAACGACGAGAAGCAGAGCCAGGAGTGCACCGAAACAAAAGGCTCCGCGACTGCCTCCCGCCGCACGTGCTGCGGCTGAGTAGATCACTGTAACCTCCGTTACGCCCTTGGGGGGACCTGGTACCGCCGCCGGGAGGCCTTTCGGCCCCCCGAACCGGTATAGAAGGAGAGCGTGGAAGTACATTACCGGGAAGGCGAAGTACTGAAAATTAGGAATCTTACGGAAAGGCGGTCCGCAATATTACGGAACGCAGAACAAGGTCAGTAAGGAGTTCCTTCGTCGAGGAGTCCGGCGTCCAGCGCGAAGCGCGTGAGCCCGGCCACGGTGCGGATCTCCAACTTCCGCATCAGGCTCTCGCGGTGGCTCTCCACGGTGCGACGGCTGATGCCCAGCCCGGCCGCGATCTGCTTGTTGCTTTGCCCGACCGCGATCCCCTTCAGAACGTCCAGCTCGCGCGCCGTCAGGACCTCCATCCCCGGCGTTGGCCGACTCGAATCCTCGCCTCTCAGGCCCGCGGCCAGTTGGGCCGCCACCGCCGACGTGAAGAAGGACGATCCGGCGTATACAGCGCGGACGGCCTCTCGCAGCTGCGCCGGTCCGGCCTCGTCCTTGAGCAGGTAGCCGCGCGCGCCGGCTCTGACCGCCCTCATCACGTATTCCGCCTCGTCGTGCATGCTCAGGATGAGGACGTTGGCCGTCGGCACTTCGGCCAACAGACGCGCCGTCACCTCGAATCCCGAAGCTCCCGGCATCGTGATGTCCACGACGGCCACGTCGGGCCTGTGCTCCCGTGCCATCGACAGGGCTTCCTCCCCGTCTCCCGCCTCGGCGACCACCTCGAACTCCGGGTCCTCCTGCAGAACCCGTCGGATCCCTTCGCGGACGAGAGCGTGGTCGTCCGCCAGCAGGATCCGGATTTTCGTATCTGTCATTCGACTCTCCCGGGGCCTGCGGTTTCCGGCGGGGTATCATGGTCGGCGGGAAGGCGAATCACCAGCTCCGTCCCTCCCTCGCCGGGGTCGCCCAGCTCGACCGTGCCTCCGAGCGGCGCGACACGCTCGCGCATGCCCAGGATCCCGGTTCTCGATCTCAGGTACTCCGGCGCGACGCTTTCAGCGGCCAGGCCCTGACCGTCGTCGCGCACCCGGAGCGACAGCTCGCCATCCGTCCGCGCCAGGGTTACATCAACGCGCCGCGCATCCGCGTGACGCGCCACATTGGAAAGACCTTCCTGCATCGTGCGGAACAGGGCCAGCTCCGCCTCGGGTGACAGAGTCGGCAGATCGTCGGGAGCGCTGAGCTCGGTCTCGATCCCCGTCTTGGCCGCGAAGTCATCGGCCAGCGCCTGGAGCGCCGGCAACAGGCCGAGGTCGTCGAGGAGCGATGGTCTGAGGTCCCGCGCCACGTTGCGGATGCTCCGGATCCCGGATCCCACCAGGTCCACGGCCATCTCCAGGGCCGGCTCCTGCTCCGGCGTAGCCGTCTCCCTCATCAGGCCCAGCTGCAGCTTGACCGCCGCGAACACCTGCGCACTTTCGTCGTGCAGCTCCCGCGCCAGCCGTCTGCGTTCCTCCTCGTGTTGCTCGACCATGCGTGCGGCGAGCCGCTCGAGGTCGCCCGTGCGCTCCTCGAGTCGGTTCAGCAGATCGGCGTTCGCGAGGGCCGCGCCCACTTGATGGCCCAGGGCCACGAGAAAACGGGTGTCCAGCACCGCCAGCGGGTCCTGCGCGATTCCCACCACGAGCAGGGCGCCCCTGACTTCGTCTCCCAGGAATACGGGGAGGGCCGCCGTGTACGGGTGCGCCTCGCGGGCCAGCTCCTCCG
>JBDHFS010000413.1:0-6334 GCA_039590285.1 Gemmatimonadota bacterium
AGATGAACGACGCGTGGTCGCTCCCGCCGCCGCTCGGCTCGCCGGGTACGCTCAGGGTGATGTGACGGGTGATATCGGACGGAACGCGGGACAACCAGCCCGCCAGGCTTCCGGAGGCGCTCACCAGCCCCATTGCGCTCGCACGCTCGATCTTCCCGGTGCCGTTGTCCTGGTTCAGCGCCGCCTGGAGTCCATCGATCACCTCCGGGTGGTCGTGAACGAAGGCGCGCGAGCCGTTCAGCCCCTGCTCCTCGCTGGCCCACAGGCCGATCAGGATCGTGCGCTTCGGCTCCGGATACACCTCGGACAGTATCCGCATGGCCTCCATCATCACGATGGTCCCGGTCCCGTTGTCGGTCGCGCCGGAGGCCCCGTCCCACGAGTCGAAATGGGCGGACATCACGACGTACTCATCCGGAAGCTCGGTACCCCGTATTTCACCGATCACGTTCGCCACGGGAACGTCGCCGAGCATCTCGCCCTCCGCGTCGACGCGGATCTCGGGACCCTGTTCCTGTTCGGCGAGCCTCCACAGAAGACCGTAGTCCTCGCAGCTCAAGTCGATGGCAGGAATCGTCGTGGTCGCCGCTTCAAAGCGGGTGTTGAGCGCGAAGATCCTCCGCGCGCCCCATCCCTCGCTCCAGTCCGACCACAGAATTCCCAGCGCCCCCGCACCCTCGATCGCCGCGATGATCTCGGTGGGCTCGTAGCCTGTCGCCGTGAAGCGCTCGTTCCATGAGACTTCCGCGGCCCGCCGCTCCTCCCGGACCTGGCCGACCTGATCGTCCGTACCGTACTGGTGGTAGCTCGCCTCCGGCCGGCAGGATGGCCGGGGCATGGCCAGAGCCACGAAATTGCCGTCGACCCCCGCCAGCCACGCCTGGAACGCCTCGGGCCCCTCGACCGCGGGAAACCCCACGACTCCACCGGCCACGGCACCGTCGGTGCCCGGGCTCCAGGCCATCAGCGTGGCGTCGAGCGTTCGGACTCGTGGCTGAAGCAGATCCACGTGGGTGACACCACGCTCCCACCCCTTCCAGGTGCCGTATGGCTCGATCCGGGAATCCGCGCCCCAGCTCGAGAGCATGGACACCGCCCACTCGTTGGCCCGGTCGACCGACGGAGTGCCCGTGAGCCGCGGACCGATCGAATCGAGCAGGGCCTGGCCTATGCGCCAGGCCCGCGAACTCTCCATTCCCTCCGCCCAGATGCCCCGGATCACGGGATCATCGGTCGGGAAGTTCTGCGCCGTCGTCGGTGTCGCCGCGAGGAACAAGGCGGCGAAGCCGAGGCCGACGCTCGCCTTCGTATTCATTATCGTCTCCACTTTCGTGGCCATCGCCTGTCACCGGGCCTCGCTTCTGGCGTCCGTCACCCGGTCGAAGATTCAGGAGAATAGAGGTGGGGGCGCGGGGAGTCCAGTAAGCCGGAGGGAGGGTACTCGGAGGAGAGGGTGACTCGCGTCGGCATGCGGTATGTGGCTAGTTTCGGCGCGGACGGAGTGAATCTCCACGCCCGTCCCGGAGCGGCTCGTGAGGCCGCCGACCAGCACCTGCTTCCAGAGGATTCTCATGGACCGTCTGCGCCGGTTCCGGTGGCTCGTTTGTGCGCTTCCGCTGGTCGCGTGCGCTTCTCCTCCCGACCACGAGCTGGTGCTGCGAGGCGGCACGATCTACGACGGCTCGGGGAACGCGCCATACGTCGGCGACCTGGCGATCGACGGTGACACGATATCCCTGATCTTCCGGCGGCCGGAGGACGCGGCGACGCCTGGTCCCCGAGGCCTTACCGAGATCGACGTCTCGGGACACGCGGTCGCTCCCGGCTTCATCAACATGCTCTCCTGGGCCAATGAGTCTCTGCTCGAGGACGGAAGGGGTGAGAGCGACATCCGGCAGGGCGTGACTCTCGAGGTGATGGGCGAAGGGTGGTCCATGGGACCGCTCACCGAAGCCATGAAGCTGGAAATGGCCGAAGACCAGGGCGATATCCGGTTCGACATTCATTGGACGACGCTCGGAGAGTATCTCGACCACCTGGTCGATCGTGGGGTCTCTCTCAACGTGGCCTCGTTCGTGGGCGCTACGACCGTGCGCATCCACGAGCTGGGTTACGAGGACCGGGCACCCACGGACGAGGAGCTGGATCGTATGACGGCTCTCGTGCGCGCCGCCATGGAGGAGGGCGCGCTGGGGCTTGGCTCGTCGCTCATCTATGCGCCTGCCTTCTACGCCGACACCGAGGAGCTCATCGCGCTCGCGGCCGCCGCCGCGGAGCTCGGCGGAATGTACGTGTCACACATGCGGAGCGAGGGCAACTCCATCCTCGGCGCGGTCGACGAGCTGATCCGGATCTCCCGCGAGGCCGCCGTGCCTGCCGAGATTTATCACCTGAAGGCGGCCGGTAGAGAAAACTGGGATCGTCTCGGGGACGTGATCGAACGGGTCGAAGCGGCGCGTGCCGAAGGCCTGAGGATCACGGCGGACATGTACACCTACACGGCCGGTGCCACCGGCCTCGATGCGGCGATGCCCCCGTGGGTTCAGGAAGGAGGCGACGACGCGTGGATCGAGCGTCTGAAGGATCCCGTTATCCGGCGCCGGGTGGCTCGCGAGATGCGAACGCCTACCGACGAGTGGGAGAATCTGTATCTGGCCGCCGGCTCGGCGGAGAACGTCCTGCTGGTCGGCTTTCGCACCGATGATCTCAAGCCGCTGACGGGAAAGACCCTCGCGGACGTCGCCGCCGAACGGGGGGCGACGCCGGAGGAGACCGCCATGGACCTCCTCATCGCCAACGGGGCCGACGTGGGAACGGTGTATTTCCTCATGTCCGAAGAGAACGTGCGCCGCAAGATCGCCCTTCCGTGGATGAGCTTCGGGTCCGATGCCGAGGCCATGTCTCCGGCGGGCGTCTTCCTGGAATCGAACCCGCACCCGAGGGCGTACGGCAACTTCGCGCGCCTGTTGGGCCGGTACGTGCGAGACGAGGGCGTGATCCCGCTCGAGGAAGCCGTTCGCAAGCTGACGGCCCAGCCAGCCGAAAACCTGGGCATCAAGCGCCGCGGAGCCCTCGTACCGGGCTATTTCGCGGACGTCGTGGTCTTCGACCCGGCGTCGATCCAGGACCACGCGACGTTCGCCGAGCCCCATCAGCTCGCCGAGGGAGTGATTCACGTGTTCGTCAACGGAGTCCACACGCTCAGCGAAGGTGCCCACACGGGAGCCACGGCCGGGCGCGTGGTGCGAGGACCCGGTTGGAAGGGCGATTGACGGCTCTCGCGGCCGAGCGCCTGTTCGGGGACTCGCTGACTCACGGCCCCCGGTTCGCCCGGGACCTGGACGAGTCCGATCCTCTCGCCCCGTTCAGGCGGTGCTTCGACCTGCCGGGCGGCGGTGGTGGCGAGGCGCCCGTATACCTGGTGGGCAATTCGCTGGGACCCATGCCGGCGGCGGCGCGCGAGGCGCTGGCGCGGGAGACCGATCGCTGGGCGCGTCTCGGCGTCGATGGGTGGTTCGTGGAGCCGCAGCCGTGGTATGGGCTCGACGAGCGCTTCCTCTCCTCTCTCGCATCCCTGGTCGGGTGCCGCTCGAGCGAGGTGGCGGTGATGAACGGACTCACCGTCAACCTCCACATGCTCCTCGCCAGCTTTTTCCAGCCGGAGGGAGACCGCCGTGGCATCCTGATCGAGAGTCCCGCCTTTCCCAGTGACCGCTACGCCGTCGAGACGCACCTGCGCTGGCACGGGCTGGATCCCGAAGCGTATCTGATCGAGGTGGAGGCGCGAGGGGGAGGTCTCGGCCCGGACGAGGAGGACATCGAGCGAGCCCTGGCGACTCGCGGCTCGGAGATCGCCCTGGTTCTCCTGGGCGGCGTCAACTTCCTCACCGGACGGCTGCTCGACATGGAGAGGATCGCCCGGGCGGCGCGCCAGGCGGGGGCTGTCGTCGGATTCGACCTGGCGCATGCCGTCGGGAACGTGCCCCTGCGACTTCACGACTGGGGCGTCGACTTCGCCGCCTGGTGCCACTACAAGTACGTGAACGCGGGTCCGGGAGCCCCGGCCGGCATCTTCGTGCACGAGTTCCAAGCCACGGACCCCGATCGTCGCCGGCTCGGCGGCTGGTGGGGCAACGACCCGGACTCCAGGTTCCGAATGCAGCTGGAGCCGGGTTTCATCCCGCGACCGGGGGCCATCGGCTGGCAGGCCAGCTGTCCGCCCGTGCTCGCCATGGCGCCGCTCGGCCCGGCGCTTTCGCTGTTCGGGGAAGCCGGTCTGGACCGTCTGAGATCGAAGTCGAGGCGGCTCACCGCATACCTGGAGTGGCTGCTGGTGAGTGGTCTCGGGGACGCGATCGACATTCTGACACCGCGGGACCCGGACCGGAGGGGAGCCCAGCTGTCGCTGCGCGTCCCGGGCGACGCTCGCGGGTTTCAGGCCGCTTTGCAGGACGCGGGGGTCGTGGGAGACTTCAGGGAGCCGGACGTCCTGCGGCTCGCTCCGGCTCCGCTGTTCAACACGTTCCATGAAATGTGGCGTACCGCCCGGACCGTGGCCGCGACGCTCGGGAAGGTGGAAACGGCGCGATGAGCAAGACCCTGTACGACATCACCCCTCGTGTCGGCCGCGACCTCGCCGTGTTTCCGGGCGACACGCCGCTCACCCGCGAGATCATTCTGGACCTGGAGCGTGGGGACTCCGTCACGCTGTCCACTCTTCGAGCCACGTGTCACCTGGGCGCGCATGTCGACGCGCCCAGTCACTACGATCGGGCCGGCGCACCGATCGGCGATCGAGAGTTGGAGTCCTTTCTCGGGCGCTGCCGCGTGGTTCGAGTGGATCCGGGTCCAGACTCTCTCGTGACGGTCGATATGTTGAGGGCGGCGCTGGCCGGGGAGCCCGGCGCGGCGCTCCCGACATCCGTGGACGCCGAACGGGTGCTCATCTCGACCGGCACCTTTCCGGATCCGAACACGTTCCGAACGAACTTCGCCGGACTGGCGCGGGAGCTGGTCGAGTGGCTGGCTGGAGAGGGCGTGCAGCTCGTGGGAATCGACACGCCGAGCATCGACCCGGCCAAGTCGAAGGCTCTGCCGGCGCACGCCGCGGTCGCGAAGCACGACATGAACATCCTCGAGGGTGTCGTGCTCGACGAGGTACCGGCCGGCTTCTACGAACTCATCGCCCTGCCGCTGCGGCTCGTCGAGTTCGACGGAAGCCCGGTGCGAGCGGTGCTCCGCGCGCTCGCGGATTGAACTACTGGGCTGCCATTCGGCCCCCGTCCACCGGCAGGTTCACCCCGCTCACGTACGAGGCGGCCGGCGAGGCCAGGAAACCCACGGCGGCGGCGATCTCCGAGGGCTCGGCGAGCCGCCGGAGAGGAACCCCCGCCTGCCACTCCGCCTCAACGAGCTCCGTGGCCGTTCCCCGCTCCGCCGCCAGCTCCTCGGCCAGCTCCTCGAGGCGTGCCGTCGCCGTGTAGCCGGGGAGAACGTTGTTCACGGTCACCCCGAGCGGCCCCAGCTCGTGCGCCAGCGTCCGGGCCCAGTTCGCCACGGCGGCGCGGGTGGTGTTGGAGACGCCGAGGCCAGGAATCGGAGCGATCACCGAGATGCTAATGATGTTGATGATCCTGCCGTATCCCGACTCGACCATCCCCGGAAGCATCGTCTGGACGAGAACCTGGCCGCACCCGACGTGGGCGTCGAGGGCCCGCTGGAAGTCCTCAGGCGTCGCCTCGACCAGCGGCCCGGCCGGTGGTCCTCCCGTATTGTTCACCAGGATCTGGGCCGGCCCGGTGTTCTCCAGGTGCCGCGCCACGTTCGCGCGTACTTCTTCGACGTCGTTGAAGTCGGCCCGCACCCAGGAGTGCGCCTCTCCATGAGGCGTGGCTAGATCGCCGGCCACCTTCTGGAGGGCTTCCTCGTTCCGGGCCACGAGCACCACGTCGGCGCCACGCCCGGCCAGCTCCTCGGCGCACGCGCGCCCTATCCCCTGCGTGCTGCCGCACACGACGGCCCGCTTACCGCTCAGGTCACCCATGTCTCTCCCGATCCTGGCTCGCCAGCGGGCGTCAGTCCGCCTGCCGGCTCAATGTGAAACTGGCGTCGATGAGGTCTGATGCGCAGTCATCCTCGACCAGGGCGGTTCCGGCGATCGTGTCTCCTCCCTCCGAGATCACGCCCTCCGCGAAGATCACGCCCACGCAGCCGGAGGATCGCTGGTAGTTCGATTCGAACGTCAGCGTATCCCCCGCGATCGAGCCATTGAGATCACCCACGACATTCTCGGCGCCCTGCAGCTCGACCTTCCCGTACGTGATCCCGCCCGGCG
>JBDHFS010000414.1:0-1618 GCA_039590285.1 Gemmatimonadota bacterium
AAACAACATGTGACGGATGTATTTCCGAAACAGATCATCACCGGAAAGCTCGATCCCGAGCGAATCGGCCTGTCGTTTCCACTCGGCGCGCGGCGCGTACGCATTCGGCATGCCGAACTCGAATCTCGCGACCTTGCTGTGGAAGTAGTACTCGACCCGCTTCATCACGAGCTGCTCGTCGCCCGTGGCGCTCAGCCATTCGCCGTCGAGAAGGCGAAGCATGTCCTCTTCAGTGAGCGCCGACTGAGTGGCGCGGCTCTTCGGGCTGACGATGACGTGGATGTGCTCCCAGTCTCCCTCGTGGTTGTTTCCGCCATCGTTGTACGGGTAGAAGAACCAGTACTGGAGGACGAGCTGTACCCCCTGATAACCGTCAGGCCCGTGCACGTCCTCCAGAAACGGGTGCACGTACGTCTTCATCAGATCGCGGTATTCCGATCGGAGCCGCTTGGAGAACTCGCTTCTCCAATGCTTCTTCCAGCTCTCCGGATCCGTCCCCGGCATGTCGATCCAAAGAACCTCGAACGGCTTGTACGACGCGTCCTGCGCTCCCGTGTGCTCAGCCGCGTAGAGGGGGTCGTCAGGATCGTACCGGCGGAGCAGCTCCAGCAGGCGGCAGTCGTCCGATGTCGGGTTCAGGCCGGTGCAGGGGTCCGCCGCCCCCTCCATCCAGTGGACGGTTTCCTGCCGGATGAGATCGAGGGCCATCGCCGTATTCCAGGTGTCCACGTAGAGCGGATACGGCTGCCCTCCCCACACCTCGGTGTGGTCCATCGGGATGCCCTCGGAGTTCTGCACCAGGAAGGGGGCGAACCGGACGGCCAGCTCCTCCAACACCCGGTGGCGCCGGTCATCCACTCCGTCCAGCGGATCGACATCCGCGTAGTCGGGCGCTTCGAGGTCTCCATACAGATGAAGCCGCTCGCTCGCCGGGGTCTGCCGGACGATTCTCGGTACCTCGAGCGGGACGAACCGAAGGTACTCGTCCCGGGGGTACTGCTGCGCCTCGGCCGTGCGGGGTGACAAGACCGATGCAAGAAGAAGGGACGTAAGGGTAATGGCGCAAAGACCGCGGATCATTCCAGTGTCCTGCCTTTCGTATACGGGCAAAGTGGGGGCGATTGTTGTGCCCTCTCGATGGTCTCTGGGATGTGCTGGTCAGGCATCCTGCCCGCCTGGGCTGAACCGAAGCGTCTCCGGTAGCTGCAGCGTCCGAATCGGGAAGGGGATGTTAATCCCTTCCTCCCGGTAGCGGGCGTGCAACTGTTTCACGTACTCGTGGCGAACTCTGAACTGCCCGGAGAACTCCTCTACCGGAATGCGGATCGTGAAGTTCACGCTCGAGTCTCCGAAGGTGTGGAAGCGGAGGGCAGGCTCCAGCCCCCTCACGTTCCCGCTGAACTGACGGACAACGTCATGCGCTACCTCGAGGGAGACGGCCTCCACCTTCTCCAGGTCGCTCTCATATCCGACGCCCACGTCGCACCGCAGCCACAGCACTTTCCGGGGCAGGTAGTAGTTGGTGACTATGGCATCGGCGAGCTTGCTGTTCGGCACGACGATCTCATGGTCGTCGAAGAGGCCCTGGATGGTCGTGTTCCGCCACTTGATGTCCAGC
>JBDHFS010000415.1:0-10842 GCA_039590285.1 Gemmatimonadota bacterium
GAGACCGAAGAACCAGCCCTGGCTGACGCCTTCGTCCCACCGGTAGTCCGAATCCTCGGTACCGTATTCGGTCTGCAGGTAGTCGTAGGCCAGCGTGAGGTGCACCGGGCCTGAGACTTTGACTCCAAGCTCGGTCCCGACTCGCCACGCGATCTCGGACCCGAACAACACGCCTCCCAGGTCGCCGTCCACGGATACCCAGAAGGGGCCGCCCATCTCGACGAAGTACTCGGCGCCGACGACCGGTTCGACCCAGCTCTCGGTCGTCTCGCCAGGCACTGGACCGTCGAGGAGCTCCTGCCCCTGGTGCACGTAGCGCAGGCCCCCGTGAAGCAGGAACGCGTGCGAGGACTCGAAGCGCCCGACCTGCCAGGCTCCCAGAAGCTCGGCCGTGGTCCAGGAAAAGTCGTAGTTGACCTGGGCTCCGTCAGGAATGCCCGGGCCTTCCACAGTGCCCTGGTTCTTGAGCGTGGTCGTGGAGAATCGGGCGATCCCGCGGAACCGTCCCTTCCCGACACGCAGGTCGCCCGCGAAGCTGGCGTGCAGCGACTCGCTGTCCCCGACCGTGATGGCCACGTCATCGATGTAGTTGATGCCGTCGATGTTGGCCCACCACAGATAAGCCGAAGCGCGCCAGAAGGAGTCCGGGTTGCCGTGGTCCTGGGCCGTGGCTTCCGAGGCGATTCCCGACGCCAGCACCAGTGGACCCACCGCGGCGAGAACGAGTCCGATCCGTGAGTGCCTCATTCGCGGGGTCCCGTGATCGGGAGGAAGAGCCTCAACTTGAGGTCCAGAACCCGGTTCTTCACCGTGAGATCGTTGTCCACGGCGTCCGACAGCAGGTTGGACGTGCCGATGGAGTATCGCGCGTCGAACCCCACGCCCGAGCCACCCTTGAACAGGCGGTCCACCCCGAAACCGAACTGGATCAGAAAGTCGTTGCCGGCCAGTTCTCCTCCGGGCGTCTCAGCGCTGCATTCTTCGTCGAACGAGAACTGACTGGACGGCTTCACGTCGCAGCCCGTCGCGAACGCCGCGGCGCCACCGGCGAGAATGCGGTAACCCCATTTGTCGCCGAAGAGGTCGTTGCGATAGTTAACGGCGATCGGGATCTCGAGATAGGACGTGCGATAGTCGTGCGGCTCGTCCGTCAGCGGAGTGTCGACCTCGAAGGCGCCCTTCTGGCTGATGCCGAACGCGCCTTCCAGCGACCAGTGCTCTGAAAGGTGCCACTCCGCGTACGCCGAGCCAGTGAATCCCCACGTATCGATCGAGCTGTCTACGTAGCTTCCGGAGAAGTTGGCGATCGTGGGCCCGGCAGTCAGCCCGAAGTCTACCTGGGCGTGAGCCGAGGGCGCGGACGTCGCGAGAAGGAGAAGGACTCCCACCGACGCCCGAAGTGCCGTACGCTGTACCGTCCGCGTCGTGCCGACCACAACCTCCTGGTGGGGAGAGAGGACAATCCTTACCGGCACATGAAGGACGCTGTCCATTTATCAGAGTGTCGTGCGTGCGGCAAGTCGAAGCGCCCGTCGATTAGGTTACCGGGTGCCGCCGTTGTATTCGCGCTGCTTCACGCGTCCACGCCCGCGCCCTCTCACGCTCAGGAATCCGATGGGTCCACCGCGGCCGCGGTTGCGGCGGGAGCGCTGGGCCTGGCGGCCGGGGCGACCCTTGGCGCGGTCGGATCCATGATCCCGTGTTCGCAGACCGGACCGGGCCCGACCTGCGTGCGGTGGAGCGCCATCGGCGGTGGGGCGATCGGCCTCACCGGCGGGGCGATGCTCGGCGCCAGCGACTCGGATCGGCTGGGCGATGCCGCTATCGGCGCCGGGATCGGTTTCGCGGCCGGAGCCCTCGGCGGCATGCTGCTCAAGTCGAAGGCCGAGCGCTTCGGGTGGCAGGACGTGGGCGCCGTCGGCCTGTTCGGTGGGGCGATAGGTTCGGCGCCTCGCGGGTCCGTGATCGGTCTACTGAGCGGTTCGGCTCTTGGCTTCGTCGCCTGGGCCTTGTGGGACGACTTCAAGGGCCCGGACCTGCTCGGCGCTTCCCTCGCCGGCCTCGCGATCGGGGGCATCGCGGAATGGCTGGTGCGAGGCATCGACGCGCAGTCGGAGGACGGACACGAGTTCCGACTCAGCGTACCGCTGCAGGTGAGGTTCTGATCGTGGGTCGGCGGCCGGTCGTGGGAGCTCTCCTCCTTTCGGCAACGGCCGGACTGACTTCGTGCGTGCCGTCGCACCGGATGACCCCGGACCTGGCCCCCGGGCGCACCTGCCCGGACGCCACGGCGACCGCCTGGTACCTGCCCGAGGCGACTGGAGACCAGAACCGCCTCGAGGATTGGTGTCGCACCGTCGGCCCGCCGGTAGTCGTCTCCGAGCCATCCGCCGGATATGGGGAGCTCCAGCCAGGCGACGACCTGGCTGTCATCTCGTGGAACGTCGACGCAGGAGGTGGCAGCGTACTCGCCTTCCTCGCGGCAGAGCATGGTCTCATCTGTTCGCGAGGCGCGTCCAGACTGGCGCCCGGAATGCCGCATTTCGCTCTCCTCGTCCAGGAGGCGTTTCGCCGATCGAACGAGATCCCCGACCGTCCCTCAGGCCCGACGATTCCCCGGGCGGTGGCGGAGGACGCGAGGCCGGGCGAACGCCTGGATATCGTCGAAGTGGCCTCACGCTGCGGCCTCTCCCTCGTGTACGTCGCGGCGGCCCGCAACGGAGGCCAGCCGCGCGACGGTCTGCGGGAAGACAAAGGCGTCGCCATCCTCTCCACCCTTTCGCTGGAGGACGTCCTGTTCCTCGAGCTGCCATACGAGGCGGCCCGCCGCGTCGCGGCTGCGGCCACCGTCCGCGACGCATCGGGGAGAAGGCTCCGGCTGGTCAATCTCCACCTGATCAGCGTAGCGGGACCGTCTCGGGCCCTCACGACCGGAAACGGGTCGAGGCTGAGGCAGGGTCTCGCGGTGGCGGATGCCCTGGACCATGAGAAGCTCGCCACCCTGGTTGCCGGTGACTTCAACACGTGGTCCACTCGCGAGACGACGCTTCGACGGCTCCGGGAGCAGTTTCCCGACTCGCCGCCGGCCCTCGAAGTTGGCACGCACGGGTCATTCCCCACCGATCACGTTTTCTTCCGGACTGGATCTGATGACGTCGGCCTGGTGGAGGACAGCTACGTGCGCCTGGACGTCAGTTACCACTCAGACCATCATCCGATTCGCGTGCGGGTTCGCCTCCAGGACTGACACGGGCGCGACAGCCGGGCGTCCACTATCTTGAGCACACGGGAGCTGGGCGGACCGGATACCAACGACTCGAGAGAACATCAGATGAAGAAGACGTTCGCCATCTCTGTGATCGCGGTGATGGCCCTGGCCTCAGGGTGCAAATCAGCCACGGAAGTCGAGACGACCGATCTCGAGGGCACGTGGGTGGCCTCGGAAGCCCGCATCGTGGACATCGAGCTTCCCAAGGAGAACAACTTCGACCTGATCCAACTCGGGTATACAGCGGTCTTTGCCAGCGATGGCACCGGGGCGTTCCAGCTTCGCCTCGACAGCCCGGAAGACGACAGCGAGGTCATCACGGGTACGCTGGAGATCGACGGGACGGACGTGGCCGTGACTACGGCAAACGGCACGGGCACGGGCGAGGTCTTCGTCGAGGACCAGCAGGCGGCGCTCAGCCTGACGGGAGGCCTCACGTTCGACTTCAAGGGCGACGGGACGGAGAAGCCCGCGAAGCTGCTTCTGGTGATGGACCGGCAGTCTCTGGAGGCGACGCCGCTGTAAACCGGCCCCGGCTACGCTAGCCCGATCGAGGTGGCGCGGGTCAGGCTGACGAGCCACTCCGTCTGCAGCAACCACGCGGCGGTGAGCCCCCCGACCTGCCGCACATCGTCCTCTGCCCAGTGGCACCCTCGGCAGGTAAAGCACAGACCCTCCCCTCTCTGAGCGTGGAGAGGTGAGAAGAGGAGGATTCGCCCCATGCTTAGTATTCTTCGGCGCCTTGGCTCGTTGTCGTTCGTGCTCGGCCTATTCACCGTCGTCTTTGTCGGTGTTCCGTGGGCCTTAATAGTCGAGGACGACCCCCTGGTCCCGCTGTGGCTGAGGGTGGCGGTCTTTGGCGTGCTCGGAGGTCTGCTCCTCGTCCTGCTGACAGTGGCGCTCGAGCAGGGGATAGGCACGAAGCCGGGAGAGGTGCCTCGCCGCGCCAGCAGCGATTCCCGGATCCTGCTCCTGAACTCGGATGCCGTGCCGGACAGGCCCGTGGGCGAAGTTCTCGGACTGGTCCAGGGTCACACGGTCTTCGCCATCTGGTTGGGGAACGACCTGTCCGCCCTCATGCGGCTCATCCTCGGCGGGGAGCTGACCGAATACACCGAGATGATGGGGCGAGCCCGTGAAGTCGCGACCGATCGGATGGTCGCCCAGGGCGAGCAGAAGGGAGCCGACGCCATCATCAACGTGCGTTACATGACGACGGGCGTGGTGGGCACGGCTTCGGAACTCCTGGTCTACGGCACGGCGGTGAAACTGGTCGCGTAGTCCGGGAGTAGAGGGGGCCCAGCTTCGTTCTCCGTGGTGGCGAACCGGTCGTGTCAACGGGCGCTGACGCCGTGAGCCCTATCTGTTCCCGAAACTGTCCCGCGCGGCGACACAACTTGTCAGGTCGATTGTCAGGAATTCTCGCAGAAAGGGAAGACAAGGCGTGACGATACTCAACACGATCGGCCGAACGAGGCTCATTCCACTCGAGCATATGGTCCCGGTGGCCAGCGCCAGGGTCCTGGTCAAGCTGGAATACGAAAACCCTACTGGGAGCATGAAGGACCGTATGGCGCTCGCCATGATCGAGGCAGCCGAGGCGGATGGACGGCTGAAGCCGGGTGGTTCGGTGGTCGAGTACACGGGCGGGAGCACGGGCGTTTCTCTCGCCTTCGTGTGTGCGGCGAAACGCATCCCTCTGCAGATCGTTACATCCGAGGCATTCAGCAAGGAAAAGCGGGATCACATGACGGCGTTGGGTGCTCGGCTCACCCTGGTCGAAAGTCCGGGCGGCGGGACGACGAAGGCTCTGACTCTCGAGATGATCGAGACCGCCAAGAGACTCGCATCCGCTACAGGGAGCTACTTGACGGATCAGTTGAACAATTCTGATCCGTTGGCCAGCTACGAGCGGATGGGTGAGGAAATATGGGATCAGACCCGCGGTCGAGTGAGCGCCTTCGTACAGAGCGTCGGCACTGCCGGGTCACTTCGGGGGATCGCAACACGCCTTCGAGTCCATGACGAAGCGGTGCACATCGTCGCGGTGGAGCCCGAAGAGTCCGCCGTGTTGTCGGGCGGGCCGAGCGGATCTCACAAGATCGAAGGCACCGGTGCCGGGTTCGTGGTGCCGTTGTGGACCGAAGCTCTCGCTGACGAGATCCAAACGGTATCGACTCGAGAAGCGATGGCGACCGCCCGGCGCCTCGCTCGGCAGGAGGGCATCTTCGCGGGGACGTCCACGGGTGGAAACGTAGCAGTGGCGTTGCGGGTCGCCGAATGTCTGGGACCTGAGCAAACAGTGGTTACGGTGGCGGTTGATTCAGGGATGAAGTACCTCAGCACGGAGCTGTATTCGGACGCGTGAACGTTGCTCACCCGCTCGACGTGAGGTAGGGCTGCTGCACGAGATCGGCTTGAATGCGGGGTATCCGAAGGTGAACGGCATGTTCTACCAAGGTACTTCGCTCAGCACGGTTGACGCGTCTTGTTTCGAACGCATCATATAGATGCGGGCCACCACTACTCGGCACCCCTGGTATGGAGCTGCGAGCTCAGGAGCTCGCACCCTGCCGCTATCATCAGGTAGCAAGCCGAGCAAGGCTCGTCGGAGCGGGGAAGTTCTCAAGCGGCTTCCCCGTTTCCGTCATATTCAGGCTTCTCCAGAAGGCCATCGAAGAGACAGGTTACGAGATCGCGGTCGGCTATTGCCCGCCGGGCGGCGGCTCGGTTTGCGTCCGCGTTCCGAACACCGCTACCGTGGTCTTGCCCACCTTCCTCCGCACTCTCCAGGAGAGGCACATGGAACCCCGACTGAGGCCTGTGGTGGCCTTCACTCTCGGCTACCTGGCCATCGCGCTGGCGGCCGGGATCCTCAGCGGCAACGCCGAGTTCCTGTTCTACATTGGCGTGATGCTCGTGCTGATCGGAGTCGTGTGGGCGGTGAACCGCTTGGTCCGACTCAGCACGGGAGCCCTGTGGGCGCTCAGCGTGTGGGGGCTGGCGCACATGGCCGGCGGACTGGTGGTTGTGCCGGAGGGCTGGCCGGTGAATGCCGCCAGCCGCGTCCTGTACACCCTGTGGCTCATCCCCGATCGGATTAAGTACGACCACGTCGTGCACGCCTACGGTTTCGGCGTGACCACCTGGGTGTGCTGGCAGGGGCTGAAGAGAGCGATCCGGATGCGAGTCGGCAGCATTCCCGCGCCGACCTTCGGACTACTGACCCTGGCTGCCGCCGCCGGACTGGGCTTCGGAGCCCTGAACGAGGTCGTCGAGTTCGTGGCCACCCTGACGATGCCCGAGACGAATGTGGGCGGGTACGTGAACACGGGCTGGGACCTGATCGCCAACACGGTGGGGGCGTTGGCGGCAGTGGTACTGATCCGGTTGTACGATCGGGACGGTTCTCCCGCTTGAGTCAGCACGACGGCTTCGGCGACGCGACAAGAGATCTAGCCGAGGTCCGCTTGATCACCGGCAGGAGGCATTTTCCCGGGCGGCCCGGCGGCACGGGTCGTCAAGTCTCTTCGCGGCACGGGTACCTCGATCCCCTCCTCCGCGAGCTTCAGGCGGACCAGGCGCCGGAGGTTGGAGTAGAGCGACCACCAGTCCTCGGTCTTCACCCACCCCCACAGCTTGACCTCGACCCATGATTCGTCCAGATCGGTCACCCACACGCGGGGTGCCGGATCCTCCAGTACTCTCGGGTCGTCCCGCAGCAGCTGCTCGAGGACGCCGATCGCTGCCTGCAGGTCCGTGTCAAATCCAATCCGCGCGACCGCCTCGACACGCCGGTTCACTTCCGCGGATCGGTTCTCGATGTTGGAGCCCCAGATGTTCCGGTTGGGAATGATGAGCCTTCGGGCGTCGAACTTGACGATCGTCGTGTTCCACAGACCCATGGCCCGGACTCTGCCGACGACGCCTGCTACCTCTACCACGTCGTCGACGTCGTACGGACGACTGGCCAGTATGGCGAATCCCGCGAACAGGTTCGAGATGGAATCCTGCAGCGCGAAGCCCACGACTAGACCGGCGACCCCCAGTCCCGCGAGGAGTGTCGTGGTCTGAACGCCGATGAACGTCAGTCCCGCGATCAGTCCGATCAGCGACGCAACGGGTCGCAACGTTCTCCCGACGAGATCCCTGACCAGGCGCGATCCGCGGACCAGCCGGACTGCCTGAACGAGCCGCCACAGCAGGCCGAAGGTGATCCGGAAGAGGAGGATGAAGAAGACGACGATGAGCAGGCGTACGAAGACGGTTCCGGCATTGTGCCGCAGGAATCGCCAGGTGTCGGCCGCGAAGCTCCGAGAGAGACGCACCAGGACCTGCCAATCCAGCACCTCACCCGTCACCTCGCCCGTGGTCCGGATGAGCGTCTCCTGGTACGCAGACGTCTCGAAACCGCGTCGCTCGAGCGCTTCGCTCACTGTGGACATGTTCCCGGCGGTCGCCTCCATGCGCGTCTCCAGCGCCGCCAGCCTGAGTCGCAAGCCCGAGATCTCCGACTCGGGCGATTCGGTCCTCTCGGCTACATCGATCTGCTCCTCGAGCTCATCCTTCTCGGCAGCCGCGAGCTGCAGCCTGCCGGTCGTGGTCTCCGCGAAGTTGTGCAACCGGTGCTCGAAGCTCTCCCAGCGGTCCTCCATGCCCAGTTGCAGGGCATCCGAGGCGGTGAGTGCCAGCTCCTGGTAGCGGATCAGAGTGTCGGCCCACACACGGGCATCGCGGATTTGCGACTCCAATGGACCGATCTCCTGCGCGGTCGCGGTCGACCGCTCGCGCCTCAACTGCTCGTAGTCACGGGCGATCGACTCGACGGACCGGTCGATCAGGTCGAGGTGGTCGCCGATGTAGCCGCGCAGATACGTCCGTATGGAGTCGGCTGGCAGGCTGTCCGGGCTGGCCCGGTTCATCAGATCGGCGAGGGTCTCCAGCGTCCGCTGCATCTGGGCGAACTGTTCGACCACGAGCACCCGCTGGAACTCGAGATCCGCTTCCGGATCACTCAGCCGTGCAGCCCGGAGCACGCCGACGCTGTCGCCCGTCGCGCGCAGGGTATCCAGCATCGATCTGGCGCGGTCCGCTACGGCGAACAGCGTGTCCGAGGGCGCGTCGTCCGCGACCACCGAGTCGACCGGCGCTGCCTCCGTCTCCTGGGCCAGCACCGGCGTCAGCGTACAGGGCGTCGTTCCGAGGAGTGTCACCACCAGTAGCGCCGGTGCAGCGGAGCGCCAGCATGTCACGCTCCCCCGCCCCCGTCGATCGATGGAGTCGCCGATCATCATTTCCTCACGCTCATCTCGTGCTCTCCTCAGGCGGGCGCTTCCACGCCAGTTGACCATCAAAACCGGAATACCACCCCCAGCGCCGGGCCGAATAGCGTCCTCAGTTATCCTTCTGGATTGGCAAGCCGGAGTCAATCCAATCTGCCAGCTTCATGTCGACGACCGTCACGTTGGTGAACCCGAGGTCCTCGAGAGACCTCGCCGACAGAGAGGCTCGGGCTCCCGTGTTGCATGCCACGAAGATCTGTTTCGTCATGTCCGTGGCGTCTGGGTACCCCACGTGTTTCCAGATCTGGAACTCGATGACCCCGCGCGGGATGTTGACCGCCCCCGACAGGTGGCCCGAGGCATACTCCGACGGTTCCCGCACGTCGATCAGCAGGTCGTAGCCCCCCCCTTCCAGGGCCTGTCGGACGGTCTCCATGTCCGCGAGACGAACCGACTTCTTCGCCTCGATGACGAGGTCGGTCGCAGCCTGGGGGCGCTCCGCCTCCTGTGCGGTCAGGGGCTGCGATGCAAGCAGTGATGCGGCCAGTACCGCCGCCGGAATGGTGAGCAGCGACTTCTTCATGCCATCCTCCTGGAAACCCCGGGGCAAGACGGATCGCTCGCCCCTGCACGAACCGACAGATGGCCGGGGCCAGATGGTGCCGACGCCAGCCATGATTTCCTCGGACTACCCGAGTCGCAACGATGTCGCCTCGGGGAGCTTCTCGGTGGTGACTCTCTGCCACTGTTCCTCGAGCAGCTCCTTGGCGGCCGTTTCGAGGAACTCCGGCGCGGCCCACGCTTGCACGTCGAAGTCGCTCTTGATGTAGCCGTGCTTCACCATGAAGTCCTTGCCGATCTCGATCGAGGCCATGTTCTGGGGCGAGAGGTTGGGCACCATGTCAACGTTCTTGATGCCCCGGTACGTGTCCTCGACATCGAGGTAATAGGTCTGCTTGTTCAGGATCACGGACGCGGCGCGCTTGTGGTCGTTGGCCCAGCGCCCCACCCGGATCATGCCCTTCATGAAGGCCACGGCCAGCTCGGGATGCTCCTCGGCCATCTGGTCCGTGCATGTGATGACGGCGGGGATGTTGGCGACCTGCAGGGTCCAGTCAGGATAGCGTGTCAGGTCTTCGATAGCCTTGATTTGGCCCGTAGCCTCCTGGATGTGCTGGAACACCTTACTCTGGCTGTAGATCGCATCGACCTTGCCCTCGAGAAGCGCCGTCTCCAGCGGTCGGAAAGCCAGGTCGTGCTTATGGTCGCGGTTAAGCTGCCACTCGGTCGGGTTGTACATAGGTACCAGCATCTCGGGATCGTTGTACCAGTCATCCGGGTAGGGGAACTCGACGATCTGCACGTCCTTCTCCGTCATGCCATTCATACGGAGCATCAGCAGGATCGCCTGGTGCTCCTGGATGCGCCACCAGTCGTTCTTGACGGTGTTGAGGCTCTTGGTGAGGCCGATCTTTTTGCCCTTGAGGTCTGTCATCCGGTAGATGTCGTCCCTCGCCCGCACCATCATGCAGCCGCCCTCACGCGGCACATGCGTCGCCCCCAGAAGCCGTGTCCTGCGGAGGTCCGCCTGCACGTGGATCGGGGGAAACAGACCGCCGAAGCGGATCAGATTCTCCTGGTTGTGGATGTAGTGCGGGTACCAGTTCGTCTCGCGACGCGAACGGAAATAGGCGAATTCGACGCCGATCTTCGAGTACTCCTCCTTCACCCAGCCCAGCTCCTGGTCGACGTTGCTGGCCGAAACGAGGGGGCAGTTGGTGTAGTAGACCTCGTTCCAGTCCAGGGCCACGGTAGCGGCCTGCTTCTCCTGGGCCGCCAGCGTATCCGCCGCGCCGAGCACGGCCACGCCACCGGCCACGGCGATGCCCGCTTTCGTGAATTCACGGCGTGTGACTCCCAGTGACGTCTGCTCGCTTCCAGTTGCCTTCTCCTGTTCACTCATGACGTTAGCTTCTCCTGTTCTCGCTGTGACGGGACGATTCTGTCTCTATTCCGCTCGAGCACCTTGCGGGGCTCGACTCGCGTCGATCGCTGTCTGGATGGCCGCAATGAGGTCGGAGTCGTCCACCGGTTTTCGCAGAAACCCGGAGGCTCCCGCCCGAAGGGTGCGCTCGCGAGCTCCCGGTGTCTCGTGCCCCGTAATGATCACCACCGGCACGTGCAGGCCGGCGCGCTCCATATGCGCCTGCACCTCATGGCCACTCATGCCGGGCATGGAGAGATCGAGAACGACGCAGTCGGGTTCACCGTGCTTCAGAGACTGAAGGAAGT
>JBDHFS010000415.1:10880-20915 GCA_039590285.1 Gemmatimonadota bacterium
GGACCAAAGTGTGGAAACCGACCGAGCGAAGCAGTCGGGACAGCCCGGACCGCACCGGCTCTTCGTCGTCGACCACCGCAACCAGCGCCGCCATCACCCTCATGACCATACGGTACGGAGGGAGTGGTGCGCCGGGAATTGAACCTTAGTACAACTCCCCCGGACGCCTCGCACGCCGGACGAGTAGCCCACGGGCGTTGTACCAGGATCCGGGATAGAAAGGGGGAACCGTGCAATTGACAGAGCGGCCGACCCCCGGGGGAGGCCGGCCGCTCCGCGAAACGCTCCGGAACGAGGCGCGCCCTACTGGACCGTGTAGCCCCGTCCCTCCAGGCACACCCCGGCGGCCTTCTTGAACGAGTCGAGAGCCGCCTGGTTCTGCTCCTCGGCCTGCGCTGCGCCAGCAGAGCCGGCCTGCGCCTCCGCCGACTTCTTCGCGCGCCGCCCCCCGATCCCGCCGGCCACGGCGCCGATCGCCGCTCCCGTTCCGGCGTCACCGGCGATGGCACCGATCGCGACGCCGGCAGCCGCTCCCCGGGCCGCTCCACCCACGGCAGCGCCTTGCGTGGCATCGGCCGCTTGCTGCTCGGCCGCGGCCGCCGCAGCCTCTGTGTCGACCGATCCCGCCTGAATAGTGAGGCCGGTCTGCGCCTCGGCCCATTCCGTGCACGCGGCCTCGTCCGCCTGCTGCTGCTCGGGGGTCTGGTCGTTCGCCGCGTAGATATACATACCGATCCCCGCCAGCGTGACCGTTGACGATCCTCCTCCCTGTGTGGCCACCTGGGCTCCCGCTTGAGAGACAGCACCCAGCAGGAGGGCTACTGTGAGTACGTACTTGATCATCGGATATTCCTCCGGCCTCTGGTGTCAGGGAGCAATGGACTGATGCGCGTGGCGGGCTCGCCACTCTCCGTCCTCTCGCACGAACACGATCGTGTAACCCATCCCCACCGGCTCCGACGTCCACCCGGCCTTGTCCGTGTACGTGCCTTCGGATGTCGCGATGACGATGGCCACGTCCGGAGACAGGACGCGAACGCGACTCTCGAGGATCGTGGCCTCCTGGCGCTCGATCCCCTCATAAGTGTCGCGGAACGATTCGCGGATCACGTCCAGTCCGCTGAGCATCAGGTCGGCGGTGATGAAGGTCAGTTCGCCCTCACCTTCGGCCATGGCGAGCACCCGATCGGCGTCCGCGCTGCGCGAGCCCTCAACGGTCTCCTGGAGAATCGACTCGATCGCTGCAGTGATCGCCGGGTCATCGGGCTCGAAGTCCACGGACGGCTGCTGACACGAGGCCAGCAACGCCGCGCCGGCCAGGGTCGCCATCATCGGAAGGCGCATCAGTCCTCTCCTCGGATAGGATTTCCGAGCGACGGTGGTCATGCACTCCGCCGCATTATGTCACAGCACGACAGGGTACAGGGTGCCGGTCCAGGTGGCAATCTGCCGGTTCCCTTAACGCGTCACGTAGAACAGGACGAATACGATTATGGTCGGGACGGTGGGGTCATCTTCGTTGATGCTTGCCAACACGATGACCGGCTAGGATGTCGCAGGCTCCTCCGTCGGCAGGACGACATGGAGGGCTGCGCCCCGGCCATGTTCGCCGGCCGCGGCCCAGATGCTCCCGCCGTGCAACTGCACGATCGTTCGACTGACGGCCAGCCCGAGCCCCGATCCCTCCTGACGGGTCGTGAAGAACGGCCGAAACACGCGCTCCACGTCGTCGGGCGGGATGCCCGCCCCCTGGTCGGTAACCGTGACTTCGACTCCCCCATCTCGGGGTTCCGTCCGAATGACGACCAGTCGGCCCTCGCGCTCGATTTCCGCCATCGCTTCGGCGCCATTCCGCACCAGGTTCAGGAATACCTGGAACAGCATGACCTGGTCTCCGGGCACCGACGGAAGGTCGGGCGCCAGCTCGGTTGACAGGCGAACCCTCTCCCTGGAGAGATCAACCTCCGCAAGCTGAAGGACGTCCCTTACGAGCTGGTTGATATCGAGAGACTCCGTGCGTCGCTCACCTTTCTTCAACAGCAGTTGCAGGCGGTCGATCACGTCGCTCGCGTAGCGGTCCTGTGTCACGATCGCACTCAGGGCGGCTACGACTTCCTCCATATCCGGCTCATCCCGGTCCATGAAACGGAGGGCCGCCTGAGCGTTGCTCAGGATGGCGGTGAGCGGCTGATTCAGCTCGTGGGCGATAGAGCTGGACATTTCGCCGAGTGTGGTCACACGAGACAGGTGCGCCACCTCGGCTCGCTGCATTTCGAGGGCAGCCTGGGTCTCCCGGCGGTCCGTCACATCGCGGATGGCGCCATGCGCACGGAACGGCACGTCTGCTTCCCGGCACTCCACGCTGCCCCGCACGGCCAGCCAGCGCTCCCCGCCGTCCGGGCGGATGACGCGAAACTCGTCTCGGAACTCCCCGCCGTCACCACACAACCCTCTCGCCTGTTCGACCACGCGCTCGCGGTCCTCCGCATGGACACATTCGAGGAGACGTGGCCAGGTGGCCGCGGCGGTCGGCTCAAGACCGAACGGGTCGCGAGTCCAGGGTGTCATCCAGATGTCCGTATCCCCGGCGCTCCAGGACCAGTACCCGACGCCCGCCGAGTCGGAGGCTAGTCGAAGACGTTCCCCCTGATCCTGCAACTCCGCTGCCTGACGCTGCACCTTCCTGCCCAGGGTCACTGCCTGCAAGGCCTCGTCGACCAGTTCGTACGCCATGGCAGCCAGGAGGAACAGGAAACTCACGCTGACCAGATAGGGTGAGCGGATCAGCCCGGCGGACACCAGGGCTGCGTGGCTGACCCCAATCGCCGAGCTAAGCGTGACGGCTCCCCCTATCAACACCGCCCGGCGGCGCCCCCCCTGCTTCCACAACTTGACCGCAGCGTCCACCACAAACACCAGGATCACCAGGGTCGTCATCTGTCCGACCCAGCGCCACGGATGACCGGTGCCGATAGCACGGGTGAAAGCCTCACCCGCGAACTCCACCCTCTCGAGCACCGTGATCTCCGCGTACAACCGGCTGTGGGGTGAGAGTGCATTGATGACCAGCGCGGTTACCCATAGTGCGTTGCTCAACAGGGCCAGCCACGGGCGGCCGGTTCGGAACAGGACGTACACAAACCACGGCAGCGGGAGCAGCAGCAATGCAAGTGGGATGTGAACGAGGCGGAGCACGTAAGCGTACTGCTCTATCGTCCGGGTGTGTGCGAGTGTCAGCTCGCCCACGGCAGTGCCGGCAGCTCCCAGGGCGATGGCCACGAAGAGCAGATAGGCAAGGGATCCGCTCCGTCCCAGTCGGGCGGCAATGACGAGGTAGATCGAGGCCAGCGTAAGATAGACGGCCACCACCATCGCCCAGCCGGCCGTCATCCAGTTGATCTCGATTCCGGCGAACACCTTCAGATCCCCAACCGCTCGGCCATCCGCACGAGCTCGGCCAGCGATTCAGCGCCCATCTTTTGCATCACCCGTCCCCGGTGGACCTTTATGGTCTGTTCGACGGTTCCGAGATTGCGAGCGATCTGCTTGTTGAGTTGGCCCGACACGACGTGGGTCAGGACTTCGCACTCGCGCGGGGTCAGGGAGGCCAGTCGTCGCTGAAGATCCCGCAGCTCGGCACACTCCTGCCTGACTTCCAGTTCTCGGGCGAGAGCTGCCTGCACGCTGCTCAGGAGCACGTCTTCCTCGACCGGCTTCGTCAGGAAATCGAGGGCGCCCTGTTTCATGGCCCGGATCCCGTCGGGCACTTCCGCCCGGCCCGTGAGAAAGACGATCGGCATGGTACAGCCCACATCGTTGAGTCTCTGTTGAAGCTCAGTTCCCCTCAGTTCCGGCATCTCGAGGTCCAACACCAGGCAGCCCTGCATCTCGTGATTGAAAAGGGAAAGGAATGCGCCCGGGGAGTCGAACAACGAGACGTGCAGATCCGCGGATCGGAACAGGCGGGCCAGGGCATCCCGTACGCTTGCCTCATCATCCACGACGAAGACGGTTTGAGTCTTCAAGGCCTGTCAGATCCTCTAAGCAGGGCAGCGATTTGCGTGTCAGGCTGGCGCCTACGACAATCAATTAACCTAGTGCAACCAGAGTCCGTTGTCGTTGCCGGGGCAGAGCCGGGAACAAGGCCATTTCTTCTTGACGCGAGCTTGACTCAGCGCCCGGTGGTCTCGCCCGCTTCGCGGACTCGAAGGTCTCACCGCTGACGCGGCTCGAGCGGTCTACCGCAACTTGTCATCAGGCCCGCGTTTGTACTTCTTCGTTTCTGAGAGGGTCGTTGCAGGCGACGTCTACACCTGGTTTCTCAGAGGCGGGGTGCAATGGACTGGGAGCGAATTCGTCACACGCGGCCTGACGCAATCGCGAGAGGCATACGAATCGTCCTGGGAGTCCTCTTCCTGACGACCGGAGCCATGAAGCTGGCCGTCCCCGTGCTGGCCACGGCCTGGGCGGGTCAGCTCGCGGCCGCGAGCATCCCATTCTCTGAACTCAACCGTTGGGTCGTCCCCTTTATCGAGATGGGGGTCGGTGTGGCCCTCCTGGCAGGGCTCTACACCCGTGTCGCCACTTTGCTGGTCCTGAGCATCATGGCTGTAGCCACCTACGTGCACCTGGTCGCAGACGACCCGGCGCTGTTCCCGCTACAGCCCACTGAGCCTTTCATCCCGGCAGTCGTGATGATCCTCTCCGTCTATCTCCTGCTGAAGGGCGGCGGATCAGGTAGCTACGATCTGCGGGCAGTGGAGCCGGTTGGCTGAGAGGGGGCTTGTGTTGAGAATCGCCGCCGTGAGCACAGGACTTCCTCGCGAGGTCAGCTGGAAGGGTCAGCACGTGACCACGGGCATCTTCAAGTCTCCGGTCTATGGTCCGGTAGCACTTCGGCGGCACAACCTGGAAGGCGACCGACAGGCCGATCTCTCAGTGCACGGTGGTCCCACGAAGGCAGTCTACCTGTACCCGACCCAGCATTACGTGTACTGGAGGGACGAGCTAGGGGACGATGAGCTCGGATGGGGGAGCTTCGGGGAGAACCTCACCGTCGATGGGCTGGATGAGGAGGCCATCTGCATCGGCGATGAGTTTCATGTCGGCAGCGCCCGCGTGGTCGTGACCGAGCCGCGCATGCCCTGCTACAAGCTCTCGATTCGTTTCGACCGTGCGGACATGGTGAAGCGGTTCCTGACCAGCCAACGCACTGGTTTCTACTTCGGTGTTGTAGAAGAGGGTGTAATCGAGGCAGGCGACCATCTCGAGCGGGTTGTCGAGCACCCCGCAGGGCTCAGGGTCGCTGACGTCACACTTCTCTACACGACGGAGCGGACGAACGAGGCGCTCCTGCGAAAGGCCATCGCGGTGGCGGCCCTGCCCGAGAAGTGGCGCGGCTTCTTCGAGCACCAGCTCCAGCGGCTGCGTGGCCGAGAAGGGAGCGCCGAATGACCAACGACAGGCTCTGTGCCCATCCATCGGTCATCGCCGGAGGCGGGCCCCGACAACTCTCTCAAGGCCTGTCACGTCCTGCTGCCCTCTCTGTCCCCAGCGTCTGCCGTGCCAAGTCGGGCTTGATGTTGTGAACCGCGTCGTACTGGGTCAGGTGCACCTCCGGCGCTCCGGACGATCTGGTCAAGGGAATGGGCGAGGCGTTTCGCCTCAAGCAGAAGAATCGCCAGGTCCTCCAGGCGTGTCGCGGCCGGGCCAGAATTGACGGACTGGAAATCCGGTCCCATCCTCAGGTGAGGCTGCAGGCCAAATAGTGGCAGATTCGTTCCCCCGGGAGGCCCTCCCTGTAGCCGTACCCTTGGCAAGGAGGATACGATGCCTGGACTAAGGCTCCTCGTGCCAGTCCTGGCACTACTCGCGCTCGTGCCCACGCACCGTGTCTTCGGGCAGGACCCGGACCCCGCGGATGGCCCTGTGTTCGTCGCTCGCGACGTGGAGCCGACTATCACGAACAGTGAGGAACTGGGCCATGTTCTGCGCAGAGTGTATCCGTCGGGCTATCGCGACACGGGCCTCGACGTGACCACGCTCCTGTGGCTTTACGTGACACGAGATGGTTCTGTCGAAGCCAGCACGGTGCTTAAGTCAAGCGGCTACGGGGTCTTTGACCGGGCAGCCGAGGCGGTGGCCGAGGCCATGGTCTTCGATCCGGCCCTTCGTGACGGTGAACCTGTAGCGGTCTGGATGCAGCAGGCCGTCCATTTCAAGTCGGGCGAAAGCGGTAGGTTTTTGGAGGGGCCAGCTCTGGTAGCGGATGATGTTGTGAGAGCGAGAGACTCCATTGCGAACCATCAGGACGACGAGCCATAGCGGAACGCACCCTTCCGGTCAGGCAAATACTGGAGACGCCCGGTTGTCTCGCCAGGGCTCTAATGCCTGCGGCGGCACGCCGGGCGCTTCGCTTTGCCCGCCTGACGCTGGTATGACTCTTCCATGCTAGATTCATACTGCCCCTCGGTGAACCGGAGGTGAACCGTGACTCGTTTCCTGCCCGTCGCTGCCGTGCTTCTGATGATGTGCGGTTGCGACGACAGCGTTAGTGAGCCACCTGATTCGAGCACGACGGTTCGCGTGATTGGGACAGTCACGTACTGGGATTGCCGCCCTGTGGCTGAAGCGGCGGTCGAACTCTTCACTTGGGACTGTGTGAGCTCGAAGGAGTGTCCCGAGACTCACTTTGCGGCCGACACTGCGGGACTTGATGGGCGATATGCGGTTCAGGCGAACTTCCGATGCCCGGTATCCCATCTGACGGTTAGAGCCCGTACACCTGAGTCTGCGCCCCTTCAATTGATCAAGCGCAGCACGGTTGAATGCCGCGGAGGCGAGCAGATCATAGACTTGGCGGTTGGCGCCGCAGGTGAGTGCACCCCCTAAGACTGGTCCTCACATCCCGCCATCCTCACGCGGAACAGTGACCCAACTCGCACGGCCGCGGGCGGAGGGGATGCGACCAGGGTCGTGGCGTTCGACGATCCTTCTCGGACGGTGATCGGCTACCGCCTCGTCGTGGGTTCCGAAAACCTCTATCTGACGATTGACGAATACGAGAGCGACATTTGGGTCATGGATCTGGAGTGGTGAGGGCAGTGACTCATCGAGAAGGCCCCAGACTACATTACGTGAATTGAAGTTCCCGGCGGATCCCCGCTCCTGAACGCTTCGCTGCGCGTGGTTGACTTGGTTTGTTTTGAATGCATCGTAGAGATGCGGGACACCGTTGCTCGGCACCCCTGGCATGGAGCTGCGAGCTGAGAAGTCCGCACCCTGCAGCTATCGTCAGGTAGCTGGCTGAGCAAGACTCGTCGGAGCGGGAGAGATCTCAAGCGGGCTTCCCTGTTTCCGTTTGTCGCATGGCTCGCACGCCGGCCGCCGAGGAAGAGGATCGTATCGTGGATCCAGAGACCGTAGAAACGTTGCTGATACTGGGTAAACTTGCCTTCATTCTGGGTGGAGGGTGTACCGTTGTAATGGGAACTCTCTATGCAATCGGCGCTGGCGCAGTGAACTACTGCCAGAGGAGAGATCGCAGAGACGAGTTGATGCTGCTGTACAATGAGGGAACGATCACGACCGTGCCGACGATCCTTAACGCCTACAGCTTTCCAGAGCATGAATCGTAGCCCCACCAAAACCGGGGACCGCCGTTGAGCGTTCTCCAGCGCCCGGTAGTCTCGCCAGGGCTCGAATGCCTGCGGCGGCACGCCGGGCGCTTCACTTTGGCCCGCCCGACAGCCTTCCAGTCAGTAACCCGCGGTCTACGTATCCAGGTTCAGATTGCTTACTGTGGGGTGCCTACACGATCCTACCCACGAAGAGGAGGATACCTGCCATGCGAATGCTCATGCACCTGGACTTTCCAGTGGAGAAGTTCAACGCTGCGCGGTTGTTCCTTGCCTGCGGGACGGCGGGGTGAAAGGGTGACGTGGCTTGGTGATCGCATCATTGACAGGCGAGCCGCAAACAGTATGTGTGTGATCAGAAGGCTTATAGAGGCGCGGCGGTAAAGCTGGCCTACTTTCACCCGGAGGTGGACCCATGACGAAGCAGGAGTTAGCGGAGAAGCTGGCGGCCAAGGCCGGAATCTCCAAGGCGAAAGCGTTGCAGGCCATTGATTGCATCTTCTCCACGAAGGCGGGCGAGGGGATTATCGCCACCGAGCTTGATGCGGGTCGTCACGTGAGGGTCACTGGCTTCGGCACTTTCACAACCCGGCACTCAAAGGCTCGCAGGGATCGCAACCCTCAGACGGGAGAACCCATCATGATTGCGGCGCGAAACAGTCCTTCGTTCCGTGGCGGCAAGGGACTTAAGGCAAGGGTCGCCGACAGGTCTCCGAAACCAGCACCGGAACCTGTGAGGGAGCGGTGGGAGTCCTGAACACAGTCTGCAGTTAGAGACAGGGGCGGTTCAATCGTGGGCCGCCCTTCGCATGACAGCGCGCAACGAGCATTGTACTCGTGCTCGGGGCGGCCATCGCCCTGGGCGCCTGCAGCAGCGACAGCACGTCGCCCGCTGATGACGGTGGTGGAGGAAATGGGGGTGGCAACGGGTGGAGCCGGACGCAGCACGGCGGTGAAGCTCAGTAGCTGATCGTCGCCGTCAGATTGAGGACGTTGCGCCCGATCCAGCGTTCGCGAGGAAGCTCGTCCGCCGGTACGCCCAGCTGGATCAGCTCTTCGACGGCTACACCGGTTGCGTCCACACCGAGCTTGTTGGTGAAGTAGAGCCACTCCACCGACAGGCCGAGGTCGAGACCGCCAGGCAGGCCACCGTAGCCCCGGATGGTCACGAGCTCGAGCCCGGCTCCGATGTGCCAGGTGTTGGGGAGCAAATTCTCGAACGGAAACACCGACGGTTGGCGGACCCACTTGGAGTCAGGAACGTCGATCACGGTGCCATTGGTTGCTACCTCTTCCATGCGGTACCAGCTCAAGCCGTACCCCGCCTTGGCGTATGGCTGAATGGAGCCGGTTAGAATGCTGTAGCGCAGGCTTCCCGTGTATTCCCACCAGTTGAGATCGGCCGTGATCGTGAAGTCGCTGATGTTGTTGAAATGAAGACCGGACACGACCTTACTGCGGAAGTGCACGAGCGAGTTGGTGCTCGTGAAGCGGTCGCCGATGAACAGCTGAATGCGAAACAGCGGAGCGGTCACCGATTCGATCGACTCGAAGCCGTCGGTAATCTCCGTCGTAGAGTCGGCTCCGGCCGTGATCAGGTGGTCGACGAGACCGGTGAGCATACCATTGATCTGGTCCGGGTTGTAGAGCAGTTCTTCGTATTCTATCGGGATGTCCTCCAGCATCACGCCGGCATCGAGCCCCACGAATCGGAAGGGGATCGACTCCCGTGGGTACATCGTCGGCTCTAGCGGTGTTGCGACCGCGCGGATCGGCGCGGCCACGACACGCCACAAAAGGTCGAATGGAGGCAGGAAGCTGATCACCGGTAGCGTCGCGTTGAAGTACCCCCAATCGTTGGAGAACGCGTCTTGAAGATCGGTCGGGAACAGGCGCGGTAGCACATGCGGGACATAGGCCTTGTACTGGACGTTCTCGCCGGACCGGTTCCAGCCCGTGTTGAACGCCGGCCCCACGATCGAGAGGTTTCCGGTCTCGGCGTTCGATACCACGCCGGCGAATATCGAGTGCACGGCCGGGTATCCCCACCGCATGGGCAGGACCAGCCAGCTCCACTCCTGGCGCACTTCGGGATCGGTGAGCACCAGGTCGATCACGCGCTCGTAGTCCGGCACGATGGCCACCGTCTGCTCGTGGCCCAGGAAGATCACTCCTCCCCGGTCGAACCGGTTCAGCCTGTCTATTTCCTTGCTCTCGCCCGCGAAGAACTTCTGGTGGTCGAAGAAATCCGAGATCGTCTCGGAGGCGCCGGCCGGACCGACGTCCTTGAACAGCCCCGGCATCGGATACGTGCCATGCGAATCGCGGTTGGTGCCTCCCGGTGACGAGAGGACCTGGTCCAGTCCTTTGTTGTCGGCCCCGATGTAGCCCACGGGGT
>JBDHFS010000416.1:0-11628 GCA_039590285.1 Gemmatimonadota bacterium
AAAAAACCCGGTTCCGTTCCCCGACGAGGAGTGGAACGCTTGGGCTCCGGGTGATGATCCGGCCGTCCGGTTCGTGTGCGTACAGAGCGTGGTGGCCGACTCGGAAGGTCTGGTGTGGACGCTCGACCCCGCCAACGTCGGTGGGGTGGTCGACGGCGGCCCGAAGCTGATCCGGTTCGATACGATCACCGGAGAGCCTGTGGCCGTGTACACGTACGCCGAGCCCGTGATTACCGCGGACAGTTACCTGAACGACGTACGAATCGACCTCGCGGCGGGTGCCGCGTACATGACGGATTCCGGGAACGGGGCGATCATCGTCACCGACCTGGCCACAGGGGAGAGCCGGCGCCTGCTCGACGATTATCCGTCGACGGAAGCCGAGGACGTAATTCTGACGATCGAGGACAGGCCGTGGGTGAGGCGGGACGGCTCGTCGCCCCGTGTCCACTCCGATGGGATCGCCCTGTCCCCCGACGGCGAGCATCTGTACTACCAGGCGCTCACGGGCCGAACCCTCTACCGCGTGCCCACGGCGTCCCTGCGTGATTCGACGCTGGAGCCGGAAGCGCTGGCCGACCGAGTCGAGGTCGTGGGGGCCACGGGCGCAGCGGATGGCCTCGCGTTCGGACCCGACGGGATGCTGTACATCAGCGCTCTGGAGGAGAACGCGATCCGTAGCCTCGATCCGGCGACCGGAGCCACGGAAGTCGTGGTTCAGGACGAGCGGATCCGGTGGCCGGACACGTTCACCGTGGATCCCGAAGGCCGGATCCTTTTCACCACCGCACAGATACACCTGGGACGCGAGATCACCGAGCCCTACCGCATCTTCCGCATCGACGCCCGATAGCGTACCCTCCTCGCTCGAGTTCGGCTGCCGGGCGCCCCCTGGGGCCGGACTGTGCGGTGTCGCCCGGATCTGTCGCGGCGTCACGATTTCAACGACACGAGTGAGACGATAGATGAGCAACGGGCTCAGGCAGGAGGACCCGCTGCGGCTCCTCCTCGAGCGGGACGCGGTCGTAACCACGATCAACCGCTTGTTTCGCAGCGTCGACGCCATGGACTGGGACGGTGCGCGGGTCTGTTTCGCGCCACGCGTCGTGCTCGACACGGTCTCCCTCTCGGGAGGCGAGCCGGAGGACACGACACCCGAGGCGATCGTCGAGGGTTGGCGTGAATCTTTCGGCCACCTGGAGGCGATCCATCACCAGGCGGGCAACTACGAAGTGGAAGTGCACGGCAACGAAGCGAGCGCCTCATGCAACGGCATCGCGTTCCACTACCTGCCGAACGAATCGGGCCAGGACACGCACAGGTTCGTGGGCACGTATGATGTCGGCCTTCAGAAGGTGCGCGGAAGCTGGCGAATTGACAGCCTGCGGTACAATCTGAAGTTCATCGACGGGAACCTCGACCCCGAGGGCGTGGAAGAAGGCGACTGACCGGAGCGGAGGACTCTTCGAGCGCCCGGACCGCTCGAGAGCGCGAACGGAGAGCGGACCATGGCGAACCCCGCTGACATCACGCTGAAGGTCGGAGAGGAGGCGAAGATCAGGGGGACCTTCGCCGGCGGCTGGTGGATCGTGTATGCTGGAATGCCCAACCGCGACACATACTCCGTGATCATCAAGTGGGCCAACGGCAACAACGCGGCGGCCTACAACCTCTTCCTGCCGACCGGTCAGACCGAATTCGGTGCAGCCAAGGGACGAGTGCGAGTGTATTCCGTCTCATCGCACGAGATCAGACTGCGCTTCCAGAAGTAGAAACGACGGCTCCTTCGTGAGACAAGGAGAGCCCAGAATGCGCACGACCGGATCCTTTCCGGTGACCGCACTGGTGGCCATGCTGTCCCTCCCGGTCCCGGTATCGGCACAGCAGGCTCCCTGGCCGGAAGAGGCCTGGCCGGCATTGACGCCCGAGGCATCGGGCCTAGACCCGGCTCCGTTGCTGGCCCTCCACGAGGACGTGGCGGGCGGACGGCACGGGTACGTCGACCGCCTGCTCGTGGTGGCCGGAGGCTACCTCGTGCTCGACCGAAGGTACGACCACGACTACAGGGAGATCTCGCGCGATGCGGACGGCGCACTGGGGTGCGGGGTGGACAGGTGTGAGGGGCCAGCCGACGTACACGACTTCAACTACTACCATCCCGACCGGCACCCCTTCTATCGCGGACGCGAGGTACACACGCTGCAGTCGGTCACGAAGTCGGTCGCGTCGACACTCATAGGCATAGCCATCCGGCGCGGAGACATCTCCGGCACGGAGGCTCTCGTGTTCGATCTGTTGGAAGGATACGACCTGAGCGCGCTGGACGAGCGCGTACGGCGCGCGACGCTGGCAGACCTGCTGACCATGCGGCTCGGAATCGAGTGGCACGAGACCGACCGGCCCCTCGACGACACCAACACGACGCTCCAGCTCGAGAAGAGCTCGAACTGGGTGGAGTTCACGCTCTCGCAGCCCGCGGACTCGGATCCGGGCGAGAAGTGGAGCTACAACAGCGGCGGCAGCCACCTCATGTCTGCGATCATACTCCAGGCCACGGGCCGTACGGTGGACGAGTACGGTCAGGCTTACCTGTTCGGACCCCTGGGCATCGAGGATTTCTACTGGAAGCGCGATCCGCAGGGTCTCCCGGACACGGAGGGTGGCCTGTATCTGGAGGCCGAGGACCTCGCTCGCATCGGCTACCTGTACCTGCGCGACGGAACCTGGAACGGCCAGCGGATTCTTCCGGACGGGTGGGCCGAGGCCGCGACCGCGCGGCACGTCGATGACGTGGCCCCCGGCAACCCCAACTGGAACTGGGGCTACGGCTACCAGTGGTGGCGCTTGGACTCCGACGGCGTGGACGTGTGGACGGGCCTCGGATTCGGTGGGCAGAACCTGATCGTCATACCGGAACGCGACCTGGTGGCGGTCGTGAACAGCTGGAACATCTTCGGACGAAAGCCACCGGTGCTCGTACCCTTCATCGAGGCGCTGCTGGCAGCGTCGGCACTGGAGTAGGACCTCGGACAGGCCAAGAATGCCCACACGTCGCCCGCTGATCGCAGCCAACTGGAAGATGAACCTCGGCCGCGCCGACGAGGCCCTGGCCCTCGTGCGGCGCCTGCGCCCGGCCCTGAGCGCCGTCGAGGGCATCGACATCGCGATCTGTCCCCCGTTTACGGTGCTCGCACGGCTGGCCGACGTGTTGGGAAGCTCTCCGATCGGGCTCGGAGCGCAGACCATGCATTGGGAGGAAGGCGGTGCGCACACCGGCGAAATCTCGGCATCCATGCTCGCGGATCTTTGCGAATACGTCATTGTGGGCCATTCCGAGCGTCGCGCGTGGTCCGGTCCGAGATCGAACGACGAGGCGATCGCCCTCAAGGTGCGGGCCGCGCTCGAGCACGATCTGGCTCCCATCCTGTGCGTCGGAGAGAGCTCCGAGCAGCGCGAGGCTGGAGATACGGAACCCTTCGTGGGTGGCCAGGTGCGTGCCGCGCTGGGGGGTCTGGAGAGCCGGGAAGCGGGGCGGTGCGTGATCGCCTACGAGCCGATCTGGGCCATTGGCAGCGGTCAGGCGGCTTCGCCGGCCGACGTCAACCGGACGATCGGTCTCACGATCCGGGGAACGATCGCCCGGATGTTCGGCGAGATGGAGGCCGGGTCCGTGCGCATCCTGTACGGGGGAAGCGTGAATCCGGAGAACATTCGATCGTTCCTGGCGATGCCGGAGATCGACGGCGCGCTCGTCGGTGGGGCGAGCCTTAAGCCGGAATTCGGCGAGCTCGTCAGGCGCGCGGCAGCCGCGGTGGGCTAATACCCGAGGGCCACCTCGTCGACGACACCCACGATCACCGCCCGGATGGCTCCCGGATCCAGCCCGAGGATCTGGCGGGCGCCGTTTCCCTCATCCAGAACGAGAACGGTGTCGCCCGGACCCGCCTGCACGACGTCGACCGCGATGTCGTAGTCACCGGTCGCCTCTCGATCCGGGCCGAGCTGGTCCACGAGCAGCAGCCGGCGCCCCTCGAGATGGCCGATCTTGACCGTGGATACGACCGACCCCGTAACCCGGCCGATGTACATCAGCCATCTCCCGGGAGGGTCGGCGAGACATCGTGCCAGGCGGCCGTCGGCGCCCGGTCGATCGCCGGTCGATCCACTTCATCCACGATCCCCGTTATGGCCAGGTCTACCGGGACGAACGTCTCCGGCAGGGCCTGGGCCGCTTCCCGGCTCCCGACGACAAACACCACGTGGCCGGGTCCCGCCTGCTCGGTCGCGTCGGCGGCAACGGTGGGCCGGCCGGTGGGGACTCCATCTCGATCGAGCGGCTGCACCACGAGGAACTTCACGCCCCCGAGCCCGGCGGACTTCGTCGTGGCGACCACGGTTCCTGTCACCCGCGCGAGCTTCACAGGCCCTCCAGCCGCGAACCGAACCGCGTCGCGTCGAAGAGGTTGTCCCACATTTCGGGGTGGAGCTGCGGAATCACCACCTGTCGCACCAGGAGTCCGGGGCGCACCACACCGCAGCCGATCTCGACCGCCGAGTCGACGTCCGCCACGAATCCGGAGTACATGACGATTCCCTTGCCTCCGAGACCGTCGGCCATCCGCACCTCGATGAGCTTCACGTCGGCGCCCTTGATCCCGGCGTCGGCGGCGTGAAGCGCCGCGGCCACCGTGGTGGTCTCGACTACTCCCACCGAATCCCTCGGCGCCGGAACGCGGCCGCCACCGATGGCCTCCACGACCTCGGGGTGCACGTGCGGCAGGTACACGTGGTCGAGTACCGATTCGCCGCCCACGTGCCTTCCGGCCGCGAGCGACTCCTGGACGTCAGCCACGGCGCCACCGATCAGGACCAGGTACCGCCCGGGCTGTACGGTTCCTGCCCGGATCACGTCTATCTGGGCGCGCTTCACCATCGCGTCGGCCGCCTCGATGCCCACGGCGATGCTGCTGAAATCGATCAATGCGAGCGCCGGTTCGATCATGCGGCCTCTAGCTGGGTGTCGGAGAACGTGAGCGCCGGGTTCATCACACGATCCGGAATGAGTCCTTCAGCACGCAGCGGCGAATGCGGCTGAAGCTGATCGGGTTCGTGATCCCCTCGCCGGTGGGGCTCGCGATGGTGAAGGAACAGAAACCCTCGCCCCCGTAGCCCAGTCCATCGTACGAAACGCCGTTTTTCACGAAGATGCTGCAGTCCATCTCGCGGGCCATTCGACTCAGGTTGTCCAGGTGCTTGGAGTGCATGACGGCCGTATGCCGAAAGCCGTGCTCGGCGGCCCTGGCCAGATCTATCCCCTCGTCGGCGTCGCGCACGCGCGCGACGGGCAGTATCGGCATCATCTGTTCCGAGAAGATGAGGGGATCGTCCTGGGCCACCTCGACCAGAACCAGACGGATCTCGTCTCCAGCGTCGATCCCTATTTCCCGCAACATCTTGCTCGCGTTCTTCCCTATGAAATCCCTATTCATCGTCCCGTGGCGGCCGCGCTCGGGGCGATCCGTGAAGATCGATCGCCTCAGTCGGTCCAGTTGGGTCCCGTCGATCTCCACCGCTCCGTTGGCGCACATGACGCTCTTGAGATCGTCCGCGATCGAGTCGACCGCGAACACTTCCTTCTCGTCCGTACAGATGATGTTGTTGTCGAACGACGCGCCCCGGACGATGTCGCGGCCGGCCTGCTGGATGTCGGCCGTCTCGTCCACGACCACAGGGGGATTTCCTGGTCCGGCGCACACGGCCCGTTTGCCGCTCGACATCGCCGCCCGTACCACTCCGATTCCGCCGGTGACCGTGAGCAGGTTGACGCCCTTGTGGCCCATGACCTGTGTGGCGGTCTCGATCGTGGGCTCGACGATGGCGCACACCAGGTTCGGCGGTCCGCCCGCTTCCACGATGGCGTCGTTCAGGAGCTGAACGGTCCGGTTGGAGCACGCCTTCGCGCCGGGGTGCGCGTTGAACACCACCGCATTCCCCGCCGCGACCATGGAGATGGCGTTGCACGTGATGGTCGAAATGGGATTGGTGCTGGGGATGATCGAGCCGATCAGGCCGTAGGGGGCGAACTCGACTACGGTGAGTCCGCCATCCCCGCTCCAGGCTCCGGTGTCCAGGAACTCCACGCCGGGCGCCTTGTTCGCGTTCAGGAGCACCTTCTCGATCTTGTCCTCGTACCGGCCCATACCCGTTTCCTGCCACGCCTCGTACGCCAGGGGCTGTGCGTTTTCTCGCATCGCCCTGCGCATGTGGGCGATCATCTGCTCGCGGACGGACACCGGAAGGTTCTGAAGCTCCCCGTAGGCCCGGCGGGCTGCCTCGACCGCGTCGTCGACATCCGCGAACAGGTTGCTTCCGTGCCTTGGAGTGGCCGCCGGACCGGGCCGCTCCGCAACGGGTCGGGGGCGGGGCAGGGGGCCCCGGCCGGGGGGCGCGGCGTGCCCCAGCTCCGACATGACGCGATCGATCACGGATTGGATGTGGGCGTCATCCATCATCAACCATCCCGCGCCTTGTCGTATTTGACATCACCGTCCACGGAGAGGGAGTCGACGATGGCCATGATCACGGCATCGCACGGGCGCTTGTCGGTGACCCGCGTCTGGCGGGCGGAGCTGCCCGACGCGTAGAGCACCACCTCGCCCAGGCCGGCTCCGACGGCGTCCGCCGCCACCCTGTAGCTCCCGGTATCCTCTCCCTCGATGTCGAGCTGTCGCAGAACGAGGAACTTCAGCCCCTCAAGCGAGGGCTCCTTGTTCGTCGCGACCAGCGTGCCGACGACTCTGCCTAGCAGCATGACCCGCTCCGTTGGTGTGGCGCCGGCATAGTTGAATGATCATTCAACACCGGGAGCCTCCGGGCCCGTGAGACCACGAGCCCGGAGCGATTCCCTGCCGGCGCGGATCCGGCTACCGCTTCGTGGTCTTGGCGCCGCCGCCCTGCCGCCCGAGCGGAAGGGTGACGTCCACGTTCGCATGCGGACGCGGAATGACGTGGATCGCGACCGTCTCCCCGATCTTCTCGGCGCCACGGGCTCCGGCTTCCACCGCCGCCTTCACCGCGGCGACGTCGCCCCGAACCACGGCCGTAACGTATCCGCCGCCCGTCTTTTCATAGGCCACGAGCTCGACCCTGGCCGCCTTGACCATCGCGTCCGCCGCCTCGACCATCGCCGGGTAGCTGCGGCACTCGATCAACCCGAGTGCGTCCACCGCGCCGTACTCTTCAGCCATTCTCTCCTCCTGATGATCGCGAGAGCGCCGCCGCGCTCCGCCGTGAACCGTCCTAGTCTCGCCGCTTCGTCGGTTCCTCGCGGCCCGACACGCCTTCGATCGCGGCCACGGCCGCGCCATAACCCGCCATGATGTCCCTCTCCTCGCCGCCCAGGTAGACGCGCCCGAAGCTGCCGAACGCCCGTACGTCGAGGATGTTGATGTGTGCCGCCTTTTCCGCCTCGTTGGCTGCCAGGGCCGCGTAGCCGGCCGGCTCCACCTCCAGCACGTACAGCGTCTGTCCCGCGAGCAGCATGTGCCCGTAGCGCATGCGGTTCACGAGCTGCACCTGGTGGGCGTCGATGTGCCGGATGATCTGGCTCGACACGACACGCGGCTTGATGCGCTCGGCCTCCTGCACCTCCAGGGCTTCGAGGATCGCGGCGCCGGCCGCCCTCACCTCCGACTGCTCCGCGTGGTGAACCTCGAGCAGTCCGAACAGACGCTCTACGATCTGCATCCCCGGGCGCACCCGGGTCGCCTTGAGGGCGATGTCCGTGATGCGGTTGATCTCGATCCCCGGGGAGATCTCGATCCACAGAGAGGCGTCGCCGGGAAGAGGCAGGAAACCCCGCGCGACGGTGCCCAGATACGCCGCGTGCTGCGGCTGCAGGCTGTCCAGGAAACAGTACGTCCGAAGGTCAACGGACATGTCGGCACCTCACCTGTCGGCTCCTTGTACGATCTTCACGCTGGCGCTCGCACCGAGGCGGCTGGCGCCGGCGGCGATCATCTTCTGCGCGTCCTCATAGCTCCGGATCCCGCCGGAGGCCTTCACTCCCATGCCGGCGCCTACGACCCGCCGCATGAGCCCCACATCCTCGGCCGTGGCGCCCCCGGGCCCGAAACCGGTCGATGTCTTGACGAAATCCGCTTCGGCGACCTTCGCGAGCTGGCAGGCAGCCACCTTTTCCTCGTCCGTCAGGAGGGCGGCCTCGATGATCACCTTCAGGATTGCGCCCCCCGCGTGTACGGCCTTCGCTACGGCGGCGATGTCCCTCTGTACCCGTTCGTAGTCCCTCGACTTGAGCGCGCCGACGTTGATCACCATATCCACTTCGGCCGCCCCGTCCCGCAGAGCCTTCTGGGCCTCGAACACCTTGGTCTCGGTCGACGTGGCGCCCAGCGGGAATCCGATGACCGTGCACACCATCACGTCGGAGTCCTTCAGCAGGTCGGCGCACAGCTTCACGTACGACGGGTTGACGCAAACCGACGCGAACGAGTGCTTTTTCGCCTCGTAGCACAGCTGCGCGATCTGATCCTGCGTGGCGTCCGGCTTGAGGAGCGTGTGGTCGATCATGTGGCTCAGACGCCCGTCCGTGGGCGCTACGCCCAGTGTGGTGGCCAGCCGGTCGGCGCCCGCATGGACAAAGGGCTGCACCCTGTCGGAGTAGTTGCCGGCCGAGAGCTCCGACGCGGCAGCTACGCCTCCGGCCTGCTCACGCTGCACAAGGACCAGCACCTGGTGCGTGACCTGCTCGATGATCCGCTCGAGCGTCGCTTCGTCGAGCTTCATGCTCATCCCTTCAGATACCTGCGCTCGATGTCCCTGATCTTGTCGACACGGCTGGCGTGCCGGCCTCCACCAGCGGCCGTCTCCAGCCACACATCCACGATCCGCCGGGCGAGAGCATCTCCGATGAGGCCCGCCCCCAGTGTCAGAACGTTGGCGTGATTGTGCTCGCGACTGTTCACGGCCGTGGCCTCGTCGTAACACATGGCGGCCCGCACTCCGGGGACTTTGTTGGCCGCCATGCACGAGCCGATCCCAGCGCCGTCTACCACGATCGCCCGCCACGCGCGGCCCTGGACCACCAGCTGTGCCGCCGCGAGCGCGAAGTCCGGATAATCCACGGACTCCGTCCCGTCCGTCCCGCAATCGAGTGTCGTGTGCCCGGCCGCGTTCAGATGCCTCTCCAGCATCGCCTTCATTTCGAAGCCACCGTGGTCGGCGGCCAGCGCGATCACCCTGTCTCCGTGCGGCGTCGAGTCCGCTTCCCCATGTCGGACGGTCCCGGCCGGCGATTCCACGATGGTGACGCCGCGCTCCATCGCCGTCTGGCGGGCGAGCGGCGTGACGAGCGACCCCCGCGGAACGTCGAGTCGGCCGTCCGCCGCATCCTCGACATGCTGTTGGGTCACCAGGCGGCGCTCGCTTGCCTCGCGTGGCGCCCCGGCAGCGCGCACCGTGCTCAGCACGACGCGCCGAACCATCTCCCGGATCGTCCGCTCGTCGATCATCCGCTCGCCTCACGGAGATCGGATTCGCGGTCCCGCCGGCGAGCCTGGACGCTCACCAGGCTCTCCACCAGGCAGGATCGTCCTCGTCCACCATCTCGCCCTCCCGCTTCGGCTGCGCTCCCGGCTTCGCGTCGCCCACTCCCACGATGACGGGGCTTCTGTCGTCCGCGGTGGCCGCCTCCGGGGAACTCCTGGCCACGCGGGCCGATCGCTCCGGGCGGGAGGCACCGGCTGAGCGCGCCAGAAGCCCGAACAATATCCGCAACTGATTGACCGAAGCGTCGAAGGGGTCGATCGCTCCGGCGGCGCGCGCCTGCATGACACCACCCTGCATGGTCGACAGCACCGTCACGGCGAGCGCCTCCCGGTCAACGGCCGCCGGTAGCTTCCCGGCTGCCTGGTCCAGCCAGCTGCGCACACCGGCCACCCACCCGTTGAAGTAGCTGTCGACGATGGCCCGTGCCTCCGCGTGCCGCGCCCCCGCGTCCAGCGCCAGGTGGCCGACCGGACACCCACGCGAGAAGCCCGACACTAGCAGCCTCCCGCGGTACAGCTCCAACAGAGCGAACACCTTGTCCAACGGCTGGTCTGTCGCCCTGGACGCGTCCGCCAGGAGCGAATCGAGGCTATTCAGATGGCCTTGGAGCACGCTGACCAGCAGCGCCTCCTTGCTGGGGAAGAAGTGGTACAGGCTTCCGCTGTTGACGTCTGCTTCGCGCAGAATCGCGGACACGGCCGTGCCGTCGAAGCCCTGTGCCTCAAACAGCCGAGCCGCGACGCTCAGAATCCGGTGCCTCGTATCGCTGGCCATGTCTTGACCAAACAATCAACGATTCGAGAGGCTTTGTCAAGACCATCGATCAGAGAATCCGAGACGGAGCCTCAAACAGGGTCCGATGAGGCCCGAAAATACTTGAACAAACATGCAACTATTGCGAATCGCGCGGACGTTCCCGGGGTGCACAAAACCCTTACGGGTAGCGGGAATCACGATCTTGAGTGATCACCTCGATACGGCCACCGACGGCGGAGCGGCGCACATGGGCATAGGGATGAGGGCAGCCGGGTTCATGACGCTGGCGGGCTGGGTGCTGGCATCGTGCGAGGGAGGGGCGGAGGAAGGTGAGGGCATGTCGAGGAGCATGAAGGGGATTCTGGCGCGGGGAGGGATCGAGATCGCTTCGGATGCCACGACCCTGGTAGAGGGGTTCCGGTGGGCTAAGAAGACGGCACTGGGCTACGTCTTCGATGAAGATCCGGTGGGCCCGTGGTTCGAGGCGTCGCTCCCCGGCCGGGAAGCCTTTTGCATGCGCGATGTGTCGCACCAGACGGAGGGTGCGCTGGCGCTCGGCTTGCCTGAACATGCGCTCAACATGATGCGGAAGTTCGGGGCGAGTGTCGCGGAGTCGCGAGACTGGTGCGGCTTCTGGGAGATCGACCGCCTGGACCGCCCGGCCCCGGTCGACTACCGGAGCGACGACGACTTCTGGTACAACCTCCCGGCCAACTTCGACGTGGTGCAGGCCAGTTACAGGGCCTGGGAGTGGACGGGCGACAGGACGTGGCTCGTGGACCCGATCCTGGACGCTTTCTACCGCCACAGCCTTACGGATTACGTGGCGCGCTGGGACTCCAACGGGGACGGCGTCATGGACAGTCCAGCCGCGGCGGGAATCCGCGGCATCCCTACCTACTGGGAAGGAGAAGGAAGGCGGGCGGCCACCGGCGGTGATCTGGTGGCGGCTCAATACGCCGGAAACCTGGCCTATTCGTCGATTCTCGCCGCACGGAACGAGCCGGGCGACCTGGACCGGGCCGAGGCTTTCCGTCGAGAGGCGGACCGGCTGCGCCACGTGTACAACGAACGCTGGTGGAATGAAGAGCTGGGGCGTTTCTACGCCGCCGCGCTGCCCGACGGGACCTTCGATGCCGCAGACATCCCTTCCATGCAGATCTTCCCTCTGCGCTTCGGGATCGTAGAGCCCCGGCGAGCCGACCGGTTGTTCGCCGGCCTTACACCCGGGGTCAACGTCGAGGAGAACTCGTACCTGGCGGAGGCCCACTATCTGTACGGACGGGATGAGGAGGCTTTCGGGTA
>JBDHFS010000417.1:0-7773 GCA_039590285.1 Gemmatimonadota bacterium
AAAAAAGCTGGCCGGCGTACGTCCACTCGCCTCAGAGGCGCTGGTAGACACCCGTTCACGGCTACCCGGGGAGATGGAGTGGCTGGAGCTGTCCCATGTTCCGGTCCTGGATGGGTCGCTCTCCGTGCGCCACGAGGGACGCACCCAGACCCGGCTCACGGCGGAGAGCGGGATGTGGAACCGCTGGCGGGCCGTATTCCCCGGGGCCCATCCAGCCTTGCTGGTGGACGGAGAGCCGGTGACGGCCGAATCGCGGGAGACGATCGGCGCGCAACCGGAGAGCTACGTCGTCGTGGAGGTCTCTCCGGGGGTGGCTCGGACCGTGAGCGTGCCCGACTGACGGGATCCGGTCCGCGGGCAAGGGGACTCCAGCTCCGTACGCCCGGCCGGCTCAGAACAGCTCGGTCTGCGTGTGGAGCGGCTCCAGGCACAGCGGATCATCATTCGCGACGTAGTTCACGCGCGTGGAGACGGGGAAGAAGGCCATCTCCTCCGACGGGTGTGACTTCAGGATGGGCTCGAGCTCCCACGCGATCGTATCCGGGTCCATCCACATATCGTACTGCTCCGGATCCACGATGACGGGCATCCGGTCGTGAAGCTCGGCCAGCGCCTCGTTGGCCTCCGTCGTCAGGATCGTGCAGCTGTCGAGCACTCCGCCGTCGGCGGCCTTCCAGCGGTCCCACAGGCCGGCGAACGCGAAGGGACGACGGTCCTCGAGACCTATCCAGTAGGGCTGTTTCCGTCCGCCCGAGGCCTGCCATTCATAGAATCCATCCGCTACGATCAGGCAGCGACGCGCGCGAAACGAATCGCGGAATGACGGCTTCTCTGCGACCGTTTCCGACCTCGCGTTGATCAGTGGCGGTCCCGCGCCCGCCTCCTTGGCCCAATACGGCACCAGTCCCCAGCGAACGGATGCCACTTCCCGTGGAAGCGGCGTTCCCGCCGGGGCGAGGTGAAGCCCGGGGTGCTCGCGCAGGCCCGCGGGCGCCCGGACAACGGTCACGTCCTGGGTCGGCGCGATGTTGAAACGGGGCTCGACATCGGGAACTTCGTCGAGCCGGAACAGGGCCGCCCATTCCTCGGCCGGAGTGGCCAGTGTGAAACGTCCGCACATGTCGCATAAGATAGGCCCGAGGCCCCGCCTCCGCTAAGAATCCTCATCGCCGTCCCGCGGGTCGTTCCGTGATTCCGACCCCCGTCCCGGTTATATTTCAAACATGATCGCGCGCACCATGAAACGGACCATGGTTGCCTGCTGCGCGGCGCTCCCGCTCGCTCTGGCATGCGGGGACGAGCTCACAGGGCCGGAAAAGGACATCCGCGACGGCCGAGAGGCGTGGGAAGACGCCGGCCTGTCCTCTTACGAGTACGAGTATCACCAGAGCTGCTTCTGCGCGCTGATCGTGCCGGTTCGCATCATCGTCGAGGCGGACAGCGTGGTTGCGGCCTTCTTCGTGGAAGGCGAGGAGCCGCTTCCGCCAGATCAGGTAGGCTGGTTGCCCACCGTGGATGACCTCTTCGACCGGCTGGAGGATGCCCTGGCCAGGGATCCCGTGCAGTACCGGGTGGAGTACGATGCGGCACTCGGGTATCCCACAAGCGCTTCCGTGGACGTCTCGCACCAGATCGCCGACGAGGAATTCTCGTTTACCGCGTCGGATCTCGCTCCCCTCGATCTTCCCTGAGCCCGGGAGGACTCGTGCAGGATTCCGCGTACGGTAATCTCATGGAGAGGCGGAAGATCGAGAACTACCACGATCCCCAGAGGGTCGTGACGACGACGTGGGTGGAAGAGAGCATGTGGCGGGACGACGTCCGGATCGTGGAAGCCGATGAACACCCGGACGTCTACGATGGGGGACACGTTCCCGGCGCCGTAAACGTGGACTGGCGACGAGATCTGCTGGATCCCGGAAGCCGCGATTACCTCGCGCCCGAGTCCTTCTCGGAGCTTGTCCGGCGCCTCGGAATCTCGGATCTCAGCACCGTCGTGTTCTACGGCGATCAGGCGAACTGGTGGGCCTGCTTCGCCCTGTGGGTGTTCGAGCTCTTCGGCCATCTGGATACGCGCATCATGGACGGGGGCAGGGAAAAGTGGGTCGCGGAAGGGCGGCCACTCACGGAAGACCGGCCGGTGCCGGAGCCCGCCGTGTATCCCGTTCCGTCGCGCATCGACTGGCTGGTACGCGCCTTCCGCGAGGACGTGGAGGACCACGTGCGTCGGCGGTACCCGCTGGTCGACGTCCGCTCGCCGGAGGAATACCGAGGCGAGCTGCTGGCGCCCCCGGATTATCCGCAGGAAGGAGCCATGCTGGGTGGGCACATTCCGGGCGCGGTGAACGTGCCCTGGGAACTGTCCGTGCAGGCCGACGGGACGTTCGCCGAGCTGGACTCCCTCAGGAGCAGCTACGCCGAGCAAGGCGGCCTGAAGCCCGAGATGGACGTGATCACCTACTGCCGCATCGGCGAGCGCTCGGCGCACACGTGGTTCGTGTTGCGGTACCTGCTCGGTTACCGCCGCGTTCGAAACTATGACGGCTCGTGGCTGGAATGGGGCAACCTGGTGCGTGCCCCGGTGGAGCGGTAGGTGGAACTCGAGTCGCCTCGACGGGTTTGTATCGATAAGGTCGACGGACTAACTTGGGGTTCGACAGGGTCCAATAGGGTACCGAGGCTCCCGGGACGAGCAGAGGACGCAATTCGTTTGGACTGGAGAGCGGCATGATCGACAGAGTGGGAACCCAGAACCGATACCGCGTCGCGCTGATCGCGGGGCTGGTCGTCGTGGTGACGTTGCAGGTGGCGCTCTTCGCCTTCAGCAGCGCCGACGACGATGCCGATGCGAAGGATCAACGCGCGACGGCTCAGTTGATGCAGCTGCCGGAGACCGAGGCGCCGCTCGCCGATGTCGCGGAGACCCTCACTCCGGAGCGGGCGGATGACCCGGCGCCCAGGCCCGCGGACGTCACCATGCTGGCGGCGATTCCGTCGATTCCCAGCCTGACCGCCTCCATGGCCAACGCCGTGGAGCCGATCATGTTCATGGAGAGCCTCGATCAGCCGGATGCGGAGGAGCACCCGGCGGTCACGTATGCGACGGCGTCGGACTATCTCGTCTCGGCCAATTCGAACGCGCAGGCGCTGCGTCCGATCGACGATCGTCCGGTGGAAGTGCTGGCGGGGATAGGCGCGGCCAGGGGAATAGGCATCGGGGGCGACGGACCGCACTGCAAGCCCCGCCGTCCGCCGATGTTCACGCGCAGCGAGGTCGTTTCCGGGGTGCCGTCCCGAATCGGGACGCCGCGAATGTAAAGGCGACGACGGCGGGCGTAGCGCCCGACGCCAGGAAGCTCGGAGGGGCCGGCCGCAGCCGGCCCCTCCGGCGTTTTGGACCCCTCCGCCCGAATCGTGCGTCCTCAGCCGTTATCGAGCTCCCGAGGACGTCGTGTCCGCCGCGGAGCCGGATGTATCGGCCGCGCTGGCGGAGTCTCCACGCTGGCCGGTGAGACCCCGGAGCAGTTCCAGTCCCCTCTCTCGCGCCCCCTCTTCTCCCGACCTGAGGGCCTGCTCGGCCGCCTCCTCCAGAACGCTGCGGGTCGACTGCTGCATGGCATCGGGATCAAGCTCGACACGCGGGTCGGACGCCTGGCCCGTGAGACGAAGCGCCAGCTCCAGGGCGCCGCCGCGGTCCAGATACCTGGCGAGCACTTCGCCCGCCGCTCCCCCGGCCGCCGCCGCGCCTCGCGCCAGTGCGGAGTCCGGTCGGACCAGCGCGCCCAGATCGAGAGAGCCGCCGAACCCGAGCGCGCCCTGAAGCTCAGCCACCAGGGCCGAGCCCGTGAAGTCGCTTCCGTTCAGCTCGAGGGCGCCCTCTCGAATCGTGAAAGGCGAGACCCAGTGACTGAACTCCAGGTCCGTCACGCCATCCAGCCGCAGGAACTCCAGGATGCCCCGCGTCAGAGTGTTCGAGGCGATCCGGCCATCGCGAAGCTCGAACCGGCCCACCCCCTGCAAAGCCCTCGCCAGCGGAAGAGACAGGGTGTCCATCCCGCCTTCCAGGGAAAGATCCAGCGTCAGCGCACCCGACACGAGCCTGCCCAGCGGCGAGTTCTGGGCCAGGTACTCCTCGGCCCGCACTCCGTCCAGGGACATATTGAGGCGGAACGGCTGGGATGAATCCGCTCCGAGCCGCAGGCTACCGGTGGCGGTTCCCCGTCCGCCGTAGATGCCGAACCGGGCGTCCACGATCTCGATCCGGTCACTCTCGAGCAGAAGCACGCCCTCGGCGTCGGTCATCACGTACGGACGCCGGATCAGCGAATCGGCCCGGAATACGACCCTGCCGCGAACGGCCAGGGTCGCGGGGCGACGCAGCTCCATCGCGCGCGCCCAGTCCTCGGGCGGCCGCCCCTCGACGGACCTGGCGCCCAATCGGGCCCAGGCGAGACGTCCATAGCCGATCTCGGATTCAGAGGCTACCAGGACCCGATCCAGATCCAGCCGACTCGATCGTGCCGTGGCCTCGACAGCGGAGACGCGCGGCGCTCCCTGGGCGAAGCGGCCGAAGAGATCCCGGATGGTTCCGCTCGTCCGCACCACGTCGTCTGCCAGGTGAACCTCCACACCATCCCACCGTGCTTCGGCACCATCCAGGGCAAGGACGGCCCTCTGGATCGTCACCGGCGAGGCCAGCCGGCCGCCCTCCACGACGAGATTCGCGAGCTCCAGCTCTCCCGACAGCGAGGTCTCGTCGGGCCGTGACAATCCGCCCGACGCGATCGCATCCACGCGCAGCCGCCCGCTTCGCGGTTCCGGTCCATCTCCGGCGGCCACCCCCGACGCGTCGATCATCAACCGGGCGTCCGCGCTCGCCTGCACTGAAAAACGGAAAGACGAGGCTGAATCCAGGGACAGCTCACCTGATCCGCGGATGTCCCCGCCGGGCAGGCTCCCCCGGAGTCCGCTGATGAGAGCGGTACGCTCGGCGATCTGAACGTCCACGCTCGCGTCGTCGATGATGGGTGTGGCGCTTCCGCGTCGCAGGCCGGCCTCCCGAATCTTGATGATGCCGTCCAGGTCGGGATGCTCTCCGCCGCCCGCGAACCCCCTGACCGAGATGTCGGCCGCCAGCGCGCCCCAGGCTTCGGCTGGAAGGGCTCGGCGAAGGGTGTCCGGGAGGGCCTCCGTAATGCTCGCCAGGTCCACGTTCTCGCCCGTCAGTCGGAGATCCACCCATCGCCTGGACGACGTCAGGGAGTCCACGCGCCCGGCGACTCCCAGCGCCAATCCGTTCACGGTAACGGTCCCGGTCTCCAACTCGATCCATCCGGCCTCCGGTCCGACCGTCGCACGCAGCGTGGCCCCCACCCGCAGCCCCCGCGCACCCCGGCTCCACGCCGGCGGCAAAGCGAGCCGCGCACTATCCGCCACGGATGCGAGCTCGAGCGATATTCGGCCCTCTTCCGTCCGGGCCACCGAGCCCTCGATTCGCAGCCCGTCCACCTGAACGGTCCTGCCGGTCACGGCGTCCCGGTACCCCACACGACCCTCCCGGACGTCGATCCCTCGGACATCGAAGCTGATCCCGGCCGCCGGCTGTTCCTCTTCCTCACCGGATGCCGGGACGAAGTCCCCGAAGTTGGTCCGTCCCGCCTGATCCACCTGGAGAAGGACTCGTGGCCCTACGACCCGCACCCGATCCACCTCCACGCGCTTTCGTAGCAACGGGAGGAGGCGGGGCCGCAGATGGAACTCATCGACCGTGGCCAGAGGCAGGCCCTCGAAATCGGGCAGGTTCTCCACGCGGACCCGAAGCAGCCGGACCTCGGGGCGCGGAAAGATGGACAGCTCGGCCGCACCCACCGACACCCGACGGTTGAGGGCGGCGGCAAGATGTGGTTCCGCCCTGTCCGCCAGCGAGGTGGGGTCGAGCACCGATCGCAGGACGACCACGGCACCGAGGTATGCGACGAGCAGAAGGGCTACCAGGCCGGCGAGAATCAGCCCGGCCCGGCGAAGCCAGCGGCGGTGTGGTGCGGGAGCCATGGTCTTCGTCTCCTGGTTCCGTGAGGCCGGCCCCGGTCACCGGGAACCGGAACGCGCCGGTGACGTGTTCTTTCTTCGCCCGGCGCTACATGGCCGGCCAGGAGTAGTACGGTCGATGCATGTGCCCGGTTCCTGCCCCGCACGATGCACGGATAGCCGCCCCGGTGGCCAACCGCTGGACCGTCGGAGTGCAGCCGGCTTGCCGGGGCGGGCGGGCGAAACATACCGTGGACCGATGCCAGGCTCCACAGCGGCGACCGGAACGGGGAATCGATGAACATGCCGGCCGAACAGCGCAGACGGGAGTTCGAGGAAGAGGCCCTCGTCCATCTCGACGCGCTGTATGGCCTGGGGCTGAGGCTCAGCGGGGGCGACGAGCCCAGGGCCGAGGACCTGGTTCAGGAAGCCATGCTCAAGGCGTATCGAGCGTGGGATCGCTTCGAGGCGGGGACCAACTGCCGGGCCTGGTTGATGACGATTCTGCGAAACACGTTCATCAACCAGTTCCGCCGTCAGAAGGCGCGACCCAACTCCGTGGAATTCGACCTGGTGGCGGAACGGCCCTCCTCGGAGTCCCTGTACGAAGCCGATCCCGAGGGGCGGATCTTCCGCCACATCATCGACGATGAGGTAATCGCGGCGATCGACGAGCTACCGGAGGAGTTCCGGGTGGCCATCGTCCTTTCCGATATCGAGGGCTTGAGCTACCAGGAAGTCGCGGAGCTCATGGAGATTCCGGTGGGCACCGTGAAGTCCCGACTGTTCAGGGCCCGGAAGAGACTCCAGGAAAGGCTGTACGAATATGCCGTCGAGATGGGATATCTGAGATGAGCGAAGACACATCGACCCCGCCCCGCGGCGGTTTGCCGGAGATACCGGAGCTCGACTGCGAGGAGTCACTTGCCCGCGTGTACGAGTACCTGGACGGTGAGCTCGATGCGAGCGAGCACGAAGCAGTGCGTCGCCATCTGGCGAAATGCCGCTGCTGCTATCCGCATTTCGATTTCGAACGGTTGTTCCTTGACTACGTCCACGAAATCGGTGCGGGAGAGCAGTCCAATCCCGGGCTGGAGCAGCGGGTGCGGGAACTCCTGGCCCGGGAGAAAGACTGCGGCTGAAGATGCCGCCGCGGCGTTGCTGGCAAGCCTTCCGAGTGGTACCGTCATCGCGCTGCGCCCCGGTTAGCCGTCACGGCTCCGCCCGGGTCCCTACGCCCGGCCCGCGGCGTGCTTTCACGACCATCCAACAGGAACGATAGACACCGCCTTATGAACGCCACCATGCGAGATCTGATCACTCGGCTCCTGGACGCGCGCGGACCGTCTGGCTACGAGCGGGACGCGGCCGCCGCGTGGCTCGAGGAGGCCGGAGGGTTCGCCGACGCGACCTGGAGCGACGTGCACGGAAACAGCTTCGCCGCGATCAACGTGGGGGCCGCGCCTCGCGTGATGCTCGCCGGGCACATCGACGAGATCGGCCTGATGGTCAACCACATCGATGACGAAGGATACCTGTGGGTCCGCAACGTCGGTGGGTGGGACGCGCAGGTTCTCGTCGGGCAGCGCGTCGAGATCCTGACCGACTCGGGCCTGGTGGCCGGTGTGGTCGGCCGAAGGGCGATCCACCTCATCCGTGGTGACGATGGCGACAAGGCCGTCAAGCTCAAGGACTTGTGGGTCGACATCGGGGCGGCGTCGGGCGATGAGGCACGCTCCCGAGTAT
>JBDHFS010000418.1:0-5942 GCA_039590285.1 Gemmatimonadota bacterium
AAAAAATGGCTGGTAGCCTGCAGCAGCGAGACGGTCAGTCACGATTATAATGGCCCTGCCCATTGGTCCCGCGCTCCATTGCCGGACGTTGTCGGGCTCGAGCATGATCTCGAGCCCGTCGGGAACGAGACCGAACCCATCATGGAGATGCCGGAAAGTTGCAAGGATAAACTCGGCATACTCCGCAGGATCATCGTGAACGTAGTCCCCATCCGCGATCTGCCCCGTGAAAGCGACGTAGAGGAGGGTCACGTACAGGCGTTCGCCTCTCGCCTCCAGCAATCGCTTCATCGGAAGAACAACACCACGCACGCTGTCATCCAACTCGGAGAAGTGAAAACCAGCTGGGTCGGTGACGAGAGGATCTTCGTTGTCATTGACGGTGGCGTATCGCATCTGCCTCCACCGTTCATAGGCGATTTCACCGCTCTGCCAGCGATTCCAGTAATCGCTGTCGCTCTCGGATCCGGAGCGCACGGAAAGTCGGATGCGATTAATCCCGGCCTCATTCACGGCGCGCTCAAGCAAGGGTTGGATGAACGCGTCGAACGCGGGAGATTCGTTCATCGCGTACCAAGTCGCTTCCCAGCCGCTGATCGCTTGATACGTCGTGCTGGGCACGATCTGGATCGTGCCGGGGTCCGTCGGATCCGGCTCGGGACTCGGCGGCAGCTGCACCTCTGAACTATCGCCGGTGCACGCCTGCAAAAGAAGCACGAGTCCGGTCAGGACCATCAGGCTCTTTCCAACTTTCATCTCAGGTAACTCCGATCTCAGAAATGACCTTACGGTTCCGCCTCGCACTGCAGGATATACACCTCCAGCCGCGGAGCGGAAGAATCTTCGAGTATTTGGCGCCTCGTATGCGCGTCTGCGGACGACAATTCGGAGGAGGCTGCTGCTGCTCGGTGTGGTAGGCGCACTACAGTCCGCGCCAAGCGATCCAGCCCTGCACGAAGCAGCCGAGCCGCCGCGGCAACGCGACAGGATTGCCCGGGGCGAAATGTACGTATCACGCTGCGATGAAGAGAGATTCGTTGCATTCAGGCCTTCAACTTGCAGCAAGTCTTTGCGCTAGGTTAAAGAGCGGGCAAACGATCGGACGGTGGCGTTCTCGCTCCACGCATGAGCTTTGAGAGAATCCCCGGAGGGTAGATGCAGGTGGCCAGAAAAGCCGAGTCGTTTGTCGGCGTGATCATTCCGGTCCTGAACGAAGCACACGTGCTGGCCGATAGCGTTGTCCGAGTGCAGCGATTCGTTCGCAATCTAACCGACTACCGTTGCCGAATAGTGATCGTGGATAACGGGTCCACGGATGGCACGGGCAGGGTCGCGCGAGAGCTCGCCTCCGAGCATCGAGACGTCGACTACCTCCACTTGGACCACAAGGGGCGTGGTCGTGCCCTGCGATACGCCTGGCAGTCAAGCGACGCCGACATCATGTGCTACATGGATGTGGACTTGTCGACGGATCTAGAGGAGCTGCCGAGACTGCTGGGCGCGATTCGCGACGACGGGTACGACATCGCGATCGGCTCACGCCTCATGCGCGAATCGGTCACGACAAGATCGACCAGTCGAGAGATCATCTCCCGCGGGTACAACCTTATCCTCAAGGTCGTTCTGCGGAATTCCTTCTCGGATGCGCAGTGCGGATTCAAAGCCGTGTCCATGGAAGTCGTCGACTGCATCGTACCCAGGGTGCAGGACCAATCCTGGTTCTTCGACACCGAGCTGCTAGTGCTGGCCGAACGCGCCGGCTACCGGATCAAGGAAATCCCGGTGGTCTGGGCCGAGGACGATGACAGCCGCGTCAACGTCGTTCGCACCGGTTGGGACGACCTAAAGGGGATTTTCCGACTTCGGTGGCATTTCTGGCGGCACAGCGTGCTGCGGGAGCGCACGTACGCCCGATCCCGACAGCATGGAGTGGCAATCGAGGACGACCCATCAGAACCGCAAGGCGGCTAGTGTTCCGTCGCAACGGATGATCACCGCGCAATCGATGAACAGCGACGGCCTGGAACGGCAGTGTCGCCTCTTCTCCAGGTATTTGCTGGACCGCGAGCCCACCGCCTACGTCCTCTCTCAATATCTCAGGGCTCACCAGGTGCACCCGGAGTTCGTGAATGCCCGGCTCAAGCCGTTCGACGAGGCCCTGTTGCGGCTGGGTCCCGGCTCACGGCTCACCATGCCGATGGTCGATGCATACGCTCGGATTTTCGCTCCCCGCTCGATGCTGCGGAAGAAGTTGATACTTCTCCTTGCGATCCTTGAGAGCAGCCCCGGGAGTTTCGAGTCGCTAGAGTCGCCTACCGCCACGTCGCGGGTCGGGGCATATATCTCGCTTGCTGCACGATGCGCACGTTTCGCTGGTTTTCTCGCGTTGTCATCCATGGTGCTGCTGCCCGTTCAGCTCGTGCTGCTGGCCGTGCCTGGCCGCCGGCACGGGTAGGCGGAATCGGTGAGTATGGGCAGAATCACGGTCGTGGGGTCGGGCGCGAGCGGCGTTCACTTCGCTTTGTCGCTGCTGGAAAGAGGACACGAGGTCCAGATGGTGGACGTGGGATACGACCCGCAGCCGCCGCCCCTCTTAAGAGCAGACCTCAACGGCCTCAAGGCCGAACTGGAAGACCCGGTCGAGTACTTCCTGGGATCGGATTTCGAGACGCTCGTCCTGCCCGACGAGGATAAGGAGTACTACGGCTTCCCGCCCTCGAAGACCTACGTCTTCCGTCAGCCGGAAAACACCGACTCACGAGCCGAAGGGTTCTCGCCCATTTACTCCTATGCGAAGGGAGGGCTCGCTCAAGCTTGGACGGGGGGTGTCTATCCTTTCAGCGACGAAGATCTGAGCGAGTTTCCGTTCGGCTACGTCGATCTCGAGCCCTATTACTCCGAGGTGGCACGTCGCATTGGAGTCTGCGGCACTGAGGATGACCTCGCCCGTGTCATGCCGGTTCATGAGCATCTTCTGCCACCGCTCGACCTCGATCCGCATTCGCGGCTGCTTCTGCGGAAGTATTCGGCGCAACGTTCCCATTTCAACGAGAAGCTCGGTTGCTACCTGGGACGGTCGCGGGTGGCGACTCTGTCCGAGAAGCGGGAGGGCCGTGAGGTCTGCGACTACCTGGGACGCTGCCTCTGGGGGTGCCCCGTCGGGGCTCTCTACACTCCGTCGATGACTCTCGAGGACTGTTTCCGTTACCCGCAGTTCACGTACGTGGGAGACTCCTGGGTGGAATGCTTCTCGTCGAACGGGATGCGCAGGATCTCGTCGATCACGACTCGGTCATTGGGATCAGGTCGTCGCGAGCAAATACCGGTCGAGACGCTCGCGCTCGCGGCCGGCACGCTTTCGACATCGAGAATCTTCCTCGCATCACTAGTGCGGAGCGGGACCGAGCCCGTCCTGCTGGAAGGCCTGATGGACAATCGTCAGGTGCTCCTGCCGTTTCTGAACCTGGCGCTGGTGGGTAAATCCTATTCTCCTGCGAGCTACCAGTACCACCAGCTGGCCATCGCCCTTGAGAGCGAGGGCGGTTCTAGCCTGGCTCACGGGCTCGTGACGGCGTTGACGACGGCCCCTTCGCACCCGATCATCGCGACCATGCCCGTGGATCTTCGAACTGCCGTGCTCGTGTTTAGGGATATCCGTGCGGCTCTGGGCCTCGTCAACCTCAACTTCCACGACTACCGGCGTTCGGATTGTACGATCTCGCTCATGCCAGCCGATGACGGGCGCAAAGCGGGCGTGCCGATCATCTCCTACAGCCCGCCGACGGACGAGGGCTCGCGCATGCACGTGGCTTTGCGGCGCACGAGGAAGGCCCTGCGCCGGCTCGGCTGCCTGGTGCCGCCCGGCTCGGCCCACGTCCGGCCGATGGGAGCCAGCGTGCATTATGCGGGAACGATCCCCATGTCGGAGAAGCCGGTGCCGCTGACCGTATCGCCGATCTGCCGAAGCCACGACTTCGAGAATCTCTTCGTGGTGGACGGCACCACGTTCCCGTTCCTTCCGGCGAAGAACATCACGTTTACGCTGATGGCCAATGCAGCGCGGATCGCAGACCTTGCCTTCTGAGGCCTCGTGAGCTCTGGAAGCGGCCTGGCCTCGATGCCCGCGCGCGGTCTTGCGGTGCGGCTGTTCCTCACGTGTTGGCTCGTCTATGCGCTGCACTTCACGACAAACATCGTGCGCGAGATATATCCGGCTGTTGCGCTCGGCGATCATTTTTCGTTTCGCGTGGATGAGTATGCCGGCCTACATCCCGATCTGTTCGAAAAGGAAGACTACGGCTGGCATATCGGCAACAACCCCGGAGCCTCGATGTTGGGAGCCATCCCCTACGCCCTCGCCCGCCCGGTGACCGATCGTATCGTGCAGCGGGTGAGGGCAGCGAGAGAAGATCGCCGCGAAGCGGAGCCTCCGCAGTACGAAACACCGTCCGAGAACGATCGCCGGTTTTTCGCAGAGGCCTGGAGGAGGGGAATCGACGTCAAACTAGGACTGGCCGCCTTCGCAATGCAGGCCGGGGTCATGGCCCCCATTTCGGCGCTCTCGGCCGTCGTGATGTTCTTTCTGCTGCGTGGGCTGCTGTCGTCGCAGCGAATGGCCGTATGGCTGGCGCTTCTTTACGCGTTCGGAACGCCCGTCTTTTACCGCACAGGATTCCTCAACCACAACCTGCTGCTCGGGATCTCCGCCTTTATGGGCTTTCTCGTTCTCTGGGATCCCGGCGGTCGCCTGCGGCTCTCGGACCGCACCGCATACGGCGCCGCTGGCCTCGCCGGCGGGACCGCGCTGCTTTTCGACTACAGCGGCATCGTCTTCTTAGTCGGGCTTTTCGCCTATGGGATCGCCAAGAGCCGGCTGGATGGGACCGCCGCGGCTACGCTCCGACGCGGAATGTGGTACGTGCTAGGATCGATCGGTCCGATCCTGCTTCTCAATTGGTACCAGTGGCGGGCCTTCGGTAACCCATTCCTACCCGGGCAACACTGGATGCCCCCCGTCGAATGGATCGAGCTCGGCTACCGCGGCTACGGACTTCCGCAGCCCGAATTGCTTTGGAGCCTGGCGTTCGACCACCGCTTCGGGCTGTTCGCCTCTTGTCCTCTCCTGCTGCTCGCCTTCCTGAACCCGCTGATCGACGCCCGGGAACGACGCCTTCTACCCGTAAGGGAAACCGTCTTCATTCTGCTGCTGTTCGCCGGCTTGTGGCTCTTCTTCAGCGGCAGCAATTATGCGCGGCTGCAGTTCAACACCGGTGTCCGCTACATGACGCCCATCATCCCGTTTCTCTTCGTGCCTGCAGCGGTGGCGGTCGCTAGAATGCCTCGGTTGATCGGCTGTGGGATCGGCGTTCTGTCCGTGACCCAAGCCTGGTGCATGGCGATGTACAGAGACATGGAGCAGCCGCTCGGGGTTCTGGATCCGGTCGTGCGCACCTTTGTCGAGGGCTTCCAGCTGCCGGCCTTGAACACGATCTCGCGAACCCTGCCGCTCTTTCTGTTGGCGGGAGTGATCATCTTCGGGATGTGGATGCGTCGGCCGCCTCGGGAGTCGGTGAAGCGATGAGCTCGGATCGCTCCGAACAGAAGGTTCCAAGACCCACCACCGGACCGGTCATCCCGACCGGCGCGATCGAGGAGGAGGCGGTTTGGGCCGGCGACACGTTGCCCGAAGAGCTCTCCGTCGTCATTCCCGCCCTGAACGAGGCGGGACACATCGCCGATGAGATTCACGCGATTCGCGGCGTGCTCGAGACGTCCGGGTGGAAGTACGAGATCCTCGTCATTGACGACGGCTCCGAGGATGACACCGCTCAAGCCGCCGCAGCCGCGGGCGCCCATGTACTGCGGCATCGCCGCAACAAGGGTTACGGCGCCGCGCTGAAGCGAGGCACGGCGGAAGCCGCCTACGAATGGATCCTGATCAC